>DKPL01000014.1:15509-49667 GCA_002471185.1 Bacteroides sp. UBA7335
GGTATGAAAGTAGCCTTGATTACTACTATCTTCGGTTTGATCGTTGCATTGATCCTTCAGTTGTTCTACAACTACGTTCTTTCTAAAATCGAAAACCTTACAAGCGAAATGGAAGATTCTTCTATCTCATTGCTTGATATGGTAATCAAATATAACTTGAAATACAAAAAATAATCCGAGATGAGTAAGTTAACATATAAAGTATCGTATTACGTACTTTACGCAATGTTTGCTGCTATTGTTGTGGTTCTTGGTCTCTTCTATTTTGGAGGTGATGCTACAGGCTCAGCAGTAGTAATGGGAGTTGACCCTGACATGTGGCAACCTGCTCATACAGATGCGTTATTGTACTTAATCTATGGCCTTTTAGGATTGGCTATTGCTGTTACTGTTATTGCAGCTGTTATCCAATTTGGTATGGCTCTTAAAGATAATCCAGTAAATGCTCTTAAATCTTTGCTTGGTTTAATTGCTTTGGTTGCTGTTTTAGTTATCGCATGGATAATGGGTAGCGATCAACCATTGAATATCCAAGGATATGAAGGAACTGATAATGTACCATTCTGGTTGAAAATTACTGATATGCTTCTTTATACTATTTACTTCTTGTTGGGAGCAACAGTTGTTGCAATCATTGTAAGTAGCATTTGGAAGAAATTATCATAAACCAATTGAGCTTGCTCAATTTAAAATGGAGTAAATACTATGGCAAAAGGAAAAAGAAAAGTTCCTGATATAAATTCAAGTTCTACTGCGGATATTGCCTTCTTGTTGTTAATCTTCTTCTTGATTACTACATCTATGGATACCGACAGAGGTTTGGCAAGACGTTTGCCTCCTCCACCGGAGCCAAATCAAAAAGAAAACGAAGACAAGATTAAACAACGCAATGTATTGCAAGTTTTCTTGAATATGTATGATCAGTTAATGGTAAACGGTGAGATAATCAACGTAAATCAGCTGAGAGACAAAGCAAAAGAATTTATTGCGAACAAGATGAATGATGAGACTCTGCCTGAGCGCATCACTAAAGAAGTTGAATTCTTTGGTCCTGTACAGGTAACTGAGAAGCACGTTGTATCATTGCAAAATGACCGTTCTTCTTCTTACGAAGCATACATCAACGTTCAAAATGAATTGGTTGCTGCTTACAATGAGCTGAGAGACGAGATCGCTAACGAGAAATGGGGTAAGAGCTATAACGAACTAGAAGACGAACAAAAGAAAGCTGTTCGTGAAGTTTATCCTCAAAAAATCTCTGAAGCTGAACCTAAAAAATATGGAGAAAAGAAGTAATGGGAAAATTTAATAAGACTGGTAAACGTGGAATGCCTGCGTTGAACACTTCTTCTCTTCCTGACCTTATCTTCACCATGTTGTTCTTCTTCATGATTGTAACAACCATGCGTGAGGTTACTTTGAAGGTTGAATTTAAGGTTCCGCAAGCTACCGAACTTGAAAAACTTGAGAAAAAGTCATTGGTAACATTCATCTATGTAGGAAAACCACTACAAGAGTTCCGTCAAAAGATGGGTTCTGAAAGTCGTATCCAGTTGAATGATGCTTTTGCTGAAACTTCTGAAATTCAAGATTACATTTTCGCAGAACGCGCAAGTATGAAAGAATCAGATCAAGCATTGATGACAGTATCTCTTAAGATTGACAAAGATACAAAGATGGGTATCGTAACAGATATCAAGAATGCTCTTCGTCAAGCATATGCATTGAAAATCAACTACTCTTCTCAATCGCGTGATTAATAGTTGAGTTACTATAAAAAGAAATGCCCCAAGTATTGCACTTGGGGCATTTCTTTTTAGTATCTATTTGATTACTTTACGTTGTATACTTCTTTATAAATCCTCTCTTTCACCTCTTCGTAGTGTTTATCTTCTACTAGATTGCCGTGAATCATCAATAGCATAGGCAAGAAGCTGTCTCCTTCTCTATATGGGGGTTGACTGTAATCGCTGTGCCATAGTTCGAATCCTTGACGTTGATAAAAGTTTATGCGTCGTTGCGCCATCTCTTCATCCGGTCTTTCTACTTCGAGTACAATGGGCGATTTCAACATTTCACCTATACTTTCCATCACTTTTTTGCCATATCCGCCATTGCGAAGGTTGGGGTCGATAGCAAAATGCTCAATGTAGTAGAAGTTGTCAAAGTTCCAATAAGTAATGAATCCGATAGGTTGATCACCCTCTACAATAATATTGTTGTAGAAGTTTGGCTTTGTGTCTGTATAGTTACGCAAGACATCAAGTTCACGATACTCATCCCTAGGGAATGCTGTTTGGATTAAAGACTCCATGAATTGATACAACTCACGGTCGGTTGTTTTGATAGGTTTAAATTGAATCATAGTTCTTATATATTATAGTTTAGTTTGATTTCTCAGTATAGAACTTAATAAGTCTTTCTAATGCCCGTTGACACACAGGGCAGAAGTCGGGATGTTCATTGGTGCGCATTCTACAGTTGTATGCCGGACGGTAAATACCTTTTTTAGCATAGCCTCCTCCTTCATATAACCCGATTGGATATTTCTCTTTGAGCTCCGGTGAGGTTGGCTCCGGCGTATTCTTCAATAACATATCTTTCCACTTAGAACCGAAGTCAACGTGGGTGGTGATATTCTGTTCCCAAGGTTCTACATCTAGCGGATAGAACTCCGACATCACATCTTCATCGTAAAAGTATTCATCGCCTAACCCTCCGAAACTATGTCCGAATTCGTGTGCCAAAACCGGACGAAATGTGGGGTGATGCGCAGCAGTCAGTGTGTAAGAATTATAGATACCTCCACCTCCATACACATCGGTATTAGCGATAATGATGATGTGCTCGTAGGGTATCCCTGCCAATGCGTTATGGATTGCTTTAACTCTGCTAGTGGTAAGATATCGTTCTGAGTAGAAAGTATCGAAATGCGAGTTGAAAGCCGTGTTTTTCCACTCTTTATTTCTAGGTACTGTAACCCCGCTATCTTGCGAAGGAGCCGCTACTGCTATCACATTAAATTTTGATTGCATCGACTTGAAAGGTTCATAATAGAAGATGCTTTCGCAGCTCTTTTCAGCATCGCTGTAGAACTGCTCCATTTCCTCTTGGGTATAGCCTTCTGCCACCACTACCACATCAATACACTCTTCTTCGCTGCCACTTTTAAGTATATACTTATGTGGAGTAACCTCCTTTGTGCCTCGCTGATGTATTAATATATCATCCGGAGTCACTTGATGTTGAAACTGAGCCGTTTGTTTTTTAGCTGGCGATGTTAAAGTTATCTCAATATCTACCGGTTTTTTAGGGTAGGGCAGCAGAAATGAGTTTTCGAAACTACGTGATATGGCTTGTGCCTCATCAGTCGACACCCACTCTTGAAATAGCGATGAGAACGAGGTTTTATAGATACATTCTCCACTTTCGGCATCTCTCATTATCACTTGTCCGTTTCCTTCAAGAGGCAGTTCGCACAACTGATTTCTGCGACCTGCCCAAGTAGGTAGTTCCGACAGTTCATCCAAGTAAATCATTTGGTTTGTCGAGTTTCCGGCAAATGTATAGTCAATTCTTAATGTTTTATTTTCGAATAGATCATTAAAATTTTGTGCATATACTTCTCCATACATTGAGCAAAGCAAGAGGAAAAGAGATAAAATTTTGTTCATCGGTTGTCCAAATTAGTTTTTACAAAGATATAAAACTATTATTTGTTTCTGTTTAGTCGTCAAAGAAAAGTAATAAATCATAGCATTGTTGCTGAAAAAATGTATAACTTTGCATAAAAGTTTCACGTAATAAAACAAATTGATTTAAAATGGGACATCATCAACTTGATTCTTTAGACGAACAGATTCTGAAGCTTATTGCTACCAATGCACGTATTCCGTTTCTTGAAGTGGCCAGAGCTTGCAATGTTTCGGGTGCTGCAATTCATCAGCGCATACAAAAGCTTACCAATTTGGGTATATTGAAAGGTTCAGAGTTTGTTATTGATCCTGAGAAGATAGGCTACGAAACTTGTGCTTATATTGGGATTTATTTAAAGGATCCTGAGTCGTTCGATGCAGTGACACGTGCTTTAGAAGCTATTCCTGAAGTCGTGGAATGTCATTTTACTACAGGTAAATATGATATGTTTATTAAGATCTATGCTCGCAACAATCATCACTTATTGAGTGTAATTCACGATAAACTTCAACCATTAGGTTTAGCTCGCACTGAAACATTGATTTCGTTTCACGAAGCCATCAAACGTCAGATGCCGATTATGGTTGAAACCAGTCAAGATCAGGCAGAAGAAGAGTAATCTTATCGTCGAATGTAATCGACAAACGCATACGAACAGAGGTGTTTCTCATCCATTGGATGAACATCTCTGTTTTTTTCGCTCCATACAGAAGGGTCTATTGCCGGGAAAAAGGCATCAGCTTGTGGAGCTTCACCATCAATTTCAGTGATGCATAGCTCGTCGGCCAGCTCGATAGCCTGTTTGTAGAGAGTCTCTCCACCAATGATGTAGATATGCGCTTCTGCGGAGCACGCTGTCAATGCATCGTTGAGCGAAGTAAATACTTCGGCACCTTCGCATTTGGTGTTGGGATTGGTAGAAAGCACAATGTTGCGACGATTGGGTAGAGCACCTTTGGGGAGCGACTCAAACGTTTTACGCCCCATGATGATGGTGTTTCCGGTAGTCAATGCCTTAAACCGCTTCAAATCATTAGGAAGCCAAAACAGCAGTTTATTCTCAAAGCCGATAGCCATGTTGCGATCTACGGCAACAATTATACTTAGTTTACCCATGTTTTTTCTCTCTCTCTCTTTAGATGGCTACTTTACCGGCAATGTGGGGATGTGGATCGTAACCGGTTAGTGTGAAGTCTTCAAATTGAAAATCAAAAATGCTTTTCACCTCGGGATTCATCTCCATAATAGGCAGCGAGCGAGGCTCACGGGTGAGTTGCAGTTTAACCTGTTCAATGTGATTGGTGTAAATGTGCGCATCGCCCAATGTATGCACAAACTCTCCCGCTTTAAGTCCGGTAACCTGTGCCATCATTTGCAATAATAGTGCATACGATGCAATGTTGAATGGCACCCCTAAGAAGATATCGGCGCTACGTTGATAAAGCTGCAAGCTAAGTTTCCCATCTGCTACATAAAACTGGAAGAAGCAGTGGCAAGGGGGCAGATTCATGTTGTTGAGATCGCCCACATTCCAAGCACTCACAATGATGCGACGTGAGTCGGGGTTATGTTTGATGGTTTCCACCACTTCGGTAATTTGGTCGATAGAACCTCCGTTGTAGTCGGGCCATGAGCGCCATTGATAACCGTAGATATGTCCTAAATCGCCATTGGCATCGGCCCATTCGTTCCAGATACGCACTCCATGATCTTGTAGATACTTCACATTGGTATCTCCTTTTAAGAACCAAAGTAGCTCGTAGATGATTGACTTTAAATGTAGTTTCTTGGTGGTTAGACAGGGAAATCCATCCTCCATGTTAAAACGCATTTGATGTCCGAAAACGCTGATAGTACCTGTGCCGGTACGGTCGCTTTTCTCGGTACCTTCGGTCAATACCCGGTTGAGCAAATCTAAATATTGTTTCATGGTTGCACAGTCATTGTTATGAGTGGCAAAGGTATGAATTTTCTATAAGAATAGTGTCAATAAACCTACAAGAATGGCGTAAATAAGTTAGCAAACCATCCCACAAACTTCTTGAACGGTTTTCGTTTCTTCCAATACTCTTTGGTCATCAAGGTGCAATCTGCCTTATCCTCGTCAAACTGTTCATCGAGCTGAGCCGTGATGCCCCGATCGAAGATAAATGCATTGGTTTCGTAGTCATACCGCAAGCTTCTGCTGTTGAGGTTGGCTGTTCCCACTGTGCAAAAGGTGCTATCTATCATCATGATTTTAGAGTGATGAAACCCGCCGTTGTAGAGATAAATATCTGCTCCTCTTTTCATTAGCTTGTGCAGTTTATACATCGAAGCATCCGGAGTAAACATGATATCTGCTTTTGAAGAGGCCATGATTTCTACTTTTATTCCCCTGTCTATTGCCTTGTTGAGTGCTTTACGAATAGACGATGTAGGGACGAAGTATGGATTTACAATTCGAATATAATCTTGCGCAGCTTCGATAGAGGCTGTATAGGCATGACTGATAGAACGTGGTGTCTTTTTAGGTTCACGGTCTACAATAGCTACCGTGATGCCTTGAGTACTATCTGCTACTACCTCCATTTCGCTGAAATACTCTTTCCCGCCAATGTTCTGTTTAGTTTCTTTGTTCCACATCCCAAGAAAAATCTTTTGCAGCTCATTCACAACCGGCCCCTCTAGTCGCATGTGCATATCGCGCCATTGTCCAATTTTGGGCAGCCCGTTGATGTAATAATCGGCAATATTCATTCCTCCTGTATACCCCACTTTACCGTCAATCACCACAATTTTGCGGTGGTCGCGATGGGCAGCATGGTTGATGTAAGGAAAGGTGAATGGGTCGAACTTCACAATTTCTATTCCTTTTTCGCGAATGGCCTTCAGGTGTTTTTTCTTTAGTGGCTGATTGTTCGACCAGTTGCCAAATGCATCAAACATGGCACGCACCTCAACTCCCTCTTTGGCTTTCTCGGCCAAGAGATCAAATAATGCATTGGCGATAGAGTCGTTGCGAAAGTTGAAGTATTCTAAATGAATGTGATGTTTAGCCTCTCGGATAGCTTGAAACAAGTCAATAAACTTTTCGTGTCCACTAGGGAGTAAGTGTACTTTATTATCTTTGGTTATAGGGATGCCTTGTGTTTCAAGAAATGCCAGAACAGTGTCTACGCTGGATAGTGATTGAACCGAATCTCCCGACTCAGTAAAAGACCTTAACTGGGTTGCTAGACTATCGTTAACCGCCTGTATTTGTAGTGTATCACTATTTTCAGCACATATAAAACCTGTTGTCGATAGCAACAGGGATAGTATAATTATCTTTATCTTCAAAACGTAAGTGGTTATTTTTTCAATTTTTAAGAAGAAACAAATATACTACTTAACAGTTTGCTCGATAGAAATGTTGTCGGAATATTTATTATTGTTTAACAGCTTTAAGAGTTTCTGTCAAGTTTGCTATTTATTCCTTAATTGCTACTTAATCAAACAAATAAGCCCGAAGTAAATTTTACTTCGGGCTCACCTTATATCGTTGTTTGCACTATCAGTTGTGCACTACAGTTCCGATGTTTTCGCCACTCATTACCTTTTTCAGGTTACCCACGGTGTCCATATCAAATACTACAATAGGCAGATTGTTCTCTTTGCACATACAAGTAGCCGTCAAGTCCATCACTTTAAGCCCGCGTTTCAATACTTCGTCATAAGTGATTTCGTCGAACTTCGTTGCAGTTGGGTCTTTTTCGGGGTCGGCTGTGTAGATGCCATCTACACGAGTACCCTTCAACATCACATCAGCTTCAATTTCGATGCCACGTAGCGAAGAACCGGTATCGGTGGTAAAGAACGGATTGCCTGTTCCGGCCGACATGATAACCACTTCGCCAGCTTCCATTGAGTCGATGGCTTTCCATTTACTATAAAACTCTCCGATAGGTTCCATGCGGATGGCAGTCAGTACGCGTGCTTTCACGCCCGCCGCTACCAAAGCCGAGCTCAATGCCAAGCTATTCATTACCGTAGCCAACATCCCCATCTGATCGCCTTTCACACGGTCGTATCCTTTGCCCGCTCCGGTTAGTCCGCGAAAGAAGTTTCCACCACCAATCACGATACCGATTTGAACACCCATCTCGTGAATCTCTTTGATTTGTGCGGCATATTCGGCAAGTCTCTTTTCGTCGATGCCACTTTTCTTCTCACCCATTAGGCTCTCACCGCTAAGCTTCAACAGGATTCTTTTGTATTTAGCCATAAAACTATTTTTTGTTTAGAGCCTGTTTATGTGTCATTCAATGGCATTGCTACCTACCGACACAGCCATCAACAGCCTCTTTTATTTTTTAAAGATTAGCGCAAATATATCAATAAATTTCCGAAGAGCTAATAAGAGCATAACACAATATTCTAGAAATGCTATTTTATAAGTTTCGTGTTTCAACCGATTAAAAACGCTATGGTTAAACTCGGCATCCGCGATGATGGCTCTTTGCCCGCTGACTCGTTCTCAAATATACATTTGCTAAGATTTCAATACAGCTGCACACAACTACAACACGATTTAAATCTTGTAAAGCTCCCGATAGATTTTGGTTTAAACTATATTCTTGCCTATTGATTTGTTGGGGGGGAAGAGTAAAATCCACTCCCTTGAGGCAGCCGGCTATCTCACTGTTATCATCCAACTACACTAATACCTGTTTATCTCTTCTGCTGGCTTCAATTGATATTAAAACTACCTAACCTTGAGGTGAAAAGTAGCTTTCTAACAACCGACAACTTGCTTTGCTCGAGGCTGAAACTCTCTTTCTAGCTGTCACAACATCCCCATGTTTTGCACCACAACATCCCCATGTTTTTACTAACAACATCCCCATGTTGTGCACCATAACATCCCCATGTTTTTATAGCTATACCTAGCTTTTTAGTCTGTTAACCCTTAGTTTTTAGTCTCTTCTCCCTATGTTTTTCATCAGCTGGCTCTTTGTGCTTTGCTCACAATGCTTAGTGGATAGCTTTATCGGGTAGGGGAGCGTAGTAAACCTCACTACCTGTTTGCTCAAAATAGCTGGCTATTTCTGCTTCGCGTTCAGATTCGTATATACGTCCAACATTGGTCTTTACCAATCGGGCGGTAACTCCACCAATCAGCGAATATTGCGGAATAGAGTTTCGGTAGTCCTTATTGCATACCGAGCCGTAGGCTATAATCAAGTTGGGTGGCGTGATGGTGCCCGGCAGGATGGCCGCATTTGTTCCCAACCAGTTGCGCTCCGCCAGATGAACGGGTCGCTTGAATGATAGAATGGCCCCAGTCTCCATGTTTTGGGTGTAGTGATAATTGCTATCGGTAATCTCAACCCTGCTACCGGTGCGTACAAAATCGTCCATGTCAATCTGTAGCGTACAGGTTATTTCGCTTTTTGAGCCAATCACTACACGGTTACCAATGCTCAAACGCGCTTTGGGCTCTACCAGTAGGTGCACAGCTGTACCCATCCATACACTCCCTTTGACAATAAGTTCTCCTTTTACAATAAACTGTACCGGCTCTTTGTAGCTGAAGGTTTCGTATCGATACCCAATTTTGAGTATGCCTCTTTTGATGGGGGTATCAAACTTGATAGAGCCTCCTTTGAGGTCGAGTCTACAGCCGCCCCAAATCAGTATAGGAAGTTGAACTGCCTCTTTGAAAGGAAGCATCTTGAAGTTGATGTAGAGGGTTTTAAGCCAATTCAGCTGAGTGATGAGCTTTAGTTTATCTTTCATTTTCGATGAAGTTTACGGTGGATAAATTCGCGCAACTGCAAGCGTTTGTCCAATTGGCGATACGAGATGTAAAAACTAGTGAGGCAGAGCACCACCGCTCCGCTATATTTCAACCAGTCCGCTGCGATAGATTGTAGGCAAAAGGCTGCACCGGACAGCACCAGCACAATGGTAAATAATTTAAAGAAAACTCGTTTTAAACAGATACTGAACAATTGCGACACCAATACACCTATTCCCACAAAGTGTACCATGTAGTAGAGCAAGAAGGCAATTCCCACTCCGGTTACACCCCACAAACGATATCCATAAATAGTGAGTAGCAAGTAGATACTATTGAACGTGATGGAGGTGAAGGCAAAAAGTTTACTCTTGCCTTTGGCTATCAGCACATACCCCATTGTCCACGACCCAATTTTAAACAGATTGCCCAGCAAAGCCCAGTTGACACACTCTATTGCCCCAACAAACTGCTTTGAGTAGAGCAGCGGGATGGCAACAGGGGTAAAGAATAGTGCAATGGTAATGCAAGGAAAAGCAATCAACAACCCAATCTCTGCTTGTTTGTTTACCTCGCTATTGAGTTTTGCGTTATCGTGGTTTACAGCAGCCAGTCGCGGAAAATAGTCGGTGGCCATGGCCGCAAATATCAGTCCAAAGTACCCCTCGGCAATTGAGAATGCTGACTGATATAACCCCATATCGTCTATACCACCATGGCGACTGATGTATGCCTTTAATACATATCCCGCCAAGACGGCAAGCAGGTTGCCAAACATCAATGCAATGCCCAGCCGTGCCATGGTTCCGCCACGTTTCAACGACTCTTTTATAGACTGTTGCACCTTGACTTGTGGGATGCGTTGTGCATAGTAGGCCGAAAATATCAACCCGCAGATCGAAGAGAGGATAATGGATAGCACCACGCCACGTTCACCCAAGAAGTAGAAGAGGGGAATAGAGAGACAGAGCCCCAACAGAGAACCCAACATGCCCGCTTTTGCCAGAAAACCAATCTGGCGCAAACCTTGCAAGGCCGTGGTCTGTCCTGCACTAAGCGCATTGAAAAAGAGTACAACAGACAACCAATAGAAAGCCCAAGTATAACCCTCGTTGCCAAAAGTCCATTGACTTAACTGTGGCGCCAATAGTAGGGTAACCCCACCACCCAAAACTCCTGTAAGATACATGCATCGGCGCAGTGTCTTCAGTACTTGCGAGATGCGGGTGATGTCTTCGGTGCCGGCAGCTTCGGATACCTCCTTCACTGCACTGGTACTGATGCCTAAGCCGGTCACCGACTTCAAAACATCTAGTGTGGCATTGAACATGCCAAACAGACCGATGCCCGATGGCCCCAAGAGGATAGCAATGATTTTGGATTTGGCGATGTTGATAAGTATGTTGAAAACCTGCACTCCACCGAAGATGCCGGTAGCCTTAAATATCTGTCGGTAAGTGGATTCCTGTTTCGCCATCTGTCTTATAGGTTCGTACTTACTACAAAAGTAGGACGTATAAATCGAAACACAAAATAATTCATTACCTTTGTTGGTATGAAACCCTTGTTAAGCGTCATTATCCCCTTTTACGGTTGTGCCGACAAAGCACTGCTTCACCGTTGCATTTGCTCCATTCGCGAGCAAGACCTCCACTTGCCATACGAAGTGTTGCAGGTAGACGATGATGGTAAAGGACTGGGGGGAGCCCGCAACAAAGGGTTGGCACTGGCTCAAGGCGACTACGTATTGTTTGTAGATGCCGACGACTATCTCTTTCCGCACACCCTATCTTTTTGTCTGGATTTACTTCAACGCTATCACCCTGATGTGTTATCTTTTGAGATGAGCAAGGTGAAAGGGGTGCAAGATGCGCCGCGCGGTTGTAGCAATACCGCTTATCAATGCTACAGCAGTGGAGCAGAATATTTACTCAACCATAACTTTATGGGTACGGCTTGGCGTCACCTTTTCAATAGGGAGTGGCTGCTAAAACATCAACTCAAGTTTGCCGAGGGCGTCTATCACGAAGACGAGGCTTTTGTGGCCAAAGCTTACGCCTTGGCACAAGTCACCCTCATTTGTCAGCGAGTAGTCTATGCCTACAGTTGGGCACCTCAATCCATCCTCAATGCATCGGGTGAGCTGAAGCGACAAAAAAGAATGGCTGACTTTGAATCCATGCTAAATGATTTGCAACAGTTTATCACTCAAACCCCGCTTACTCCTTTGCAGCGTAGTGGGTTGCAGCGTCGACTTCACTTCCTTACCATCGACTGTTTTGTGCAGTTGCTTCGCAATCATGCTTCGCGGCAGACAATAAGCAGTTGTTTTTCTCGTTTTACCCAACAAGGGCTACTGCCTTTGCCACGGCTAAACTATTCTGCAAAGTATCGACTAGCCCGTATTGTTTTAAACTCGTTTTCTACTATCGTATGAAGATTTTATTGATTGGAGAGTTCAGCAACATACACTGGACACTTGCTGAGGGATTGCGCCAACTCGGTCATCAGGTTTGTGTGGTTTCCGATGGCAATCACTGGAAAGGCTATAAACGCGACATCGATTTGTTTCGCCCTACCTCTAGCAAAGTGGATGCCGTGAAATACATTGTACGCTTGCTTCGCATTCTTCCTCGTTTGCGCGGTTACGATGTGGTGCAAATTGTCAACCCTAGTTTTTTGAGCTTAAAACCCGAGCGAAGTCTTCCAATTTACCACTACCTACGTCGTCACAACAAAAAGATATTCTTAGGTGCGTTTGGTACCGATCATTATTATGCTAAGGCTTGCATGGAGAGCGATGTGTATAAGTATTCCGATTTCAGAACCGGACATCAGTTTCGCGATACCCCTACCAATCGGAAAGCGGTGCAAGAGTGCTTGTATGGCGGAACAGCCTTGGCTACTCAAGTTATTGCTCAATCGTGCAATGGCATTATCGCTTGTCTTTGGGAGTACTACGTGGCTTATCTTCCACATTTCTCTGAGAAGCTAACCTATATCCCGTTGCCTATCAACTTTAGTAACATCACCAGTCGCGTTCGCTCTATCCCCGATAAGGTAAACCTCTTTATCGGTATTCAGTCGCAACGTCACGACATCAAAGGAACCGACATCATGCTGCCTGTTGTGCGGCGTGTACATCAAAAACATCCCGATAAGTGCCGGTTGACCGAAGTGGTAGATATGCCCTATACGCAATATCAACAACTCTTAGACGAAGCCGATGTGCAACTCGATCAGCTTTATGCCTACACCCCTTCGATGAATTCGCTGCTGGCTATGGCTAAGGGAGTAGTGGTGTGTGGGGGTGGCGAACCGGAAAACTATGAACTGATCAATGAACGCGAACTACGCCCTATAGTCAACGTCACTCCCTCTGCTGATGAGCTTTTTGAGGTACTAGAAGAGTTGGTCTTGCACAAAGAACGCATTCCCGAACTCTCGGCACAAGGGGTAGAATATGTAAAGCGCCATCATGATTACCTCAATCTGGCGCAGCAATACGTTGACTTTTGGGAGTCGCACTAAGCGCAACCGCTAAACAAATTGATTTACGGCATCAATCACCTGTTGTACCTCCTCGTTGGTGAGCAGAGGAGACATTGGCAAGCTTAGTTCTTCGCGATGAATCTGCTCGGTGATGGGAAGCGACAAGTGAGCAAAACGACTCAGTGCCTTCTGATGATGTGGTGGGATGGGGTAGTGAATCAAAGTCTGTATGCCACAGGCGGTAAGGTGTGCTTGCAGCCTATCTCGTTGAGGGGTGAATAGCGGAAAGATATGATATACATTCTCATCGCTGTTCGTCATCGCAAGCAGACGAATCAGCGGGTTGCTTATCCCATTGATATAGCGCTGTGCCACTGCTCTTCGGCGATTGTTGTCGTCATCCAAGCGCTTTAACTTTACTCGTAAAACAGCCGCTTGCACCTCATCCAACCTGCTGTTGATACCCATATAGTCGTGCACATACTTGGCAGACGAACCGTAGTTGCCCAACACACGCACCAGTCGAGCCACCTCCTTATCGTTGGTGGTTACCGCACCGCCATCGCCTAGCGCTCCCAAGTTTTTCGAAGGGTAAAAACTAAAGCCGGCAGCATCGCCCCAGCTCCCCACTTTGCGTGTCTTGTAGATGGCGCCATGCGCCTGTGCACAATCTTCGACCACTTTTAAACGGTGTTTAAACGCTAGTTGACAGATGGCTTCCATAGGCGCACATCGTCCATAGAGGTGAACCGGTAGAATGGCACGAGTACGGGGTGTAATCAACCGTTCAATTTGCTCAACATCGATGTTGCAACTATCCAAAGTCGGTTCACAAAGCACAGGAGTTAGTCCGGCACGCAATATGCCAATGATTGTGGCAATGCAAGTATTGGCAGGCACTATCACCTCATCTTGCGCACCCATCACCCCCATAGCCTGATAAGCCAGAAAGATAAGCGTTAGTGCATCCATGCCATTGCCCACCCCCACACAGTGAGTTGTGCCGCAATATTGTGCAAAAGTCTTTTCGAACTCCTCATTCTCTTTGCCTTGCAAGTACCATCCTGAGGCTGTTGCAGTTGAAATAGCCTTGGATAGCTCCGGTTGAAACGAGTCGCTAATGTGCTGTAAACTATAGTAAGGGATCTTCATAAAATCTACTTTAAAGAAATATCATACATATCATACATCACTGCACGTCCTCCAAACCCCTCCTTCTGAAAGATAAGTCCTTCGTTTAACACTCGTCCTCCCTCTTCTACAGAAGTCCCCAGGTCGAAGTAGTGCTTTTGGCTGTAGTGTGTATGAATCAAGTAATCGAATAGAAAATCGAGTGCACCACTCTCTCTGCCCTGTGGGGTTGAAGCGATGTATTGCACATGAGCTACCTGGTCGGTTTCGTAAATCAAACAACCGGCAATAACACTGCCCATGGCATCAAGCGTGGTAAACAGTTTTATATTATCGGGAAACAGTTGCTGCAAGCGTTCCATCTCACTCAGCGAATGTACCGGAGTTGCCCCATATTTCTCACTTAATGTTTCTTCGAGTATCTTCCAATAATCACTCAGTGGCGTGGTGCAACTCAGGGTAAGCTTCTCTTTTTGTGCACGTTTCACCTTTCTGCGTCGCAATGTTTGAAACGGAAGCGCATGACTGGGTTCAATCACTGAGGCAATCTTCCGTCCACTCAAACTTGCCCCTATGCGAAATAGAGCATACAAATCTTCTTCGGATGGATGGCGGTGATAGATATGCGGGATAGGACGGTAGGTCATCTTCTTCAACCCATCGATGGTTTTGAGGTAACTGATCAGTTCTTCAAACAGCGTCAATACTAGCCGGGCTGTTGCATCGACCGATAAAATCAAGCCACCATAAGTTAGACCATCGTGACTGCAAAAACAACCTCCTTGAATGTGAGCCGGCAATAAAGCCACCAACCTTTCGCCTTTATAAAACAATAGTGAGTGGTCGGCAAAGCGGTCGGCATGGTACTCCATATAGTCACGACAGACTAAAAAAGTGCCATTTTTAGAGTGATGCACAAAGTCATTCCACACTTGGCGAAGCTCAGGTGTGTAGCGAACAATAGTTATGGAGTGTGAGGCGTTGTTCATGATTGATGATGAATAAACTCTAAGAACTCCTCGTAAGTGTTGATGTAAGTTTCGGGACAGTAGTGTTGCGATGAGAACACTGCCAGAATCGCATTTTCAGAGAAGTTACTCAACTCGTTCCAAGTGCCGGGAGGAATCAGCAACCCTTCAGTTTTGGAGTCTAAGTGTACTACCCTTCGCCCATTGATATCTTCGAGTGTGATGTCCATGCTTCCATTGATAGCTACCAAAAACTGTTGTGATGATTGGTTCGCATGCTTGCCTCTAACTTTATCCGCCTCTACTCCGTATATCCAGTAAACGCGGGCTATCTCAAACGGCACATCTCTACCTCCTTCCAGAATAGTCAGGCTGCCTCTATCGTCTGTAAATGTCTTCAAACTCTTCATAGTATATTGATAACGCTAATTGAGGGCTATTATTATAAATTACGTTTATAATGTGTGTCATTAAAGCTATTTAAACATTTGCTATTGGCTACTTGTTATACTCACAATAACTTCAAACTAAGTCTTACCAAACCAAACGCAACTATGTTTACCCATTTTCTCAATTTATTGGCAACAATTATTAGTGTAGCAAGTTTACTGATTGTTACCTACGGAGCGCTTATTGCCGTTATTCAGTTTTTGCTCAATGAGGTCAAACGTTTTACCGGTGGTTATTCTACTACCAATATTCGAAGGCTGCGTTCGGTATTTGGCACTTATCTACTTCTAGGCTTAGAGTTTCTTATTGCTTCGGATATTCTTAAAACCGTTTTAGAACCAACGATGACAGAACTCATCATTTTAGGAGGCATCGTTGTAGTCAGAACAATATTGTCGGTTTTCTTAAATAAAGAGATTAAAGAATTGGAGTCAGATACTAAAGTAGTTCCCAAAAAATCATAACAAATTAAAATTTACAGTAGAAAGCAAACCGGTATGCTGTAGTCTTCGTTTAGGGTTGTTAAAATATGAGTGTGAATTTGGCAAATATGTTCTAATAGTAGTAAATTTGTTCAGACTTAACTAAATTATTATTATTAAACTACATGAAGAAAATTTTATTATTAGTTGCTTTTATAGCCTCTTTTGTATCTCTATCAGTCTCTGCCCAAGAAAAACACGAGTTGGAAAACATGCGCGTAAGTGTGCCTGCTACTGCTTATAAAAGCTCAAGATTTTTAGAGAACGGAACCAATAAAAACAAAGATTATATCCAAGGAAAAAAATCATCTTACAATAAAAAAGGTGAATCGGCTAATAAGAAAACATTGGCTCCATATGCGGAATATTCCCTATCAAGCAAGTTGGCCGGAGGTACTTATGAAGTAACTGTATATTACACTTTGGATAAGAAAAATACTCCCGATGAACCGATTGTAATTGTTGGTTTGGATTTGCTTGAAGGACAAGAGATGCCTATAAAGAATAAATTAGTCAATAGTGTGAAGGCTGACTTTAAGGTGAAAACACTACGTGGCAAAAACCATACGTTGAAGTTATGGTTGCCTTCACAAGGTGTTCAGGTAAATAAAATTGATGTGAGACGTAAGCTGATTAACGGAAAATAAACCGCAGTATTTGCTTTATTACCCCATAAGTGAGCCCCCTACTAAACCATGTGTGTTTGGTAGGGGGCTCTTTTTATTGTAAAAGCAAATTGTATTGTTAAGCTACAATCCGCTAAAGTTTACATCTTCGAATACCAATGTTGGGATGCGCCACGATGACGTTAGGTTAGGATCATTGCCTGTAGCAGCAAGCGATGACCAAAGGGATAGCATGTTGCCGGTAACATTCATCTCTGATATTGGCTGTGTAGCCTCTCCGTTTTCAACTAG
Organism: Bacteroides sp. UBA7335; assembly: GCA_002471185.1. Taxonomy (GTDB): domain Bacteria; phylum Bacteroidota; class Bacteroidia; order Bacteroidales; family Bacteroidaceae; genus Bacteroides. The sequence goes on from DKPL01000014.1 coordinate 32,407, forward strand.
GAATCCTTCGATGCCATATGAAAAATCGCCCGTTGTGCTGTTGCTGTTTCCGCCATTAAATCCGGTCACTAATATGCCATTTCCTACCTCTTTCATCAGTTCTTGCAAATCTTTATCTCCGGGGTTAAGTACCAAGATGGATGCCGTACCGATGGTTGGACTGCACTTCATCTTGTTAGCACTATACGTATCAATGAAATAAGTCTTCAATACCCCGGCATCAAAGATGGGACGACGTTCGGTTGCAACCCCTTCGTAATCGAAGTACCTCGCTCCCGAAGCACCAATTAAGTGAGGCTCGTCCATTAAAGTCATCTTGTCTGAAATGACTTTTTGGTTAAGCTTATCGAGCAAGAATGAGTTCTTTTGTTGAAGCGACGAACCATTTAGAGCATTGAAAAGTGGTCGGATTAGTTGCGATGCGATGCGTGGTTCTACAATCATGGTATATTTACCCGACTTAATCTTTTGTTGTCCTATCTTATTGACTACTCTTTTCAGCGCAGTTGTTCCGATGCCACTTTTGACAAGTTTATCATAGTAAAGGGCCGACTCGTACCAACTATCTGAAGGACGTGCCTCGCCTTCGCCTTTTAGAGTAACATCAGCATATAGCGAGTACCAAGTACTCTTAGTATTGCCTTCGAAGCCATTGCTTGTTATCTGATATCGGTAGCTATCACCATCGCCAAAAGAGGTGCTGACCGAGATGATGCGTGGATCTTTGCCCATTGCTTCATCGGCAATTGCTTGCGCTAGAGCCACTTTGTCGTCAGGATGAATAGTCGCAAACTTTTCATCCATCAGTTTCAAGTCAGGCTTGCCCCCTTTGTAGTATCTTGATTCGTCGGGTAGAGTGCGTGCCTCGTCTTTAGCCAAGTATCGTGTAGCATCAATGCCATTTTTTATAAAAGTCTCCAACTCGTTTTTATTCAGGCGGTTGGTGTTGTAGGCTCCATATCTTCCATCTACATACAAGTAGATTGTCATACCTTTTTCTGATGCTTGTTGCAGTCTATCCATCTTGCCGTTGCGCAATTCAAAATCGCTGTTAGCACCTGAGTATAAATTAACTTTAGCTTGTTGGCAACCATTTTTCAAGGCATAATCCATCGCCCATTGTGCCAATTTCTTATTATCTTCTGTAATCATAGTGTTGCAGTATTAAAAGATGAATCAGCTTTCGCCGCCTACAGTGAGTTTGCTAACCAGTGCCGATGGCATACCCTGTGTCACAGGACACGATTGTCCGTCTTTGCCACAAGTCCATGTGCCATTGTCTAGCTTTTTATTGTTGCCCACCATGGTAATATCTGCCAAGGCTTTGGGCCCATTACCAATGATATTGATGTCTTTGATTGGTTGAGTTAGTTTACCATCCTCAATCAAATAGCCCGATTTCACAAAGAAGGTAAAGTCGCCTGCGCCAATTTGCACTTGTCCGTTGGTAAACTGATCTACAAAGATACCGTTCTTTACCGTCGATATCATATCTGCTTCGGTTACATTGCCCGGTTCCATATAGGTGACACGCATACGTGGGATAGGCATATTGCGGAACGATTCGCGGCGACCATTTCCCGTTGGATCTACTCCATAGTGTTTGGCACTGATGCGGTCGTGCAGATAGCTAGTCAATACACCATCCTTTACCAGATAAGTCTTTTGTCCCTCAACACCCTCATCGTCAAAATTCACCGAGCCACGGTTGAATGGAATTGTGCCATCATCTACCACAGTGATGTGCTCATCACATATCTTTTTGTTCAACTGATCTGAGAAGATTGAGGTATTCTTACGATTAAAATCGGCTTCGAAGGCATGACCTATGGCCTCGTGCAGTAAGATGCCCGAGCCACCAGCTCCCATCACTACAGGCATTTCGCCTCCAATGGGTTTAATGGCCTTAAACAAAATAGCCGTATTGTCTACCGCTTCGCGAGCCATCATATCTATCAAATCGTCAGTTAAGAAGTCGTATCCTTTGCGGTAAGAGCGTGCCGCATAAGCATTTTCGGTCTTACCGTTTTCCTCCATGATGCAGCTAGCACTTAGAGTTACCATAGGTCGATAGTCATAAAACATCACCCCATCGCTGTTGCAAAAGAAGATATGCGATGTGGTGTCGCTTTGATTGGCCATCACCTTAATCACACGGTTGTCTAGCGAAAATATTTTATCGTTAAGCTGTTGCAGGTAAGGAATTTTATCCTTGATGCTCACCTCTTCCCAAGGCGATACAACGGTATAATGGTTTTTCTTTATCGGCTTTTCCACCAGTTTAGCCAGTTTGCCCTTTTGTCCACCCGAGGCAATGCGTGCTGCTGTACGTGCTGCGTTGAGCATATCGTTGAGGGTCACATTTTCTACATAGGCATAGCCTGTTTGGTCGCCCGATAGCACACGCACACCCATACCAAAGTCAATAGAAGCATAGTTGCTATTGACCGCACCATCGCGCAAGCCCACACTGTTGTTTAGTGTATGTTCGAAAAATAGGTCGGCATAATCGCCACCTTTCTCTAAAGCTGCAGCAAGTACTTTGCGTAAATCGCTCTCGGACACCCCAAAATGTGCCATGGCCGCCGATGCTGATAAGTTAGGCTCAGCACTACCTCCCAACGGTCCACCATCTTGAAGAGCAGATGCAGATGCCGTCAAAGTGGGGCCCGCTGCTACCGAACCTAGCAAGGCTAGTCCCCCGGTTCTTAGAAATAAACGTCTATCCATACTGATTAAGATTAAATTAAGAATCTTGTGTTAGTAAACTTTCCAACTCTTCTGCATTTAGCCGAAGGTGGAATTTGCCTTGATATGCCACCGAGATAGCTCCCGTCTCTTCGGAGACGATGATGGCATGTGCATCCGACTCTTGCGAGATGCCCATGGCTGCACGGTGTCTCAGTCCCAGCTCTTTGGGAATGGTTAAATCGTGCGATACGGGCAAGATGCACCCGGCTGCTTTTATCTTGTTTTTATTGATGACCATAGCACCATCGTGCAACGGACTGTTTTTGAAGAATATATTTTCGATGAGGCGTTGGTTGATATCGGCATTAATCACATCGCCTGTGCTGATGATATCATCCAACGGCATGTTGTGCTCAATCACAATCAGTGCTCCCTCTTTGCGTTTACTCATGCTCATACATGCCATAACAATAGGCATTATCTCTTCGTGCTCATATTGCTTTTTTCGTTTTCCCGAGAAGAAACGAGTGATAGCACTTACATGCTTATGCGAACCTAGTGTGAAGAGAAACCGGCGAATATCATCTTGAAAGATAATGATGAGTGCCAATACTCCCACATTCATCAATGTATTGAAGATAGACCCCAATAACTTCATGGCCAATACTTGAGTCACCACTAGCCACAATAAGATAAATACTAAAATACCGGTAAACACCTTGATAGAGCCCGATGCCTTCATCACCCGATAAACGTAGTAAAGCAATCCGGCTACCAGTAAAATATCGATAGCATCTTTTATTCCAAATTCAAAGAATGGCGACATAGTTGTGTGGGGTATTTATTTAGAGTTGATTCTTTTTTATCATTTCGGTTATCTTTACCGCTTCTACTGCCTCTTTCACATCGTGCACTCGTAGTATCGAAGCTCCCTTCATCAGCGCTACTGTGTTGAGTATGCTGGTGCCATTGAGTGCTTGTGCAGGAGTCGTTTGAAGTAGTTTATATATCATTGATTTGCGCGATACCCCAACTAACAGCGGGAGTTCAAACAGTTTAAAATCTTCGAGCAGTGCTAGTAGTTCGTAGTTCTGATCTAGCGTCTTTGCAAAACCAAAGCCGGGATCGAGAATGATATCGTTTGCCCCGAGCTGATGAAGCTCGTCTATCTTCTTCGCAAAATAGATAAAGACCTCTTTGATAAAGTTGTCGTAACTGGTGTATTGCTGCATGGTTTGCGGAGTTCCCCGCATGTGCATCATGATGTAGGGCACTTTCAAGTCTGCCACCACCCGAAACATACGTTCATCCAGTTCACCTCCCGAGATGTCGTTGATAATGGCTACTCCGTACTCTTTCACACAACGTTCTGCCACATCGGCTCTAAATGTATCTACCGAGATAATGGCTTGAGGAAAGTGGCGGTTGAGTATTTTTAACCCGGCATCCAAGCGCTTCATCTCTTCCTCGGGGCTGATGTCTACCCCATCGGGACGCGATGAGTAGGCCCCTACATCAATCATGCTACCTCCCTGACTCAATATCTCTTGGGCACGCGCTACAATTTGTTCTTCCGATTGCACTCGACTATCTGCAAAGAATGAGTCGGGGGTGAGGTTTAAAATACCCATAACTTGCGGAGTTGACAGATGGAGTAGTTGTCCTTTGAGATTGATGTATGACGGCATTGGAGTTTTCATGAAATACACTTTACTTATAATAGATTATTGCAAATGTATATATAAAAATCAAGATTATCTCCTAACTTTGTTTCGATTTTTAATATAATGGTTATGAAATTATCAACCCTATATCAGCTGTTTTTGAATTGTGGTACAGTGACTACCGACAGTCGCAACTGTCCGCAGGGGTCTATGTTTTTTGCCTTGAAAGGCGAATCGTTCAATGGAAACCTTTTCGCTCCACAAGCCTTAGCCAAAGGGTGTGCCTATGTGGTGATAGACGAACCGGTGGCCGAAGCCGAAACAGACGAACGCTACATCCGAGTTGACGACTGTTTGGCTACGCTTCAAGCTTTGGCCAATTATCACCGCAAAGCCTTGGGGACAAGGGTGATTGGTATCACCGGGACTAACGGGAAAACAACTACCAAAGAGCTTATTGCTACTGTGTTGTCTAAATCTTATCGTGTGCTTTACACGCAAGGCAATCTGAACAACCACATTGGTGTTCCGCTTACCTTGCTGCGTCTTACCATCGAACACGATATTGCTGTGGTTGAGATGGGGGCCAATCATCCCGGCGAAATTAAACAGTTGGCCGAGATTGCCGAACCCGATTTTGGCATCATAACCAATGTAGGAAAAGCTCACTTAGAGGGGTTTGGCTCATTTGAAGGAGTTATTAAAACCAAAAGCGAATTGTACGATTATTTACGTACAAAGCCCAACTCGGTAGTCTTTATTCATCACGAAAATGAGTACCTGATGAATAGAGCTCAAGGGCTAAACCGAGTGGAATATGGCACTGCCGACGGACTGTTTGTCAGCGGGCAGGTGACCGGCAACTCGCCTTATCTTGCCTTTGAGTGGCGACACAACTCTACTGACCCCAATCGGATAACAACCCACCTCATTGGCGACTATAACTTTACCAATGCTTTGGCAGCCGTAACCATTGGTCGCTACTTAGAAGTAGCCGATGAAGATATCAATGCCGCTTTGAGCAATTATATTCCACAAAATAACCGTTCGCAATTGCAACAAACCGCAGATAATACCTTGATTATCGATGCTTACAATGCTAACCCCACCAGCATGATGGCAGCATTGCAAAACTTCAACCAAATGAAGGTGCAACCTAAAATGGTGATTCTTGGTGATATGCGCGAATTAGGAAAAGAGAGTCTTGCAGAGCACCAAAAAGTGGTAGACTTTTTGCATCAAGCCACCTTTGACCAAGTGATATTGATAGGCGATCAGTTTACTGCATTGCAACCTAACTATACGGTCTACCCCGATGTTCAAAGCTTCATCGCTACTCTTGCTCAACAGAAGCCGGTGGGATATACCATTCTGATAAAAGGTTCAAATGGTATTCATCTCAACGCTGTGGTAGAATACTTATAGTCTTGCTAAATAAACAGTCTTTGTATCTGATAATTAGGTTATTATCAAATAGTAGAAAAGTTATTAACAGGTTGCTTGTTACCTGTTAATAACTTTTTTTCTGTTGATAACTTTGTAGAAGTCGGTTTATAAACCTACCATTTGCTAAGTAGCCATTTCCAATTTTGTTTCAAGCTCTTGGAACAACCTTTCTGAGGGCTTGAAACTTTAGTTCCAAGCCTTTGAAACTAACTGAAACCTTAATGCTTGCTAACTTAATGGGGTCTCGATGAGCCAAAGCGTTTGCTGATGTAAGGGCGAAGAACGAAATAACCGATGAGGCTCGCTACAATTGCCCCTAAGCTATTGGCGGCAAAATCTGCCCACTCGCCACCGCGATAATCGGTTAAGTTCTCTTGCATCAATTCAACACATCCACTAAATAAAATAGGGCACAAGCAAGCTCCTACCCATGCGTGCCACAGTCGAGCATTGTCTTTGCGATGAACCCAGCAGAACTCTAACCAAAGCATCCCCGATACACCCAAGTACATACAGAAATGCACAATCTTGTCGAGATGAGGAAATGAAATGACACTTGACGAAGAGGGCCTATAGAAAGATAAGTAAATAACAACAGCTATAATAAAGATCGAAATAGGGTATTTCTTAATATAATAAAGCATATTCTAATAAATTACATATTTTGAACAAATGTAGTTTGAATTTTTTATATTTGCGAGCAAAGCGATGATATAAATATCGAAATGTAAGTAAAGATAACAAATATGATGAAGAGTGGCAGAGCGAATTTTGGTAGCAAATTAGGGGTGATATTGGCCTCGGCAGGATCGGCAGTAGGATTGGGGAATATCTGGAGATTTCCTTACGAAACAGGAAATTATGGTGGAGCAGCATTTATTTTAATTTACTTAGGCTGTGTGCTATTGTTAGGTTTGCCTATCATGCTGGCAGAATTTATCATTGGTCGCCGGTCGCGTGCCAATACTGCCGGAGCGTATCAGGTGTTAGCCCCCGGAACTCATTGGCGATGGGTAGGGCGTATGGGCGTTTTAGCCGGATTTATGATTCTTAGCTTCTACTCGGTGGTAGCCGGATGGACACTAGAGTATGTATTCGAAGCTCTAGGCAACGGCTTTGCCGGAAAAACTCCAGAAGAGTATATACAATCTTTTCAAGCCTTTTCGGGCAACCCTTGGAAACCCATCATTTGGTTAGTCCTTTTCTTGCTGGGAACTCACTTTATCATTGTACGTGGTGTAGAAAAGGGGATTGAAAAATCGTCTAAGATTATGATGCCAATGCTTTTTGTACTAATCTTAGTCTTAGTGGGATGTTCTGTATCTCTGCCGGGAGCTAAAAGTGGAATTGAATTTCTGTTGAAGCCCGACTTCAGTAAAGTAGACGGAAACGTATTCTTGGGTGCTATGGGACAAGCCTTCTTCTCGTTGAGTTTAGGGATGGGGTGTTTGTGTACCTATGCCTCTTATTTTAGCAAGGATACCAACCTTACCCGTACTGCATTTAGTGTGGGGCTTATCGATACATTTATTGCTATATTGGCTGGATTTATCATCTTTCCCGCCGCTTTTTCAGTCGGAATACAACCCGATGCCGGTCCGAGTTTGATTTTTATCACCCTGCCCAATGTATTTCAACAAGCCTTTAGCGGGGCACCTTGGTTGGCCTACATCTTCTCGGTACTCTTTTATGTACTGTTGGCATTGGCTGCATTGACCTCTACCATCTCCATGCACGAAGTAGTGACCGCCTACCTGCACGAAGAGTTTAAGATATCGCGCAAACGTGCTGCTTGGTTTGTAACCGGTGGTTGTATCTTCTTTGGAGTGCTTTGCTCTTTATCGCTTGGTGTCACCAAGGGTTTCACTGTGTTTGGTATGGGTATGTTCGATTTATTCGACTTTGTAACCGCCAAAATAATACTTCCGTTGGGTGGTATGCTTATCTCTATCTTTGTAGGATGGTACTTAGACAAAAAGTTAGTGTGGGAAGAGATAACAAACGATGGTACCTTAAAGGTTCGTTTGTACAAAGTGATTCTATTTATCTTAAAATACATTGCACCAATAGCTATCGGTATTGTGTTTATCAACGAATTGAAAATACTCTAAATACACCATGTGGAAAGACTTTTTCTACTTTTCGCGCAAAGAGCGTCGAGGAGTTATCCTATTGTTTGCACTCATTGTTATAGTGTGTGTGTCCTTTTGGGTTATTCCTCCTCGTACTGCTCCGGATACTTTCGAAGAGGGCCATTTTCAAGCCGAATACGATTCTTTTGCAAATTCGTTGAGGCTTGCTCAGAGACCCTCGCAAAAGTATGCCCGATACGATAAGAGAAAGCAGTCTACTCCTATTCATTATATCTCTTTCGATCCCAACGAGGCCGACTCGGTCTGCTTTGCCCAATTAGGGCTGCCCGGGTGGATGATTAAAAACATCATCAGTTATCGAACCAAAGGAGGCCGATTCAGAAAGAAAGAGGATTTTGCAAAAATCTATGGTTTGACCACCGAACAATACACTATCTTGGAACCCTATATTTCGATAGCTTCAACCGAAAGTCCATCCAGCGATTCATTATCAGTGTTTGCACACTCGCATCCTAAAGATAGTTTTCCGAAAACGATAAAATATGAATTGGGTACTCTTGTCGATTTGAATGGTGCCGACACTACCCAACTTAAAATGATTCCGGGCATAGGCAGCTCTATTGCTAAAATGATTGTGGGATATAGGAAACAGTTAGGTGGATTTTACGATGTTGGTCAGTTGCAAGAGATACGGCTACGCACCGATAAGCTGGCAGAGTGGTTTGTGGTAGATTGTGATTCTATAGAAAAACTACCTATAAATAAAATGGGAATTGATGCGCTAAGAAAGCATCCTTACATTAATTTTTATCAGGCAAAGGTCATGGTAGAACATCGTAAAAAACGAGGAAATATACAGAACCTGAGTGAATTGTGCTTGTATGAAGAATTTGCTTCGACCGATATTGAAAGGTTAGGTTATTACGTACGGTTTGACTAAAAGCAAAGATGCATCCTTTTCCAGCGGAAAAGAATGCATCACACACAAACAAAACAAACACTCTACGTATTAATCTTCGCAGACTCTCTGTAGAGAAGCATTGCAAATATATGTGATGTTGTTAATATATCAATATTAAGTGGGATAAATGTTTTCGTATTTAACATAATGTATCTGTAGTTAACTGTTAGTAACAATTCCGTCGACAATATGTATCTTTTTATCTGTAATATTAGCCAAACTCTCGTCGTGAGTAACGATGATAAAAGTCTGTCCGAAGTGTTCGCGAAGCTGAAAAAAGAGTTGATGCAATTCATCTTTGCTATGCGAGTCTAAACTACCCGAAGGCTCGTCAGCCAGTACTACCGAAGGGCGATTAATCAAAGCACGTGCCACGGCCACTCGCTGTTTCTCACCCCCCGATAACTCGCTAGGCTTATGCGTAGCTCTATCCGAAAGATTCATAAAGCTTAATAACTCCTTGGCACGCTGTGTTGCCTCTTTGGTTGAATCGCCGGCAATCAGCGCCGGAATCATAACATTCTCTAAAGCTGTAAACTCGGGCAATAGCTGATGAAACTGAAATACAAAACCAATGTGTTTGTTGCGAAATGCCGATAGCTCTTTCTCTTTCATCTGTTTGATATGCGTGCTATTGATATAGACCTCGCCTGCATCGGGTTTATCAAGTGTGCCCATAATTTGCAGTAGTGTTGTTTTGCCGGCACCACTAGGGCCAACAATACTAACAATATCTCCTTTATTGATTTTCAAATCAATACCCTTTAGCACCTCTAATGTCCCAAATCTTTTTTTGATTCCTTCTAATTGTATCATATGTTTTATTAGAGTCTTTTTATAACATATTCGGCCAAATGGCAACCAAAGACAGCCGGCATATAGCTAACTGTACCACAAGTTGACTTCTTATTTTGCTCATCATCGGTCAGTATCACTGCATTTGCATCGGCTTGTTCGGTACTGAATACTACCGGTATTTTGCGTTTTACACCCATCTTTTGCAGACGTTTGCGCACCGCTTTGCTCAGGCCGCAATGATAAGTGTCCCATAAATCGGCAAAACGCACTTGTGTAATGTCGCTCTTGGCACCCGCACCCATGCTCGATATAATCTTGATTTTGCGTTGCAGCGTGTTGTAGATTAAATAGCACTTCGGACTAAGTGTGTCAATGGCATCAACCACAAAGTCGAACTTGGCGCTATCCAATAAAGAGGGGATATTGTCATCTTTCAGAAACAGGCAGTGCACGGTCAACTCTAAGTCCGGATTGATGTCTTTCAATCTTTTAGCTACAACCTCACATTTGGGTTGTCCGATGGTAGATGTCAATGCCGGAAGTTGGCGATTGATGTTAGAGGGTTGTACTGTGTCAGCATCAACAATAGTCATACGTCCTACACCCGCACGACAAATCATTTCGGCAGCATAAGCACCTACACCGCCCAGTCCAACTACAAGTACGTGAGCCTGCTGCATACGCATCATCTTCTCACTACCCAACAAAATTTCGGTTCTTTGTTTCCAGTTATTCATTAGTTCTTCTTAAGCCATTTATAAAACCATTTACCCATCTTGTCATAGTGCTGTGACTCATTGTATCCACGCGGATCGGCAAACGAGATAATCTCTTGTGGTTCGCCAAACTGTTCGGGGTAGAGCACAATTAAACTATTATTCGAGAAATATTTGCCCAACTGTGTCGGTAGTTTCTCAAACGAAGTATCGTACGAGATGGAGCCACGACGTGCACTAATAACCACCAGCAAGTGATCAAAGTTCACTTGTCCCGTGAGTAAGAGTAAATCGTCCCATTCTTCTAATATGGAAAACTCTGTCAAAGTAGAGTTTGATATCTTTTTAACAACCACTTGAAGCCGGTTTAAAGTCTGTTGATTAGCATGAAAGTGAACACGGCAGCTGAGTAGTGAAGACATGCGACAGAAATGTTCCACCCACTTCACAAACCCTGTTTCATATTCAGCTTTAGGAGGGACAGCAATAATGATACGTCTAAGTGTATTGACCGGCATTAAAAATTTAGCAATCATTACTTCACGGTGAGTTCCTTTTAATAAGTTCTCTGTGAGGCTGCCAAAGAAAGAATCGACGATATTTGCCTTGCGGTGCAAACCAATAACTACATCGCTTACATCGTGCTCTTTAATGGTATGAATAATGCCCGAAGCAATGTTTAAATCGTACCGACTCACCCGTTCTATCTCTACATCTGCCGCTGCCGCAATCATAGCCGCTTTCTCCAAATTCCTTTTGCCTTGCACCTCTTTGTTGCTCGACTCATTGTTGTCATTGATAACATTAAGGGCTATAATCCCATCTTTTTGTTTATTATCTTTAATAACCAATGCCAGGTTTATCAGCTCTTCTAGCGTTTCTGGGTTAGCCACCGGAATCAAGATTTGCTCTTTGCGTACACCTTTGTTTTCTTGCATATCCTGCATCTCTTGATGCAACGCAAAACGTCGAGCGGAGCGTTCGGTAACAATAGAACTAATAATGCAAGTAAAGAGAATCATTACAACCGTTCCATTAAGCACATCATCGTTGAGCAAACGCTCACCATTTTCCATAATAATATTGTGTCCGATGAGAACGGCAGCCAAGGTTGCTGCTGCTTGTGCGTTACTCAACCCAAAGATCATGCTACGCTCATTAGCTTTCATCTTATAAATCTTTTGAGTAATCCAGGCTGCTAGCCATTTACTCAAAGTTGCTACTACAGTCATTACAATTGCTACCTTCAATGCACCAAAGCCGGTAAACAAACTTCGCACATCAATCATCATCCCTACACCAATCAAAAAGTAAGGAATAAATAGTGCATTACCAACAAACTCTAAACGGTTCATTAAAGGAGATACATGAGGAATAAGGCGATTGAGTACCAATCCGGCCAAGAAAGCACCCAAAATGCCCTCCATTCCAACAAACTCCATTAAACCACCCCCCAAGAAAACCATGGCTAATACAAAGATGAACTGCATTACGTTGTCATCGTATTTGCGGAAGAACCAACGACCAATGCGCGGAAAGAAAAAGATGATTAAGAAACCTAGAATGGCAACTTTGGCTACCAGTAGCAGCCAAAATAATCCACCCGAAGTACCTTTATACATGCCACCAATTACTGCCAGTATTATCAGAGCCAGAGTTACCGTTACCGCTGTGCCACCAATGGTGATGTTGACACTCCTGAGACGTGATAAACCATATCGACTAATGATGGGGTAAGCAATTAAGGTATGCGAAGAGTACATACTGGCCAATAATACTGCAGTGGTAAAGCCAAAACCGAGAAGCTCCATACTACTCCAAACACCTAATATCATCGGAATAAGAAAGGTGAGAATACCGAAAACAAATGCCTTGGTTCGGTTTTTTTTAAAGTCCTCCATATCCATCTCTAATCCCGCCAAGAACATGATGTAGTATAGTCCCACTTTCCCAAATAACTCAAAGCTACTGTCGCGCTCAAGAATGTTGAATCCGTGTTCGCCGATCACAACACCAGCCAATATCATTCCGATAATATGCGGAATGTGGAGACGCCCCAAAATGATTGGGGCAAATAAAATAATGATTAGAACGAGGAAAAAAATCCATGTAGGATCAGTAATCGGTAAGTTCAGATTAAAATCAAACCACTGCGTCATTATCTTAAGTTTTCGGTTTTCAGTGCAAAATAACAAAAAAGTTATCAATATTATGGTAGAATGTTATAATTTTGCAGCCAATTATTCACTATTTCGATAAATAGTAAGACAAACGAGTATTCATTAAAACAAAAGAGTAAAAAGATGAAAGTAGCTATTGTTGGCGTAAGCGGAGCTGTGGGACAAGAATTCCTACGTGTGCTCGATGAAAGAAATTTCCCGATGGATGAATTAGTATTGTTTGGATCTAAACGTAGTGCCGGTACTAAATATACCTTCCGCGGTAAAGAAATCGAGGTAAAACTTTTGCAACACAACGATGACTTCAAAGGAGTGGACATTGCATTTACATCTGCTGGAGCAGGTACTTCAAAAGAATTTGCTGAAACAATCACTAAGCATGGTGCTGTGATGATTGATAATTCAAGTGCATTCCGCATGGACAATGATGTGCCATTGGTAGTGCCCGAAGTAAATGCTGAAGATGCAAAAGATCGTCCACGTGGCATTATTGCCAATCCTAACTGTACTACCATTCAAATGGTGGTTGCATTGAAGCCTATCGAGCAACTTTCACACATAAAAAAGGTGCATGTGGCTACTTATCAAGCTGCAAGTGGTGCAGGTGCTGCTGCTATGGATGAGTTGTACGAGCAATATCGTCAGGTATTGGGCAACGAAGAAGTTGTGGTTGAGAAGTTTGCTTATCAGTTAGCATTTAATTTGATTCCTCAAATTGATGTATTTACTGAAAATGATTATACGAAAGAAGAAATGAAGATGTTCCACGAAACACGTAAGATTATGCACTCTGACGTAAAAGTTAGTGCTACTTGTGTTCGCGTTCCTGCACTTCGTGCTCACTCTGAAAGTATCTGGATTGAAACTGAACGTCCAATCGAAATTGAAGAAGCTCGCGAAGCATTTGCAAAAGCTGATGGAGTAGTGTTGCAAGATAATCCTGCAGAAAAAGAATATCCAATGCCATTGTTCCTTGCTGGAAAAGACCCTGTTTATGTTGGTCGTATCCGCAAAGACTTGACTGACGAGTGTGGATTAACTTTCTGGGCAGTAGGCGACCAAATTAAAAAGGGCGCTGCTTTGAATGCGGTTCAAATTGCTGAATACTTAATCAAAGAAAACAATATCTAATTTAGATATCTATTAAATAAAAAAACGCAGAGTGGAGACATGCTAGTTTCCAACTCTGTGTTTTCTTTTTGCAGTATATCAAACTTTATGATTAGTTGAGCATCAGATTCATGTAGGGATGAAGTGGTGCGAATAGCTTCTGACAAAGCGCATCAATTTCTATCTCTACCCAATGTTGACTGCCTGGCTCATCGGTTTTAATACAACTGCCGTTTTTGAGCCAATAATAACCTGTGTTGCTTATCAACTGCCTATCGACTACCTTGAAAGAGTGTTCTTTTGAGGGAAATTGTTGTGCATAATCGCTTAATACTTGTGGCAGATTGATGATGCGAGCCATTCCCAATGGTTTACTATTCGAATCAATAGGTTGAGTGTATTGTATTATTTTCTTTGAACCAAACTCTTTGCTAATCTTTGCTATTAGGTTGGCTTCATACTCTTTGCTATCAGCCATCATCTCGTTTATCTCCACCTGATCTTCCTTATCGTATGCGATTGCCACTCCCACTATCTCTTTGTTGTGAAAAGCGACAAAGACTCCTCCCTCACCAATCTCTAAATCGGCCAATATTACCTTGAAGTCATCTGCGGTGTGTTCAATATAAAGATTCCTCTCAAGCTGCTTTCGATTAAAGTATTGGTAAACGCTCTCATCGAAAGAAGTTAGATGTACTACCGTTGCACAGTCTGAGTCAACCTTATTGTCTACCTTAACCTCGTGAATAATATAGCCGAATATTGACGCATAACCCACCGATTGGTAGTAATTAAATAGCCATGGTTCGGCAGGTATCAACGTGCTTATATGAATATTGTGGTGTAGCATACTATGAAATGCCTCGTTGAGCAAGCGTCGCATTGCTCCTTGTGATCGATAACTAGGATTGGTGCAAGCTCCCGATATATACGAAGTATTCCAACGCTTCTCAAAGAAACTCATAGGATAAGGTAGCATTTGTAGCGCTGATATGAGTATCTCATTTTCAATCCAAGCTATATTAATATCCTCTTTATAGCGCAAATTAAAATATAGTTCCGTAAACTCCGGACTATCCTCAAAGCATTGTTGCCACAGCTCTTTAACCTGTTCTTTCATCGTTGTTACCATTTAATCATACACATCGGACTCTCTTTTAGACAAGCCATATACTTCTCTAAAATGAGTACGGGATGATAAGACAACTTAGCTTTACGCAAACCTTCTAATCCAAGATCTTCTTCGCGATTGACATAGATAAATTGCTCGGGAATGCGTTTGGCAAACTCATTGTTTATCATGGCATATGCACCATCTATCGAAGTATCAGCCTTTTCGATATGTACCCCAAATATTTCGTGATTAATAGGACTTCCTAAAGTAAAAGCAACAATCTGATTATTGACATGTAAAATACCTCCTGTTAATCCTAATTCATCAAAATGCTCTAATGCGTAAATCAATGCTTTACGCTCGTTGCCAGTACCTTCTTGTTTATCACAATCATTGGCTTTACACCATTTTTCTTCCAGCTCCATGCATTCAGCTATACGATCAGGGGTTATGGGGGTGTATGAATAATCGGGATAAGTGTTTTTGAACTTATTGATGTGGTTTCTTTTGGGCTGATACTTCTTTCCGCTTAATGTACTTAAATCTGAACGGAGATAGAGATAATCGGCATAGTCACGATCATCGGTAAATATAAATCGATCGGGCATAATCTCCTCTAAGTCTTGTTTCATAAAGGTACTCACTCCCAACATACAGAAATTATGCTGTTGCATTCGCGCATCTTCCATTAAAATATCAATCACTTGTTTTGGGTTACCATTGCCTATAGGCATCATATAAGCCAAATCATCATCTACCCAAAAACGAAAAACTAAGAAATTGTCGATAATGGCATATTGAGTATGATATAAAAAACGCCAGCTGCATAAATTTGAAAAGGCTAAATCGCAATTTTTACGATTGCTATCCATGGTAAAGGCTGTGATAATATCTTTATCTTTCGGTGTAATGTCTTTAAAATCTATCATATAGTTGTGGTTTGTAATATACTCTCAACATTATATAACATAAAAATAACCCTAATTGTTAGATAATGCCCAATAATTGAAGTATTGCAGGTGTAAGAAGCGCTGTGAGGATACCGTTTAATGTTAATCCCAGGCTAGCATAGGCACCATATTTACCACTAATATCCATCGCTGCTGACGTTCCTACTGCATGGGCTGCTGTACCCAATGATAGTCCTTGTGCTATTGGACTGTTGACGCGCATTACTTTTAAAGTTTTGAATCCCAATACAGCTCCCAGCAATACACATCACCACTGCACTTCTGTCTCCACTGCTGTGATTCGAGGGCTCACAACTTCTCTTATCTCCTGAGTTGACTTCAATAAAGATGATTTGAACAATTAAGCAGGGGAACTCCCTTCATTCAAGTCGATAATTAAAGGAAAACCTCTGAGTGTCTTTAATTATCACAAAAATAACATTATTTGCTTTTATCAAACAGAAGTAACAGGAGTGGTTTTGTTTATGTTTTAAACTATTCAGATCACATACAGAGATAGAAAAGAAGTTTTAGTTCACCTATGATAAAAAAAAAAAGAGGACAATGTAAGGTGAAATGAGACATTTGGTTCATGTGATTCGGGCTATAGAGCCTCCTGCCTGGGGGGGGATCAGCCGTGACTCTGTGACCAGAGAGAGGAGCCTCCTGTGGGGATGAGGAGCGTGCAGACGGGCACACCTCCCCATGGGGCTCAACGGATACAACGGAGAATCACACACAAAATAAACAGAAAGCCAAACAGTTGCAGAACAGATGGAAAATGGGAAATGGGTTTGAAACATGGAGAGTTGAGGCAATGTTCAGCTTTGTAACAAGGGCTCAGCACTGAAACACACTTTACTTTAAACTAGGGGGCAAATGAAACCTTGTTTTCCTCGTACGCTGCACAGATTGTTAAAGCCCTCTGAGGCTAATTTGTGTTTTAGAGCTGTATAAATAAACCTGACTAGACTACAGGATAATTCAGAATCATATTTTATTTTTTTGCCTTTATATTTTCCATTTTAGGCTGTATAGAGCGATCAGTAAAATATCTTTAATGTCTTGACTAGGGCTGTTACTTGCAATTACTTTCTCAGTTAATTAATGATCATTTGGTCTATAGAATGTCTTTAAGTGGTGAAAAATACCCATTAAGAGTTCATAAAGCCCAAGTTGACAAAACTGTTTTTTTTTTTTTTTTGTCTGGCCAAAGATATTAAACTTTTAGAAATACAGTCAGTCGTTGCAGATTAATTGAATAATCAATTAACTGATGTTGCTGTAATCTTGACACTACTTTCAACCACATAGCTGAGTCCTGACTGTGAAGTGCCTGTGAAGACCTGCCTGATGAACTGAATGAATTTGAAAAATCAGTAACTTCTTTTAAATAACTTCTGAAAACCCACTTTTATCAAATTGCCTTTTTTAACTTTAAAGTGTGAACATGTATATATACTGTACATAAATATGGGTGACAGTCGTAAAAAAACAGAGAGTGCCACACACTGTCCAACAACAGAGATCATCACTAA
>DKPL01000069.1:0-267 GCA_002471185.1 Bacteroides sp. UBA7335
GATTTAAGTACTCTACCTTGATTGGCTGATAAAGCTGCATCTATAGAAGTACTTGTAAGATTATCAACGATAGTAATTAATCCTCCATCAGTTATACTTCCCCCTCCAAATGCACATATCTCTTTTTCACTAACTAAGTTTAGTTTAGCACGAATAGCACCGTTTTTTATTTCAAAAGCAGAATCCCAAACAGATTTATCTAATTTGTTATTCCAACTTGTTCTTTCAGCACTTGTAATATGTACTGTTGTGTTACCTGTATGCGAA
>DKPL01000069.1:470-2306 GCA_002471185.1 Bacteroides sp. UBA7335
TGTGTTACCTGTATGCGAATTGAATGTACTAGTAGTTACAGCATCAGTAATACCAAAACCTGCTAAAGTTGTAGGTTTAGAAGTAATTCCACTCCAAGCTACATTAGTAGCTGTTGCTGCATTTCCTGTTATATTGCTATCTGTAAATGCTACTTGTTTCCAAGCAGACCATTCATTACCATTATCTCTAATACTTCTATAATAAATACCTCCATTAGCATCGCTTCCTGCCCATCCCATTATTAACTCTCCACCACCTGATGAGGAAGTACCACGAGCTCTTAATAAATTACCATACAATGTTGGATAACCATTATTATAAACTTCGTACATCGATAATCCTGCTTCTGGTTTAGTAGTTCCAGATACAGCTGTTATTTTACCCCTTGAATTTAGTTTAGTAGCAGTTGCAGCATTGCCTGTAGTGTTTTGATTCCAAGTAGGGGCTGTTCCACCAATCTCAGAGTAGGTATAACTCGGCTTAGTAGCTGCTTTAGCCCAAGAATAAACATCTTTAGCATTTCTACTATCTGAAAGTCTACTATCATTACCTTGACACGCTGTATTTACAGCCGAACCATAGGCTACAGACACCACACCACCACTATTAGCTATTCCCGTACCAATTTTAACACCACCTAAAACAGTTGATGAAGAAGTTGGTAATGAATAGTTATTTGCCCCCGTTGCTATACCATCTAATTTAGTTTTATATGCGGTTGTAAAGTCATTAGTTGATAGTGATTTACCCGTTATCTTGTCTACTTTAGCGTCTAATGAAGTCTGTAAATTAGTTACGTTAGCAATAGTATGAGTATGAGCTGAAGGATTAAATGTACTAGGTTTATCAGTAATATCTAGCCAACTAACACTACTTACTTTTCCATCAATTAATGACTTCAATTCTCTACCCATATTAGCAGATAAAGCAGCATCTTTACTTGTTGAAGTTAAGTTATCAACTATAGTAATCAATCCACCATCTCCAGATGAACCTGCACCAAAAACACTAACTTCTTTTTCACCAACTAGATTAAGTTTAACCCTTAAATTATTATCAGCATCAAAATAAAATGCCTTATTCCAATTAGCCACAACACCATCCCAAGCACTTACTTTTGTACTTGTTATACCATCAATTACACTCTTATTTGCGTGAGTATGATTGTTAGTGTATGCTGTATTCCAGTTTGAAATTAATGTTGAAGTAATACCATCTATTACAGATTTATTAGCGTGTGTATGTTTCTTCGTATTAGCATCATTCCAATTTAACACATTATCATTACTAATTCCATCTAAAACTGTTTTATTTGAATGTGTATGTTTCTTTGCATTTGCATCTTCCCAACCTGTAATTCTAGTATCATCTTTATCAAGTTTAGCACCTATTTGATGTGCAACCGTAGTAGCAAAGTTAGGGTCATTGCCAAGTGCAGCACTTAATTCTAAAAGTGTATCTAAAGCTTCTGGTGCATTATCTACTAAGCTTGCTACTTTCCAATCTACATAGTCAATATCTGCTAAATTTGTTGGTTTTCCTGTAATCTCATTATATGTATAACTAGGTTTAGTTGTTTGTTTAGCCCAAGCAGATATTCCAATTAAATCTGAATTACCGTGTGTATGAGCTGAAGGTGTAAATGCTGTTGGTTTACCTGTTACATCTGACCAATTAACACTACTTATCTTACCATCAATTAAAGATTTAAGTACTCTACCTTGATTAGCAGATAAAGCAGCATCTTTACTTGTTGAAGTTAAGTTATCAACTATAGTAATCAATCCACCATCTCCAGATGAACCTGCACCAAAAACACTAACTTCTTTTTCACC
>DKPL01000069.1:2459-6980 GCA_002471185.1 Bacteroides sp. UBA7335
AAAACACTAACTTCTTTTTCACCTATTAGATTAAGTTTAACCCTTAAATTATTATCAGCATCAAAATAAAAAACTCTATCCCAAACTGATTTATCTAGTTTTAACCCAAGATATGTATCTACCTGAGTTTCAGTATATGCATCGGTAATACCATAACCCGCTAAGGTTGATGGTTTAGCTGTCAATGATGCAAATGTATGAGTATGTCCTTCTACAGAAATTATCTTACCCTCTATTGTAGCACTTGTGAGTACTTTAAGTATATCTGTTTCTGTAGTACCTGTTACTTTTAATCCTTTTTTGAGCGTAGCTAATTCTTCAGATGTTAAGCCCTCAAGGAATGTAATTAAACCTTCAGCTGTATCATTATCTTTGCTACTTAAAAACTTATCATCTAGTTTTGCTATTTCTGAAATAATGCGCAATGCAGATAATGTATTTTTATCTGTAGGTATCGTTTCATCACCTACTTTAATTAGGTATATGTCGTCATTGCCTGATCCGCCAGGACCAGACGTTCTGATTACTTTGATAGCTACCTTATCGCCGTTAACCTCAAATAAAACATCGCTATTTACTTCATCTATATGATAAGCCATTATATATAACTTATTGCAAGCTCGTTCATAACTTGCGCTTGGTTTTTGTTTTCAAAAATTGCATAAACAAGACTTGCTGCCTTGTAGCATATCGCAATTGCAAGTGAATCCTCTGCTTCCAGTGAAAGAGTGCCAGTGTATTGTGCTTCATAAGCAAATATATCTATACTGTCAGCTGCTGGGAAAAGTAGAAAGGATTGTTCAGTGTCATTGAATCCCATCACAACAACCGGTTTGTTTACACCAGATTTAGTGTAATCGTTACATTGACGTTTATACTCTTCATCATTCATAGTATAAAGGGCAACGCACGTTTTCTTCCAGGTATTAAGCTTAACTGCGATAAGTGACACGAAGTCATCAGGTATGGCTATTGAACTTATTTTACCACCACCATTATAGGAAATATCCTTTTTATTAACACAACGGCTAGATTTTGTTTGTACGAAGCTTACCGCATCCGGCAAAGCCGATATAATATAATCATCAAGCTTTAGGGTGTCCTCAGAAAGGAGAGTAAGCGATTGCTCCTCTCCTATTTCATTCATAATTGCCCTAACTTTGCTAACAATTTCCGCTTCTGTCATGTCTTTTTCCAGTTTGAAAAAGTAACTCCTAATTCAGCCGCTTTTGCCAATGCCGCAGTCTTATTTGGCAATTCTGAACTAAGAACATTGTAAACTCCGATAAGAATCTCTTTTGCACCGTTTGTATTAGTTACATCCGGATAATCCTTCGACTGCGGATCTTCGACTGTAGGAGGATCAGTAACAGGAGAATTAGCAACAGGAGGATTAGTGCTAACTGGGATATCCTCTTTGACTTCATCACTTAACTCACCAACTACGATTGATCTCTCGATTTTTATGCGACCAGACCTAAATAGAACGCTGTTTTCGATCGATTTCTGGATGCCAGTATTCGATGTTGTATAAGTGGCTGGAGTAATGCCATGTGTTGAAATGACACCATTGGTAAACAATACGCGCAATGTTGGATCAATTAGAGCATTGTATTCAACCATGCCTCGTATTCCGTATACTTTCTTATAAATTTTCATGCCTGTGTTTTATAATGGGGAGCTGTAACGCTCCCCGTATGTTAAACAATTAGTTACACATAGATTTCACCTGTGTACTTCGCCCAGGCGCCATCTTTGTATTCATACACATCACCAGCTGCGGATCCAGTAATACCAGCACATGCGGCTGTCAACAAGTACACTTTTGTAGTGTCTGTTGGCGCATTAGTAGCATCGCTATATTTAGCAATCGTTACCTGTGTGTTTTCTGCGACTTCGCTTGTTCCATTCACCCAGATATGAGAGTTACCCTTTAACGCCAGTGTATTGATAGAAATGATGCACTCACGTTTTGCTTCTTCCCCTTCAATGTTTTCAGTTGAAGCTTCTTCATTCTTCATGTAGTAGCGTACTAAACCGTCCATGTCAATAATACCACCACTATTTTCATAGCCGATATAATCCAAAGTTGGTTCATGCTTCAAGTAGAAGTCTCCAAACACAGTGTGAAGTTTTGTAACTTCAAATCCCCAAACAGTATCGCCTGTCATGGTAATATCTTTATGCTTGGTGAAGTCGATATTCTGAATACCTTCCAACTGATCTTTACCCATCAGCCAGAACGCTTTTTTAGAACACTCTTGTCCGGTAAATTTCATTTTCGCCAATGCGATAATTTCCGCAAACGTCCATTCTCCAGCATGGTCGTATTGCTTAGTGAACTGCCAACGCATACCTTCCATCATGTATACGTACTGCTCACCCATTTTGCCGCGTGTAACTTTCAATTTCGCTTTGCGACCAATCCACAACGAACGGTTGCATTTACGTCTAAACTGTTTGATAGCAGCCTCCGCAATTGTAGCTCTTTGGAAAGGAATACGTTTCTTTTGTGCATCGAAGTAATCAGAGATCACTTGATTCATAATCATTTTTTGGAGATACACGCGAGTAGGTACTGGCAATACCAAGTCTGGAGCAACCTCTTTTTGTGTTTCTGCGCAAGCATTTGCTAAGAATATCAACTTGGTATTTGCAGGGATTGAAGGGATTTTGCATGCCGCGTCAGTAGCTTCTGTTTTTGGACCATTAACCGCGCGAACAATAGGCATCTCGTTGGAATCCTTGCCTACTACAAATAGCATCAAATCACTACCTGGAATAACAGTGCTACCATCTTCTGTGTACCCGTCAACACCTTTCACCAATACGGTATCGAACTCTTGGAAATAACCAACATCGTTTGCATTAACACTTAATGCAGCTTGATTTGAACTACCACCTGTATAAGCTTCGGTTGTTGTCGTGAAGGCTTTGCGCTCGTCAATCTTATAGTGATCGATTTCAAACGATGCTACGAGCTGTTTTTTCTTACATTTACGCATCAAGCCATCGAGTACGGTTTCATCGGTGCCAATAAGAAAAATGTCATCGTCAATGTCTGGCTGAATAAGGCCTTCACCGCCAATACCTCCACCGGCATCTGCCGCATTAGATACAGTTGTTGCTGCACCTGGCACTTGTGTTGCTGCACCCGATTGACCAGGTACGGCTGTTGGTGATCCTGGAGCTACTACCGCAACTCCTTCGGCCAACATCACACCACTACCCAGAAATACACATAATACCGCCAACATTAATGACAGAATTACACTTGATTCTCTCTTGATTAAATTAATTACTTTCATTCTTTTTTGTGTTTATGATTAATAATAACTATGCTTTCATAGCGTCCTGTATAAATGAGCTTCGTTTGCGATTTTCTTCTTGGGGAGCACTTGTAGGCATACTCTTAGGCATACCATCACCTACGTCTTCCCTCATTTTATTAATGTTTGTGTTGCGACCTTTAATCTCACCTGCCGCCATAGCATCCTGTGTGTCTTTGTCGTAGTTCAACCCTTTGTCGAGCAATTCCAACATCTCTTCCGAATAGATACCTTGCATGATTGGATTGATTACCTTTTCCCAGATACTCTCCATGAACTGTTCCATATCAACGCCTTTAGCTTGACACCACGACTCTAGCACGGGCATACTTTGCTCAATATTAGCATCGTATTCCTTCTTGCTTACATCGAAAGCATCAAGCTCATTCTTGCGCTCTTCTTCTGCAGCAATGATAGCATCGTACTCTTCTGTACCTTCTTCTGCCATTAGTGCATCCTTGCCAAAATAACGCGCTAATGCAGCTGCAGCACCTCTTTTACCGCTTGCGACATCAGCCAACACCTGCGCCAATCTAGGATCTTTTTGCAAAGCCTCTGCTAATCTACCGCGCTGGTCTTTCCCGTTCTGTATGTAATCCATCAATTGCCCCGAACCCGCTTCATCATCGTCTAGGTTGTAGTCAGGGATTTCCTCAGACAGCATTTTACGAAGATCATCTCTCTTTGAAGGAGGTGGAGGATCTTGCGGAACTTCTTGTTGAGCAACTTCACTTGGCTCAACAACTTGTTCTTGTTTTTGCAATTCTTTTTCCGTCATGCGTATATGATTAAAATTTATAGTTAATAAGCACCACAAATAAAGAATTTATTCACCATTACGTATTTGTTGTTTTAATACAAAAAGTTGTTGTTTTAGTAAAATGTAAATAGCATCGCTAGACGCTATTTATCTTTGAGTAAAATCTTATATGTATGGATATTACATTAAAGCAAACACGGAATAAAACGATTAAAAACTACTACTTTGACGCGCTTAAGAATTTAAAACGTAACAACCCCTATGTTTCAACAGAGGATGTTATTAATGAGTTGTTAAGAATGGAAGCTCCGTGCTTCTATATCTCTTTCGGCAGCGCACAGCGTATAATTTCAAGAATGAAGAGAGGATTACCTATTTGTATCAACAATCCAACGAAAATGAATATGTACAATGAGATATACAAGAGGTATA
>DKPL01000069.1:7144-37146 GCA_002471185.1 Bacteroides sp. UBA7335
ATGAGATATACAAGAGGTATATTGATTTGGAAGCAAATGGGTACATTAGTCTCGAGCAGGTTCTTGCAAGTAAGGCACCTTCATTCTACATAGACCAATCAACCATGAGAGGCATAGTTTATAAAATACTTAAAACGCGCTAGTATGTCTGCTATATTTATTATTATTCTTGTCTATGTATTTTCAATCGGTCAATATATGGACTTATCGCAATATGGAATTTATGAAGGTTGCCCATTAATAAACTTACTTACCTTTCATTTCATCCATGCAAACTTTATTCATCTTCTATTGAATTGTATCTTCATTGGAATATACTACCGATTAATAAAACCTATTGGTACAAAGTATATATACCCAATATTACTGACTGTTCCTGTAATTGCCGGTTACTTCTCTATGTATGAAACACCTACTGTTGGATCGTCAGCAATAGTTATGTCAATGCTTGGTATTTTGGTAGCATATCTGCAAAGGAAACAACAAATAAGAACATTGATTATATTATCTATATCTTGCGCTATAACTGGATTATTTGCGCAGCATATTAACACCACTATTCACATATATAGCTTCTCGATCTCTTTTGTGTTGAGTCTATTACTTAGATATGTACGGAGTAAATGATATAATAAGACTAAATCGTGAACGTCTTGCAGTCATTAGATCGCCTTACAATCCATACACAGGAGAAGGTTCTAATTCTGTCAAGCGTATACTCGTGCGCATTAAAGATTGTCCGATTAAAGATTTGTATCTTCCGGAGTCATTTGTAGAAACAGGATTTATACAAACACTTATAAAGATTGGATTCAACGGATTTATTCAGAATAATGTCGGTGTGGGTATTTGTGATGAATCGCGCTATGACTTGTGGGTAAACTTCTGCAATGAACGCATAAAACACGATTTTGAATTTTACGCCTTCTCAACGCTTAAAATACCAGAGAAAGGTACAGGTAGAGATATTCCATTTAAGCTCAATAGAGCACAAAGGAAACTTGTTGCTGCGCTTGAAAAACTGCGTTTAGCAGGAAAGCCAATTGATATTATACTTTGTAAGGCTCGACAATGGGGAGGATCAACCGTTACACAGCTTTATATGATGTGGATCCAGTTAGTACACCGTACAAATTGGAACTCCGTTATTTGCGGCCACGTTGAAACGGCAGCTCGTAATGTATCGGGTATGTTACAAAAGGCCATTGATTGTATGCCTACATGGGCAACTGGTGGAGTACAAATTAAAACATCTCCATATCAAGGATCACCGAAAACCAGATCATTAAGTACAACAAAGAGTCGCTATAGTATTGGTTCTTCTGAACGTCCAGAAGGCTTACGTTCAGAAGATATAGCAATGGCGCATTTAACGGAAGTTGGTTTGTGGAAGCCAACAAAAGGAAAGAAGCCGGAGGATTTGGTACAAGCTATTTTCGGATCTATTCTATCCGGTGCCTACACAATGAAGGTTCTTGAATCAACAGCCAAAGGCGTGGGTAACTATTTTCACCGCACATGGCTTGATGCAGTAGAAGGACGGAATAACTTTACTCCTGTATTTATTGCCTGGTTTGATATTGACATCTATTCTGAATATGTTGATCCCAAAAAATACAATGAGTTTATTGCTACAATGGATGAATACGAGCATTGGTTGTTTGAACTTGGCGCAACACTGGAAGCTATTTCTTGGTATCGCTTAAAGCTCAAAGAAGTGAAAGATAAATGGCGCATGTGTTCCGAATTTCCTTCTACTGCTTCCGAAGCATTTCAATCTACAGGTAGACGAATATTCCCTCAAAAATACGTTGAATCAATCCGAAAAACAACCTTGCCAGCTTGTTTTTATGGTGAGTTTACAGCAAATGGAATCAAAGGCAAGCAAGCATTTGAGAAGCTGCGCTTTGAAAAAATGGAGCCTAATAAGGACCTTGATAATATTCTTTGGGTGTGGGCACTGCCAGATTATACCGAAAAGTATATTGATAGATATATTGTTAGTGTTGATGTTGGTGGAGTTTCTGAAAATGCTGACTACTCCGTTATAAAAGTAGCTGATAGATTACCCATGTTAGAAGTCGGTGGCGTTCCCGAAATCGTTGCAGAATGGCACGGGCACATAGAACATGACTTATTGATCTGGAAAGCTGCACAGATAGCTAAAGCATATTGTGATGCTCTTTTAGTTGTTGAAAGTAATACTCTGGAAACAGAAGGGACAGAAGGTGATAACTTTGAATATGTTATGGATGAAATTGTAGAATACTATGACAATCTGTATTCTCGCACATCGCCGGAACAAATTAAACAAGGTGTGCCAGTTAAATACGGTTTCCACACTAATACTAAAACAAAACCAGCTATTATCAATCATTTAAAGGCTGCTATGCGCGATTTCTTGTATATTGAAAGAAGTAAGGCAGCCACCTTTGAGATGGACACTTACGAGCTAAAAGAGAATGGAAAAGAAATGGGTGCATCAGAAGGTTGTCATGACGACATCCTTATGTGCACCGCTATTCTTATTTATGTTTGTTATAAATGGGCATTACCGCGTATTAAACGTGAATACAAGCAAAGTAAACGAGGACGAATTATTGGTGAAGCATCCGTTTAAGCTGCTTTCATCAACGTTCCATCTCCTTCTACTGCATTGTTATCATTCAATGCCTTTTGCATTAACGGCGAAGTTTGTCCGTATTCTACCCCACTCATTTGCTGCTGTTGTGCCAACTCTTCCTCATTTCGCTTAATGGACTCAAGGATCTTTGGCGCAAATGGCAATGATGAGTTTTCAAGCATCGTTTTAACATCTACTGCGTCGGCTTGGAATAACTGCATAAGAAAGTCGTTCTGTAACATCTGGAATGATGGAGTGTTGCTTCCTTCGGTCAGCTTTAAATCAATCTGTGCATTTTGCACCTTTTCCGGATTATAGAATTTAGCCTCATCGGAATAATCTTTCCCTGATAAATCAATGTGTCTTGCAGAGGTGTAGTATTGTTGTATGGTCTGCATTACCTTTACATCTCTACGTCTACGGAAAGCGTTATATGAATCGAACAACCCCTTCACATTCATGGATGAATTTTGTACTTGCTGCGCGTATAGGCTTGCAGCTGTACCGCTTGGTGCCTGTTTACCCTGCATAGCACTGTTCACTCCCGATATATCATTGATTAATTTCAACTGCAGGTTAAGCAATTCATAATCTCCAGCAACCGCAGCTTGTCCATTATGTTGTGCTACTACGTTGTTAATGCTTTGGCCGGCTTTTAACTTTGCAAATAACACACCATTATAGCGTACATATTCATCGACAATTTCTTCACGAGTCATCCCTTCAAATGCATCTTCGTCAATCATTAATAAACCCTTAGAACTGGATGAACGAATGAAATCAATAAGTGTAAGTGTACGGTTGATGGATCTTTGCTGGTCGATAAAATCTTCTACATAGTTAAGCACTTTCCCTTGTATCATAGGGTAAGCATGAATAACAAAGTTGTGCGATCCATGCCAATAAGGGCTCTTGCCTTCCATAAGTATATCACCGTATGGTGTCATGTAGCGATAATACCAATATTGCTCGTTCCCATACTGGTAATCTATCAATAAAACATCCTCTGGATCCACACCGTTAGCGATCGCATCACTGTATCTTTTCTGATTCTCCGCTTTTACAGAATTAACTTCGTCTTTACCTGCCCAGAAATAAGTACCTTTTAGTTGATCATGGCAAAAATAGGCTTCTCGGCTTTCAAGCTTCCATCCTAATATAACGCGGCAAAGATCCGGCCTACTAGGTTGATAAAATGTCATATCCTTTGTCTCCCGACCTTGCATACCATCACCGGCTAAATAATTTGCACTTGGCGTATAAAGACCTTCGATAAAGTCTTTATCATCAGGACAACGGGCAAATGCACCAATAACCTGCTCTAGTGTCATATCGTATATTTCGCCAATACAGGTTAAATCCCATGTACGCACATCTTCCATGTTTGTATTGAAGAATAAACGTGCCGGATTGCATCCATATACCCATACATCATTCATGCGCTTGGAAGGATTCCAGCCGTATTCAATGCGCTGCCCAATATATCCACCACATAGAAGTAACCGCAAACTATCCGCATCAAGCTCGCGTACTTCGTTAAGGTCCGAGACGTATTCAACAGCAATACTCATCATCTCACCCACCTTCGCTTCTGATTGATCGCGCACTGTGCAAATGGATTGAGTAACATTGTTACGAAACTGCCCATCAATGTTTTTAATGATCGGGGAAATCATATTATTCTTAAGTGGTACCTTACCATTCTTCTTGATAAAATCACCCTCTGTCATCATTTCGCCGGTATCTGGATCCTTAATAAGATCACCCCATTGATCCTCATACGCATACATAACACTACGGCGCATCTTTCTACGCGCTACTTCCAATGCCGACCAATGTCTTGCAAACTCTTCCAGTTCGTCCAAAGCACGCTTGCCCCTTCTTAGGGGGCGTGCTTTGGCTTGGTCTTGTTTTGGCTTTATAGCCTTGTTTAGAAATTTATTCATCTCTTCGACTTTTTACAAATGTAGCTTTGAATGAGTTACGTTTATTTGCTGTTTTGAAACTTTCCCGCCTCATTGATATAGAATTGTTTAGCTTCTCTTATTTTTTTCATCATATCGTCATCATTACCTTTTCCTAACCCCTTTTTCATACTACCAATTGATGATTTTATAGATTGGCCCATCTTATATAACTCTACTGTCTCTTTATTTGCTTGTATAAACTCTTTAGCTTTCGGATTATTGGATTTAATCATTTCGTCAGCCTTAGAATATACGCCCTTGCATTTGTTCATAATCTTACTGATAGTATAGTCGCTACGAACATCGTCGGACGTTTCGAGCTTGCTATATTGAATAGAAGGAAGATCCGTAGGCTTAACCCCATCAATGTAATCAAGAGCTTTCTCAATAGCTTGATCTTTTTCAAATGTTCTATAATCTTCTTCTGCCAACATTTTACTAAGCTTATTTTTATAAGCACTCTTCTTGACAACATCCTTCTCCGCATCAAACGCATTAACGGCATCTTGGATTGTTTTAATGCCATCACGATATTCTTTCTTATTCATGGCATCAACGGATGTTATTGCCGCTTGTATTAGCTTGTCAGCATTTAAGTTGTTCATTAAAGCGGCATTATAAGCAGATTCAACCATACCAATATTACCGGATATTAATCCATCTTCCATTATGCGTTTAGCCTTATAATTGGACATGCCCTTGCTTGTAGGCATGACCAATGACACTGCGTTCCAGTCTTTCCCTTGATCTGGCATAAGTAAATCGCTTACGGACCAGGGAATAAAGCTATTTGTCGCAGTATACAACGAGCGGCCAAACCATTTTGAAAATGGATTCTTTTTCTCTTCGTCCCTCAACTCTTCTGGGGCATATCCGCTTAATGTCTGTCCGTTAGCCATAATAGACATCATATTAAAGACTGGATTAGCTTTACCCAATGCCTTATCTATTACATTTTGAGGTATATCAAATCCTTTGCTTCCATATATCAATTCGATTATCTCACGGAATTGCTTACCCCACCGTGCGTACAATTCCGACCCATTATCATTTCGTCCAATGAACAGATCTGATGTTTTGCCGATACCGTTACCAAACATGGTATAATCATACCATTTCATTCCATCGGGATACTTAACTTCATACGGAGATTTGTATTCTGGATTAGTCTTTCGTACTTCATCAGCCAAACGCGCTTGCGCTCTTTCGTCTTTATCCCTACGCAAAGCATTTATACCATTCATCAATCCGCCAAAAAACAGCATTGCAGTTATCCAAAACATAGTAGCCTTTCTTCTTTGGAATGGCCGTGTAGGATCCTTAATTCCGTCAAAGTCAATTTTATCATAAAGCCCCATCTTTCCGGATAATGCTAAGAATTGTCTCACGGTAGATATATTCCAGTCAGGAGACAAAAGAACCCTCTTTAGTGATAACAATTGTCCTGGAGTAATATTGAGAAGTTCCCAATGCTGCCCCCCGAACTGGTCGTTAATCATCTGTCCAATATTATTCAAACCCTTATCTACTACTTCTGGGCTATAATTATTCTTCTCGCTTACAGCTCTCCATTCATCAGCATACTTTTTGTAAGTGTACATTTTTAAGGAGTCATGCAAGTAATTCCATAGGAATTTATCAAGCCCGGTATTGACACCATCAACGATATCGGTAAGCAAACTTAAAGTAGACGTCGCAACATTAGGACTGCTTTTCTTATAACCCTCTGCCCATTTTGCGATCTTTCCTGTCAGGTTACCGACATCTCTCGCATCATAATCGCTTGACGCTCCTAGTTGTACCATGTGCTTAACTGCATCCATGGCAGTCTCCCTATCAATCATTGTAGGCAATTGACGTTTAGTTAATGCATCCCAAAGTAAATTCTTAACTAATGTCTTGCTGAAATGAATAGGGTTCATAGCGGCAATAGCTGATTCTGTCAAAGCACCCGCATGGAAGAAGCTCAAACTTAACGTTACTCTCTTAGCCATACTGCCAGTCATATCATACAACTTCCAGGTTTTATCCCCTAATGTCATATCCTCATCCGCTTTTCTACGCCATTCTGCGCCGCTTCCAAATATTGTCTTAACCCTATGAGCCATACTTCTATGAACTTTATAACCAGACAACACATCGTTATCAATCATTACGTAATCTTTATCTATATGATCCACCGGGATCATTAAGGACATTGAAGCTGGAAGAGGTTCTTCTATCTCTATGTTAACACCCTTCATAAAGTCAAGTAAGCGCTTGTTTGCGATTGTTAGATTGGCAATTTGCCCATATTCTTGCATTATATCAGTAATATCAGTATACTTTGGTACCAACCCCATCTCAATACCTTCTGCCAATGAGCTAACCACACGTCTTTTAGTATATTGGCTTCTCATCTTAAGCATATTATTATAAGACTGCATGACCTCTTTATCCGATTTACCGGCATCCCAAATATGAGTTACATAATTATCCAATTTGCTACATCCATAAGCTACCCCATTATCAAGCAATTCGTCATACATTTCATCAAACCAATTTGATACCCTATCAACTACAGACACAAGCTTATTACTTACTTCGCCAGTATAGGTTCCCTCTATAATGAATGGGATTGCTTCACGTTCTTTCTTAGTTGTTTCATTCTTAATATCATTAACCAAGAAAGACGTTTCAAGATTGGACGTTTCAAGATATCTACGACGCAGAATAATCTCATCACGCCAAGCTCTCTTTAATCCGTTAAGAGTAGTGTCTAACCCGATTTCGTTAGCCATCTGTTGAAACGCTTTCCTTTCGTCCATGTTTAATCCAGAAACAGCTGCTTTTTTAGCCATGTGAGAAATAGGATCACCTGGATTTTCTTCTTCCGCTTCACGAATTATCTTATTTACCCTTTTTTGTTCAGCTGCTCTTCTGTCGATATCGCTTTTGGTATTATAGAGGATATCACGAACTTCATCTTGTGAGACACCCATCATATCAGCCATAGAGGTAATATAGCCATTCTCTTCCATTAGTGTTGACTCACGAAGTTTTTGATCCTTCTTCCATTCGTTAAGACGTTTAGTATAATCTCTTATTGATTCACCTTCTTCACGTTTTGGACGCTCACCTTCTTCTCTGAAACGAATATCATTGTTATCCGGATCGAATGAGCCATTATTTTCGGTTGCTGATTTAATTTGACTTGGATTATCAGCTAGAAATATTTTAGCATCACCATATTTTGAATGTCTAATATTGTTATCATCTAGTATTTTAACAAAGGCTTCTTTGATGTACCCCTGCTTTATGAAATCTCCACCATAATCATTCTCATCACTTAATTCAACACCTAGTTTACCCGCTGCATAATCTGCCGCTTCCTCAAATGAAGAGCTGAAATAAACCCCTTTACCAATAGAGCCATCGTTAACTTTAAATTCTGAAAATACGACATCCGTCCCATGATAAACAACTAGCGGTTCACCATTTTCATCCACAACCTTTGAAGCATTTGTTTGGAGAATAGAAAATAATTTCTTATCTTTGAGGTCTGTAGAAAGGGATCCTTTTTGACTAAACCCGGGAGTTGTTATTCCGGAAAGTGAGTCAATAAGGCTTCCTTTCTCTATTTTACTCAATTTGTGATCGTAATATCTATCTCCATTGGGCTGTTCTGCTACCACCGCACGAACTGTATAATTGTCGCTATTGATATTTAATCCACAAACATAATAATGATATTTAGACACATCTTTATTTGTGGTTAAATCATTATTATTCATACTGTCTATATATATAGACTCTTCTATGATTTGTGGAATAGCTGCAATGCTTTGTAATTGCTCAACATCTTTATAATCATGATTCAAAACCTCCTTAACACCAGACTTCCCTAATGATATAGATATGCCAGTATCTCTATTGGTATAACTTGAACGCAAACCTTTGCCATATTTAAGTGCATTTTTCTTATATTGCTTTAAATCACCGCTTGATTCTATCTCTGTTCCTGCTATCTCAACAGGGTTGCTATTTTTTAGTTTCTCTATGCGTGTAGCCTTTTCCCAATCACCAAACCAATTCTTAAACTCTTGTGTACGTACTTGCTTGTATTGCTTCTCTGATAGATTTGATGGATTACCATTAGGAGCTTTATTTACTATATCTCTCTTTCTGAATTCACCTACCTCATACTTAGCTTTAATAGCAATATCACGAGCAATATCAATAGGATCACCATTGTTAAGATTACGTTTACTTTTGAATAGGATATAGGAAAGATCAGTATCTGATAATTCTATATTTAATCCCATCTTACGCAAGAATGATTTAATAGAAGAAAGAACGCGACTCCACCAAGATGGCTTATTATCTTGTTCTGCTTTCTCCGAAAGATACTCTTCAATCGCCTCACTCATATTGCCATTATACAAATCTTCGGCCTCCATCTTAATGTAATCTTTTACATCTTGTGGTAAATACTTATAGATGTTATCCAGTTCTTTGTCGAAATCCTTCCCATACATGGAACGCAACCCCTTGTGCCCTACAGCTTCATGCAAGACTGTTACTTTTGCATCATTGCTATCTGTTATATTTGGCTCATAAACAAAGACTTCTTTTGTATTGATATCATACCATCCTTTAATATTACGTCCTTGCTCTATACGCTTTCTAACTGCGCTACCTTCTGGTAATTCGTTAACGTCTGTAATAGTTATTATTGGTATATTGAGATCTTCCGACAAGCCATTAACAACTGATTCAATAATAACAGTTTTATGTTCATCCTTTGATTCGATGGTACGGTAGCGAACATTGCTACCGTCATCTTCATCTTCTAGCCCTGCATCCAAATCAACTTCTTTATCTGAACCACGATCTTCATACTTAGCTTCCTTTTCGGCAAGCTCTTGTCGCATAAGTTCTGTATATTCCTTGACTTTCGATTCAGATTCTTTCAACTCCTTATCGAACTCAAAGCTTTTGCCTTCGCGTTGCTTCATTAATTCATTCTCTGAATTCATGTTTGCGACCGAGCTGGTTAACGCTTCGATAAATTCTCTATCCTCTTTCCCTGTGACAACTTCATTTAATATCTCATCTATTGCCACTCGAACGCTGCCACCAAGAACCTTAACATCTTCGTGCCCCAATGATGAAGAGTAACTAACCTTGCGATGCATGACAATGCGATAACCGTGTATTTTTGAATCCCAGATGCTCTCACGATCAATATCGACTTTAATATCAAAATCAACTCCATCTAACGAAGCATTAATATTAATTACACCACCCTTGAAGGAAACATTCTTTTTAGCTTCCTCCACCTTGTCATTTATCCGTTTGTTTACTACATCCTTCAAAACCTTATCAATCGTAGATTCCTTGCATTTAACGCCATCTAGCACGATATCATTTACCCTACCTGTTGGGAATGCCTGCTCAATAGAAGCTATCACTTTACTGTGTTCTGCGATAAGGTTTTCATTCGCTTTTATCTTCCCTGCATTGGATCTTAGCTTGTTGGTAATGTATGTCTGATCCGATTCATATTGTTGAAGCTTACTAACATACTTTCTGAAATCACGCTCTGCTTTGTTCTTAAGCATTGCATATTGACTACCAGACAATACAGCAACCGGGCTATCGAATAAACCTTCTTCATCTTCTTCTAATATTCGGTTCTCTTGATTGTTTTCAAGGACACCCTTACCATCCATAACGCTATCAATAAAGCTTGATTTTGTTTTAAGACGTTGATACGATGTAACATCCAAAGAATCCTCTACACCGAAACGTAACACTCTTACGTCTTTACCCCATTGTTTGTGCAAGTTACCTTGTCTTAGAATACGTCCATTGCGCTGTGTATAATCCATAGGACGATCCGGAGCATCCATGTGAATAAGTGTATGAAGTCTTTCATTGATATTCACACCAGTACCCATAGTTTGAGTATTACCAATAATAACACGTACATTACCTGCATTTACATCAGCAAAAATCTTTTCTTTCTTCGGTATGCTCATTCCTGGTGCCATGATGATGATTTGATCTTCTGGTACACCTTTCTCGATTAGTTTTGATTTAATGTCCTCGAATAAGTCAAAAGTAACAACGCCATTATCTCTACGTCTTTGGCTATCGCAGAATATAGCAACCGTACCTTTATAAGCCTTAGTCTCTTCTAATGTGCGCAAAGTTTCCTCTACTGCCTTATTAGTTTTACTACCTGGTTCGTCTGCAGCATTGCGATCAACTAAACGAACATCAATAGCTGCACGTTTAGCAATACCGTACATAGTTAATGGAATATGGCTGTTTGCTTTCTTTTCCTTACCAGTCATTTCCTCAAACTCTTGCAGTCTTGATCGTACAGCACGCATAATGTCAACCAAACTATCTGATTGAGGAAGGTATATATCTTGTGCTTTGCCATTCTCCATTTGTGGCACCTTCTCGTTTACCTCTTTCACCTCTTTGGTGAGAACAGTATCAGAAATAGATGCCCATAAGCGGATTAGCTCCGGTTTATTGATATAGGCAGAGAAACGGTTATTCTCTTTAAATTTACCATTGGTAGCAAACTCTAATGTTTGCGAGATGTTACCGAAGTTGCGCACGAAATCATCAAAATAGTAGATGTCATTTGCCTTCAATACATCTTTAGGCATAAGATAACGCATGAATGTCCAGATCTCTGCTGCTGTATTACTGATTGGGGTACCAGTGGCAAATACAACATTCTTCCATCCAGTTCTTTCAAGTACCGATCTTGTTTTTAAGTACACACCCGCAGCTTTTCTTGATCCGGCAGGATCAATACCTTTCACGCCTCTTGTCATTGCTGTTTCAAAGCCTAAACGCTTGTATTCATGCGCTTCATCAATAAGGATTGCATCTATACCCATTTCATCAAAATGTTGCACATCATCAACACGTCTATCCAACTGCTCTTGCGCTTTGGCCTCTGCATTAGATTTTGCTTTGGCTTCTCCTTTAGCGTCCTTCTTTCCAACAAGAGTACTTTCCAATTTGCTTAACTCTTTTTCCATTGAGCTAATAAGACGGCTATCCGCATCAGATTCCTTCATTGCTTCGATTGCATGAAGTTTCTCTTCAATACGTTCTTGAATGAAAGCACGTTGACGCTCTTCGCTATCCGGTATCATTTCAAATGTACTTTGTGGCACAATGATAATATCCCAGTCGTTATACTTGATCTTAGCATAGAATGAACGTCTACCTTCTGGTGTTCTATCTCTGTCAGTCAAAGTTAAAGCCTTCGCATTTGGATATAGCTTCTTAACCTCATTGATAAATTGGCCTACGGTAGCATTTTGAACTACAATCATAGGTTTTTTAGCAGTGCCAAGTCTGCGCATCTCCATTGCCGCAGTAATAAGAGTAAATGTTTTACCGGTACCTACTTCGTGAGCAAGCAATAAAGGTTCTGTTGTAGCTCTGATTGCGCCTCTCTTTTGGTGAGGATTAAGATTAATAGCAGTTGAAGCGCCTTCAAAACGTTCTGGTAAGAACATATCATCAATAGCTTTTGGAACGATTGAATTAAACTTATCATTATACACACGCATTACTTTGTCTGCCAATACCTCATTTGATCTCATGCGCTCACGTGCCCACTCTTTGAACTCGTCTTTGATCTCTTGAATCCTTATTTGGCAAGCCTCTGTTGCTTTCTTATCGACAATAGTCTCCTGTGTACCATCATAGTTCTTTCTAATTCTTTTAACGCTGATCTGGCGATTATTCATTGCTGCATTTACAAGATCATCACCATATACTACATCGTTGAACATTTCGCTCATAACGCCGGCTTGACGATTTAACTCTCCGTATTTGCCAGATAAACCAGTTATGGACCATCCACCTTCAATATGTTCAAATGTTACATTGGGCATACCGAATTTATCAGATAGAAAATCCTTGTAGATGTCAGCATCTATCCACGATGAACCAAGAGAGAACTCAATAAGATGTGCAGGTATATCCATTGGAATAACCTTCTCTAATGCTTCAATGTTCTTGCTGTATTCGCCATTCTCGTTATTCGCTTTCGCCATTTCAAGCTTTTCGCGTACATTCCCACTTAGGTATTCATGTCTTACTTCTGTATTACCACTTTCCGGATTAACAAAACCAATACCTTCCTCTACAATAGCCTTTTGTATTTCGTTTTCTGGCATGTTAAGTTTTTCAGATATGTATGGTAGATCTATACTGTTACCCTTATAGATACTTGCAATAACACCATCTCTTACTGTTTTTGGTTCTGGTTCTGCTTTATACCCAACAACACGGCCGCTGAATACATTTGTTTTGCCTATATTAACTGTTTTCTTTCCATCTATATCTTTGCTTTCCGAATATGTTTCAAGCGCAGCAATAGCCGGAAAATTAACGTCATTCTTTAGGAAGGAAATAGAAGTGTTTTTATTCAACGAGCCATATTTAGATGTAAAGCTGTCATAAGCTGCATTTAAAGCTTTGATTAAAGGCTGTAATCCTTTATCGTCAGGATTTCCAACTTGGTAATCTAACACATTATCTAACGCAGCTTTAAGATTGTTGTAATCCGTAACACATTCTGTTTTTTCATAACCCTTCACCTTATTTTTGTTTACACCCAATGAAATAACTTCACCCCCTTGCGAAATACAAAGGGCCCCATCTTCATTAATAATAATGGTACCTTCTGGCGCAATGGTTGATTCATTAATAACATCTACTGGCTTGTCGACCTTTTCTGTTATTTCCTTCATGTTGTCAATCCATTGTTGTAGCATGGTAGATTGATCTTTCTCCTTGTTTGGATAAAGACCTACACTGCCAGGACGGTATGTGTCGTTATTTTCATAACCAAACATCATGTCACCGGCCATGCTTTCTGGATTATTAACGAAATAGCTATTAATCTCCAGATTTGCAGGTTTGGTTACATATTCCCAGTCGTATGTCTCACTGTTGTACTTTCTATCATCGGTTGGAACGTTACCGCTTCTAACAACAGAAGTACTCTGTACATCAATAGCACCGTCAAAGATTTTGCCGCCTATACGTTTACGAATAACTATAATATCACTTGTTGCATTGGTACCGCCGAATGTATCATTGTGCAAGCGGAAAGCACCGATAACATCTGCATCTCCTTTGGTAACTAACCATTGACGAAGATCGGTTGACTTATCAAGTGTACCATTGGAAGATATAAAGATACCCAATCCACCAGGACGAAGCTTACGCACATTTTTTGCTATACAGAAGTCATGTATATTCTTGAAGCGTTTAGAAAGATCTTTATCTATCTTATCATGCACACGAAGCCCAGTAACAAAAGGAACATTTGTTACGGCTAAGTCAATTGAACCATTCTTGATATTGGTATTCTCAAATCCTTGTATTGCTACATCTGCGTCCGGATAAAGCTGTGATAATAAAAGGCCACTTGTAGGATCTATCTCTACCGCTTTGATATTTGAATTGTCGCTGATAGATTGAGGCATTAATCCTAATATGTTTCCTGTACCGGCGCTACCTTCCAGGATGTTTCCTCCTTTGAATCCTAATTTCTCTGCAATACCCCAAAGAGCGTCAACAACGGCAGCAGGCGTATAATATGCAGAGTTGATACTCATAGCCGCATTGTCATACTCTTCTTCGCCAAGCAATTCACGTATTTTTTGTGCCTCTGGCGTATTGGTATTATTGAAGTAACCACCTAAACCACCCCATCCGGAATACTTGCGTAACACTTCCATTTCTTTTGGAGTAGCCACATCGCCACGTTCCGCAATCTTTTGCATAAGCTCAATAGCTTTGATATTTGCATCGTATCGCGCTTTAGGTGATTTAGGTGCATAGTCAACACCCTTTTCAGATCTATTGTTACGGATATTTCTTACAGATCCGTTTGAAGGCTGATCAACAGTTCCTCCGCTTCTTCTCTTGTCAGTGAGCGAATTTCCTGCATCGCTTCTATCCACTCGTCTGGTGTTAGGCTGCTTACCTTCTTCCCGTTTTTCGCTTCCCAGTTCTTGATCCTGTTCTGAATCTCTTCCTGGCTCTTCTTGATTTGTTCCTCTGTCATTGTTTTCTGGTTTTAAAGATCTTTCATCCGGAAATACATCTTTTTCATTTTTAATTAGAGAAATATTGTCAAAATCTGCTATTTCATTAACAACTTGCTCTTCTGCATTGTTTGCTGGATATTCTTGAACTACAATATCATTTTCGATTTGTCCATGATGCTCGCTTAATTTATTAATGAATTGATTTAATTGATCCTGTGTTTTGAATACAAAACCCACTTTTGTGCGGCTCTTTTTACCCGATATGAAGTTTGAATACGAACCTCCAGATTGCTTAGCCAGTTGTTTTATATCATTGAAAACATCGTTAGATACACGATCTATGATAGGTGCAATATGAATGTTTGCTCCGGTCTTGTCGTGAGTCTTTTCGTATGGCTCGCCAATAAATGAAGGACGTGAAGCTTTCTTTGCTTCTTGTGCATCGGACAAACGTTGAGCATAGTCTAATACATCTTCACCAGGATTAATGGTTAGAGCTTTTTCAGGTCTATTATTTCCGTTTTCGTTAACTGATACAGGGGATTGTTGAGCATCGTCTTGAGTGTTGATTTCGCTTTCAATTGATGCCTTTTCGATCTCGCCTCTCTCTTGTATTGTTTTATGTCCCTCGTTTTGATTTTCTCCGATTGCGCCTTCAACCTTTTCTTTAATTCGGGGATTAACGGTTCTTGTTTCTGTATTTTCTGTAATACCTCCACTTCTATGGTCTGCACCATCGGGAGACAAATATAATTCACTGCTCCTGGGAATGCTTCCTCCATCTCCGACAAGAGCTGTGTCTTCATCATTTGTACTTGTTGGAGAAACTGTTCTTTCTGCTTCATTATTATATGGTTTTGTTTTATCGCCATCTTTCACCCATGATTTAAAATCCTCTACTTCAGTAATGGATCCTAATCCTTGCCAACCTTCTTCATAATTACTTAGATATGCTGATTTCGCCTCTTCTAGTGAGTTAAAGCCATACATAACTTTGTGCTCGTCAAATGATCCGTCTTTGTTCACTTGATCCACAACAAAGGCTTTATTACCTGTATTACCAAAGAATACATCTACATGATCGCCGTCATTGCCTTTGGTGCCACGAATATAGCCGTAGTCATTATTCAATGTAAGGCTCCATTCTTTACCGTCAGCATCGACACCGGAACGAACACTGCCTTTTGGATTTTCAATACTAATATCTAATCCATCAATCTTGATATGTCCTTTCTTATAGTTACCGGCTTCTTTCTGTGCTTCCGTTGGATTGGTATCAACTTCTTTGCCAACTGCTTCTATCTCTTTTGATTGAGCGATACGATCGGCAAAGTCTAAAACATCCTCGTTAGGATTAATTTTAAGTTGTGCCTTATCAGCCTGGATAGCATCATCGATCGCTTTCTCCCTTCCCGAAAGAAGTAATTCCTTCTCTTGTTGAAGTGTTACTATCTTATCTTGTTTAGGCTTGAGTATAGATTGAATGTTTTCAGCAGAATAATCAATTGGCATTTCTTCTGATTCAAACAATTGATCTTCTGGCTTTGGAACACCAAACATATCCAGCTGAGCTTCCTTTGCTACTCTCTTGCCTAATTTATCCTTTTCAGCCTGAATAGACTTTTGAGCGTTAGCTATCTCCGTATCAATAACCGCTACACGATCATCAATGCGTTTGTTTACTTCATCTACAATTCTTTGTCCATCAACACCTGCAGCACCTCCGGTTTTGCCCAAAGATAGATTCTCATTCGAGATATTGCTTTGATCACGTAATCCACTTTCTCCTCGTGAGTCGATGCTTCCCTCGGCATTGGCTCCGTCTTGCGGAACAATCCCTTCTCTTGACAAAACTTGATTGCCTTCCTCCCGAAGTCCGCGAACTCCTTCGCTGTCATTTCCGACATATCCTTTCTGTCCTCCATCGTCAAATGATCCAATTCCTTCTCTGTGTAGTATTTCATTACTGTCATTATTAGTTGGTTCTACAAATATATTATCTATTTCTGATTTATTAGTTGTTTGGTAATCTTCTTTTGCTCTCAATTCATCAGCATGATCCATTTCGTTATATTCATCTGGGGTCATATGCAACTCATTGAATACCATACGATCATATTCTTCTTGATAGTATTCATCTTCAAGTTGTTCAACATTACCATGTAGCTTTCTCACTTCATCGAAGATCTTTGAACGAGAGTTGCCCATTGTATGCATAACGTCAAGCAATTCATTGAAGATATCAATAGAGCTTGTATTGGATTGAAGTTGCTCAGGAAGATTCCCATAAATATATTCAGCCGCTTGCTCTGGATACATGCCATCCTTAGACAAGGACCAAAACATAGATCTGCGCTCTTTTACGCCTTTAGAACCAAGATGACTCTCTAACCCTCTTGTTGAAGATTTTGCGCTATCTCCCCACATGAATTTCACTCTTCCCGTTGCGATATCACGTAATATAGCTTCACGAACAGTAGAAGGATCACCCATTGCGGACTCCTCTTTACTATATGGTGCGGCTTTTGGTCTCTTTGGTTTGATTACCTTTGTAGGCAACTCTTCAACTGGCTGTTCAACCGTTGCAGACATCTGATCTGATACCCCTTTCCAGTAATTCATTTTATCACTGATATCAGCAATATCCTGCAATCTTTTTGTTTTTGATTCTTGTATCTCTGCAACGCTGGAACCTTTAGGAGTAGATGTATTTGCCTTATTCAATTGAGAGTTCAACCCTTCAAGCATCGCATTAACAGTTGATAATGCTTCTTCGGTACTACCTTCATTCATTTCCAACAATGCCTCAATCGTATTTTCAACTGGTGCCTGTTCAAACAATTGCTCGCCTTTCTCGTTTACAGGGATTTTAGGCTCTTCAATAATCTGTTCTTGTTCATTTTCTGACAATGTGATTTGTTCTTCTGGTGTAGCAACATCATTTTGAGCTGCATTTTCTGACACTTTGCCATCAGCAATATCAGTCATAAGCTCTTTATAATCATCAGCAGTAATAGTCAAACCATCTTTAAGAGCTGCATTAACCAATCTCTTTTCATCACCAGCATTTTCTTCATAGATAGTTTTATCAAGTATGATAATACCTTCTGGCGTTATATCAAGAATAACGAATGATGATTCACCTGAATTAATTTCTTGACCTTTTTGGGGTACAGGAATATTTTCAGCATACATCATTTCATCTTCAAGCTCCTTGCCGTAATTCGACTCAATATCTTTAATGGTGATATTCAATAGCTCATCTACGCTACTATGATTAATTACCTCTTTAACGTCATTTGGCGTAACCTGCAAAACCTTACCTTCTTCATTCTTGAAGTACAGAATATTATCTGGCTTATCTAGAACCCCGTCAACGACATCATAGAATCCATTAATAATGTACCCTTCTTGCAAACCGTTATTTGTCAATGCCTTCACTTTTGTAACTACTTCCGCACGATTAGCATTATTCAGAATGTCTAATTTAGCCCTCTTAATAACCCCTTGTACATTATCTGCAATGGTTTCTTTTACGCCTTCAACGACCTGTTTACTATTATAGTAGTTCAATGCTGCCTCGATTTGTGGTTGACTCCACATATCCCAACGCATTTGCGCTATTGTGCTGTTAACACCACTTTCTTCAACCATCTTGTTGAATGACTCAAACTTATCATCTCCTGCAACATGTTTAAACGCAGCAGTGCTACTATCCAAATCAGTCTTAGCAGAATGTTTCTCTTCGGGTGTAGCTTTTGCACGTCCAGATTCCTTTGCTTGCGTGAAATGATTCTCGATCATTGTCTCGCTTGCAACATTCCACCAGTTACCCTGTCCGGTACCCGCCTTTTCAATAGGAATATTCTCCGTCAGACGGTTAAAGTACATGTCAATAGCCTCTTTATCAGATTGAGATTTATTTCGCTTTAAGACAGCCTCATTTGGGTTGATACCGGTTTCTTCTTTTACCCATTCCGCAATACCTGTACTTGTATTCTTTAGATAGTCAAAGCTCGATTCTTTGAACCTTTTAATATTAATTAAAACAGTTGACTCTTCTGGAGTTAATGCTTCTCCTTTTGCGTGTCTACCAATTATTTCAGATACAAAGCTTACTGGTGTAGCTGTATTATCACAATATACACGAATAGCCTCTCTATTATACATATCGTCAACAAAGCGGTCGTTCATCCTCTCAGCGACAACCATTTTATTAACCTCTCCCTTTTGCGCATAATCATTCTTGATAGCGAAACGCTTTGCTTCATCTTCGGTATTGAATGTTTTGCGCTCAATCAATCTACCCATCGCATCAAGAGTAACAAGAGACTGTGTACCATCCTCATTTGCTTCTACCTTATGCGAAGTCATTAACGGGGGCGTAGAAGTTACTTTACCTTCTACCAAATACATCATCTTAGCCTTTAGCCCCTGTGATATATTACCGTTATTCATTATTGCCTCATATTGAGTAAAGAATGGCGTAGATTCATTGCCAGATATAACCTTATTATTGGATACTTCATTACCTTCTACCATCTTTGATATGAAAGAAAGAGTTCCTTCAACGTTATATCCTGCCTTCTCTAGCTCTGATATCTGTTCTTTGGTAAACTTTAGATTGTTGAGCATACGTCCGTTTTCATCTACCTTACCTCTACCATTAAGGAATGCACCAGGATGTTTAGCTTTTAATGCACCAATCATGGCAGCATTAACCAAGACTTCTTCGCCTAGGTCTATGTCATCCCATTCAACACCATGCATTAATTGTTCACCTACTCCTATACCGGTAAACATTCCCACTTCGCCAACGATTGAACCTAATTGACCGGCTACCTTTGCAGCACCTGTAAGATTACGAGTTAAATGACTTGCTGTTGATCCAAACACGCCAAATGCTGCACCTTTACCAAATCCGGATGCAGTTGCTTTAGCTGTCTGTACTAAATCAATACCTTCACCTTGTATCGCTTGATTCATCACATCTTTCACTGCATCATAACCAGCGAAGTTTACACCACCGGCGATTGAACCAGCAACTACACGTGCAGCAACCATCTTTGGAACATTAGCGTAAACCATTCGTTTTGCGGCCTCTTTAGCAGTTGTTTCTGCAACACCTTTAGCAATCATGGATTTCGCTTGCTGATTGGCTACCGCCTTCAATGTTGCTTGTGCACCAATATTACCGGCACCACCTGTTACAGCAAATGCAGGAGCATCAAGTATGATAGATCCGGCACCGGCAATACCTTTCTCTGCCCAGTTTGCGCCGTATGCTTCATTAGCTGCCGCTTCGATCTCCAGTTGTTCCTGGCTTTTACCCA
Organism: Bacteroides sp. UBA7335; assembly: GCA_002471185.1. GTDB lineage: Bacteria > Bacteroidota > Bacteroidia > Bacteroidales > Bacteroidaceae > Bacteroides. The sequence continues at coordinate 27,153 of DKPL01000069.1, forward strand.
TTTGTGAATACATACCAACCATACTACCTGTAAAGGCATTTTTCAAGATGTACTCTACCGTATTCGCTGGAACCTTCTTCTCTACCAAGTAATCAAAAGCCTTCTTCATAAGCTTAGATCGTAGATCGCTACCAACTTCAACACTCTCTGTTATACCTCCATCGCTTCCATACTTTTCACCTATTTCTTTGTTTACATTTTCTAATACCTTCCCGTAATCTGTATCGCTATATACTTTTCTTTGCAGCCCGAATGTCCTCTCTATTGCATTTGAAGGCGTTATTGCAGTTTTAGAGTCTCTGAAAGCAGCAATTGATTTTCTCGCTTCTATATTCCCTGCTTTTAATCCATCATTAATTAATGGAATGATGTCAGATTTAAAGATTTCATCCGCTTCCTTATCTTCGTTATCACGCTTCATTTGTATTTCTTTAAGCTCACGAGCTTGACGAACTGTGTCTGGTTCAATCGGTGAAACGCTGTCAATAGGCTGTTCAGGCTTGAATGATCCCTGATATTGAGGCTGTTCAGGCTTGGTTGGAACCATTTGTGGATACTCTTCTACCAAGTTAGCAGGTTCCTGGAATGGCGTGTTCTGGATATTGCGTTGCGCAGATAGAGGATCAACAGCTTGCGCTTCCACTTCATCAAGAGGTTTGCCAACTTCGATTGGGGTGCCGTCGGGCCATGTGGTTACCGGCTGCACTTTAGGAGCTTTAGCAACCCCATTCCCGCCCAAAAGTTTAGATGAAAACGAGTCATAATCACCCATGTCATATTCCTTTGAAACGGCATTGTATAAGTTTTGACGCTTCTTGTCATCTTTTATATTGTTAGAAAACGAGTCATAATCACCAAGCGCGTAACCATCTTTGGTTAATTGGTCGTATAATACTTTAGCTTTGTCGTTCATATCTTATGTATTAAAATCCTTCAATTGTTTTCTTTTTGGGTGTGTCACCGAAACCTTCAATCGTCTTTTTTTCGACTTCCCTGGATTGTTTAAAGCCTGCAGCTTCTAATACCTCTCTTGGTATCTTACCTTCATATATCAGTTCAGCCAAATCAGCATTGTAGTCTGGGTCGGCATCAAAAGACCATGTTTTGCGGTTTAGATCCTGTCCAGATTGAAGTATCAGATTACGAGCTTCATTTCGCGACAATAGCGTTTTACGTGTCCATACATTTCCTATATTATCAGATAACGATTCACGAATATTAGCAGATGCATCGCTTGAAGCTTTAGTTTGTCTAGCCTGCTTGCCTTGTGCATTTATTTGCTCTATCTTGTAACCATGTTGCATTTTAGCTTTTGCCGCATCCTTTTCAGACTGATAGTCTATCTTGTCCTTATTGGCCTGTAATTGCAATTCTCCTTTCATGGTAGCCAATTCCTTATCATGCGCAAACTTCGCATTCTGTTCGGCTTGTTTCGCTCTTAAATTAGCCATTGTCAAACCTTCCTGGCGTGCATTACTGTAATCTTGCATGATTGCCGATAATGATTTATCCTGGTATGATTGATCTATAGCTCTCTTTGCATCTCTTATCTGCGCCAATCGTGCGTTATATGCAGGCACCTGTGATTGTATAGGCTGAAACTGTCTAGCTCCATGCGCCGATGCAGTTGTTTGTACTGTAAGCTTAGCAAGATCACCCAATACAGAAAGACTTCTTTGTCGTCTGGTTATTCGCTCTTCATCCGCCAAGTCGGGTTTCTTGTAAAAGTCCTTAAAAAATCCATACAGACCCTTTTTTGAGATAGCATCATTGTAATCTACCGGCTGAACGTTTGGTTCATCAGGTTGTTGTATATAATCTGATAGTGCCATTATTCTGTCGTTTTAGTAGTTTTCTTGCCGAGCCCATCCAATAGAGATAAAGCAGAAGAGATCATGCTACCACCATTTGAAGCTAGTTGAGAACCGCCCGCTTCATTAGCTTGATGCTGCGCCATCTGCATACCTAGCATATTTTGCTGGTTTGCTTGATTTTGAGCATCAACACCACGTTTAACATCATCTCCTTTACTTGCCAAGTTAGAGACTACATCGCTCATTAGTGATTGATCGTTCGCTTGTTGTGCTACTTGCGCTTCTGGAGTAGCGCCCGTTACTGCCGCAGACGCTTGTGCTTCCTGGTTACGCCTACGCAATGTATCTTCTACACGCTTGATAGCCGCTTGCGCCTGATTACTATTCATGTAGTTAGAATAGTAATTACGATTATACCAGGCTTCATTCTGGGCCTTCTGACTATCAATAGCCTGTTGTTGCTGTTTAGCCGCTTTAGATGCCTTACTAGCTCCTATAATGCTGCTAGCTATACCTCCTAACGCCGATGCTCCGGCCGCGATTCCTGTTAGTATCATATCTACTTCATTATTATATTATTACGCACAAATAAAAGTGAATGACACGGATAAATAGTTGTAGAATTACAACTTTATCTTGTTGTTTTACTACTACATTTGCTTATTAATAAAACAATTACATTTTATGGGAAAGAAAGTCGGGAAACTCAAAAAAACAAAAGGTGCATACACTCTTGAACAAAAGATTGAAACAGTGCGTGTATTGAAAGAGAATAACTACAATTACAATCTTACAGCAACACAACTAGGCGTATCGCCACAAGCCGTCAGGTCATGGGATAAGGAATATGGTCGAGAGATTGAAACATCTACAAGTGTTCAACTCATTGCAGAAACAGTTGAGCTTAACATGGCACGTGCTAAGTCTAACTTTATCAATAAGCATTACGATGCGATGAATAAGCTCACCGGCATAGCTATTGATAGAGCTATTGAATTAATGGAAAGCGAGGACGATTTAAACAAGGTTACTAACACAATAAAGACTATATCAGACTTTATGTCTAAGCTATCCGGAGAGGATCAAGAAGAGAACAAGAAGGGAAACACTTACAACTTGATACAACAAGCTATATTTGAAGCTAACAAGGAAATGTAAAAAGGCTCCCTAAATTCGTTAGGGAACCTTTATTGGATAGTGTTACAGCGAGTGGTATTTATCTTTTCATTCTCTCATATGTGGCCTGCTGTTTTTTATCAAGGTTTTCTATCTTGAATTGCAGCATTGATCTAACAGGTACTGTGTCAGGAACCATCTTGAAAAGCTCTTCTATAACCTCTTCTTTATTGTTATACCCTATATCCTCGACCTGATACAATATGTTTCCCCTAAAATAAACGCCTCCACGAATAAGATACTTAGGAGACACTCTTAGATTATTAATGTCCTCTTTTTCAGTAGTCTTATTACCATTCCCGAAAAACACATAATCTATCACCTTCTTGTTAAGCTCCCACGCTGGCGTGTAATCTATCTTTAGGTAGCCGCGTGTTACCTTATGCGCAGAAGCATGATTCATGCCAAACGCCACTTCCGATATGGATGCATTGCAGTTGTTTTGCGCTATGGTCCCCCAAGTGTGCCTAAAGGTATAACAACAATATCTGTCCTCTTTACTTATTCCAAGAGATTCGCATAACTGGCGTATGCCGGAGTTCACGTTGGCACCAAAGCTATCAGATGTAGAGTGTCTTTTATAGAAACACAGAAGATTTGGACTATCAGTACAATCCATATACTTCTCGAACAAAGGCTTAATGATATCCGGAACCATCATTTCCATATAAGCTCCATCGGCCCTGGATTTAGCCGTTTTTGCCCTGTTATAACTGATAACGCCGTTCTTGTATGAGTCTTTTTTAAGATTGTACAGATCAACCGTATTAATACCAGCAAGACATAGCACCATCATGGCTACATCCCTTCCTAGTTCCATCTTTGGGTGTACGAATTTAGATTCTGGAATTGGCGCAGAAAAGAATAACCGGCACTCTTCTGGAGTTATAGCCAACTTCTCTGCTTTATCAGCCTGCGGAATATCAACTTTGATCCAGGGATTTGTCTTGATCCTTATCACGCCGCTATCATAGTCATTGTACTCTCGTATCGCAGCCTTGAAGATTTGCCTTATACAGATTGGATACATCTCTTTGGCTCTCTTAGTATTCTTAAGGCTATCAATCCAAGCGTTTACAAAAAATGAAGTTAGGTGAGAAAACATCACCTTATTGGTGCCTGCGTATCGTTCCAGGCTATTATATGCGTAAGTGTAGTTTTTTGCATTACGACCCATGCCTTCATTTATCATGCGTTCATTGTGCAATCTCGCATAATCTGAAAAACATAGATCCTCTTCGCTAGAAAGAAGATAATCCTTAACTTGCTTGACGGTCCAATGATTTATGTTAACCTTATTGAGGCGATCTACGTAAGAAGCAATCTTATCGGAGCAATATCTAATAACATAAGTATCCTTGATATCCCCATTTTTGTCTACCCCTTTCTGATTGACGATTTTATCCGTTTTGATATAATCGGGACGAGTATTATGGACTATTCTTATATACACAGGAAAGAAGCCATCCTTCCTCTGTTTTCTAACACATGCTTTTAGTGTTGCCATTTTGAGTGTAAGTTAGGTGTAAGTTGCACTTATAAAAGTGTAAATATAGTGTAAGTTTCATATATTATTCTGCACGATTTATAAGTATTATGCATTTTTAATACTTGCGCCAAAATAACTGTAAACCAACAACTTACACCTAACTATCTATATTACAGCATCATAGATCACTCTTCAATTGCCGCCTGTGCCGCTGCAAGACGTGCAATAGGCACTCGGAATGGTGAGCAGCTAACATAATTTAAGCCTACTTTATGGCAAAACTTAACAGAAGATGGTTCACCTCCATGCTCGCCACAAATACCACATTTTAAGTCTGGACGAACTTGACGACCTTTTTCAGTAGCCATACGTACCAACTGACCTACCCCATTTTGATCAAGCACTTGGAATGGATCGACTTTCAATATTTTCTTTTCGAGATAAATTGGCAAAAATGAAGCAATATCATCACGCGAATAGCCAAATGTCATTTGGGTTAAATCATTTGTTCCAAATGAAAAGAACTCTGCAGATGATGCAATTCGGTCGGCAGTTAAAGCTGCGCGTGGTATTTCAATCATTGTACCTACCTTAAAGTCAATACGGTCGCCTTTTTCCTCGAATAACAATTCAGCTTCTTTACGAATTACTTCTTCTTGCTGTTTGAATTCGTATAAGATACCAGTTAAAGGAACCATGATTTCAGGATGTGTTTCAACACCTTCGGCTTTTAACTCAAGAGCAGCACCTAAGATAGCACGTGTTTGCATTTGAGTAATTTCAGGATAAGTATTACCTAAGCGGCAACCACGATGTCCTAACATTGGGTTATGTTCGCAAAGCGACTCAACACGTTGCTGAATATATTGTAAGCTTACATTCATTGCATCAGCCATTTCTTGTTGACCTTTCAAATCGTGTGGCACAAACTCATGCAAAGGAGGATCCAGCAAACGAACTGTCACAGGACAATATTCCATAGCTTTAAAGATTCCTTTAAAGTCGGCTTGTTGATATGGAAGAATCTTAGCTAAAGCCAAACGACGACCTTCTGCCGATTCAGCAAGGATCATCTCGCGCATTGCTTTAATCTTTTCACCTTCAAAGAACATGTGCTCTGTGCGACACAACCCAATACCAACAGCACCAAAGCTACGAGCTACTTGAGCATCGTGTGGAGTATCAGCATTAGTACGAACTTGAAGTTTAGCATATTTATCGGTCAAGTTCATTAACTCACCAAAATCACCCGATAATTCGGCTGCTTGAGTTACAACTTTACCTTTATATATTTCGCCTGTACTACCATTTAAAGATAAGAAATCACCTTCTTTAAATACTTCGCCATCAATTTCCACAGTGCGAGCTTTATAATCAATATTTAGGGCACCTGCACCCGACACACAACATTTACCCATACCACGAGCAACTACAGCTGCATGAGATGTCATACCACCACGTGCTGTTAAGATACCTTGAGCAACAGCCATACCTGCCAAATCTTCAGGAGAAGTTTCAACACGCACCATAATTACTTTTTTCCCATTTGCAGCCCACTCGGCAGCATCATCAGCAAAGAAAACAATCTGACCTGTTGCTGCTCCCGGCGAAGCTGGTAAACCGCGAGTAAGTACTTTCGCTAATTTCAAAGCAGCTTTATCGAATATAGGGTGAAGTAGTTCGTCCAACTTATTGGGTTCTACACGAAGTAGTGCTTCTTTCTCATCAATCATACCTTGATGCAACAAGTCCATGGCTATTTTAACCATTGCAGCACCAGTACGTTTACCATTACGAGTTTGCAAGAACCACAATTTACCTTCTTGAACAGTAAATTCCATATCCTGCATATCACGGTAATGATTTTCAAGTTTAGTTTGAAGCATATCGAGTTCTTTATAGATCTCTGGCATAGCTTCTTCCATTGAAGGATATTTTCTGGCACGTTCTTCTTCAGAAATACAAGCCATTTCAGCCCAACGTTGTGAACCTTCTTTCGTAATTTGTTGTGGGGTACGAATACCAGCAACAACATCTTCTCCTTGAGCATTGATTAGATATTCGCCATTGAAAAGGTCTTCACCGGTACCAGCATCACGAGAGAAACATACACCAGTTGCAGATGTTTCACCCATATTACCAAATACCATCGCTTGAACGTTAACCGCTGTTCCCCACTCATCTGGAATACTCTCCATTTTACGGTAAAGAATAGCACGATCATTCATCCAAGAGTTGAATACAGCCATTACTGCTCCCCAAAGTTGTTCGTAAGCACAAGTTGGGAAGTCACACCCTGTCTGTTCCTTAACAGCAGCTTTAAAACGAGCTACTAACTCTTTTAAATCTTCTACACTCAATTCATTATCAAGATGAACACCTTTAGCTTCTTTCATCTCTTCAATAATTGCTTCGAATGGATCTATATCTTCTTTGTTAATAGGCTTCATACCTAACACAACGTCGCCATACATTTGCACAAAGCGACGGTAAGAATCCCAGGCGAAACGAGCGTTTCCAGTTTTGCGAGCAAGCCCTTCAACAACTTCATCATTCAATCCTAAATTTAAAATGGTATCCATCATTCCAGGCATTGAAGCGCGAGCTCCCGAACGAACAGATACCAATAATGGATTTTCCACATCACCAAATTTAGAATTCATTAAAACTTCGACATTAGCTATAGATTGTTCAACGTCTGATTTAAGCAATTCAACAACTTTATCTTGTCCTATTTCATAATATTCAGTGCAAACATCGGTAGTAATAGTGAAGCCTGGAGGAACTGGTACGCCAATAAGATTCATCTCCGCCAAATTGGCACCTTTACCTCCGAGAAGATTTTTCATGTCAGCCCTTCCTTCGGCCTGACCGTTTCCAAAAGTATAAACTCTTTTTTTGTCCATAATATAGATGTTTAAAGTTACCAAAAGTAAAAAAGTGTGTTTTTAAGAATCGCAAAACTAGCGATATTTCATAAACTTCAAAACTTTTAATAAAAAAAATTACAGCAAAATGTAATTTCTACTTAGCAATCTTGATTATTTGATACTTAGAGGAAATTATAAAGAAAAAATAGCTACTTTTGTATCAATTATTAATAGATTGGTGTAAAAGTGGCAAGAAAGAAAAAAGCTCTTCCTCTATTAGAGAAGGTAACAATAACGGATGTGGCTGCCGAAGGAAAAGCCATAGCAAAAGTAGAAGATCTAGTAATCTTCGTTCCTTATGTAGTACCCGGAGACGTGGTAGATTTACAAATAAAGCGTAAGAAGAATAAGTATGCAGAAGCAGAAGCTGTGCATTTTCATGAGTATTCTCCACTTCGCGCAGTACCATTCTGCCAACATTATGGTGTTTGTGGTGGCTGTAAATGGCAAGTGCTTCCTTATTCTGAACAGATAAGATATAAGCAAAAGCAAGTAGAAGATAATTTGCGTCGGATTGGCAAAATTGAACTTCCTGAGATTATGCCTATTTTAGGATCTGAAAAAACTGAATTGTATCGCAACAAACTTGAATTTACGTTTTCAAATAAGCGTTGGCTTACTAATGAAGAGGTAAAACAAGATGTAAAATATGAGCAAATGAATGCTGTTGGATTTCATATTCCAGGAGCTTTCGACAAGGTGTTGGCTATAGAAAAGTGTTGGTTGCAAGACGACATCGCTAACCGCATACGCAATACAATACGTGATTATGCTTACGAGCACAATTATACGTTTATCAACCTGCGCAGCCAAGAAGGTATGCTTCGGAATATGATTGTACGCACATCTACAACAGGAGAGCTCATGTTAATTCTGATTTGCAAAATTGAGAATGACAACGAGATGGCTTTGTTTAAACAACTGTTACAATTTGTTGCTGATTCTTTCCCCGAAATCACCTCCTTATTGTATGTAGTAAATAACAAATGCAACGATACAATCAATGATTTGGATGTACATGTATTCAAAGGAAATGATCATATCTTTGAAGAAATGGAAGGATTACGTTTCAAAATTGGACCAAAATCATTCTATCAAACCAATTCTGAGCAAGCCTATAATTTATATAAAATAACAAGAGAGTTTGCTGGACTTACCGGAAATGAATTGGTTTATGACCTATACACCGGAACCGGGACCATTGCTAACTTTGTTTCTCGTCGTGCACGCCAAGTTATTGGTATTGAATATGTGCCCGAAGCCATAGAAGATGCAAAAGTAAATGCTCAAATTAATGGCATTGACAACACACTATTCTTTGCTGGTGATATGAAAGATATGCTTACGCAAGATTTCATCAATGAATATGGTCGCCCTGATGTCATTATTACAGATCCGCCACGTGCCGGAATGCACCAAGATGTGGTAGATGTTATTTTATTTGCCGAACCTCAACGCATTGTATATGTAAGCTGCAACCCTGCGACACAAGCTCGCGATTTACAGTTACTCGATGCAAAGTATAAAGTTAAAGCCGTTCAACCGGTTGATATGTTTCCACACACACATCACGTAGAAAATGTGGTGTTGTTAGAACGTAGATAAATATTTCCCTAAATGGAAAAAAAGAAAAAAGTAAGAAGAACGCCTGCTCAAAAGGCAAAAGCGCAATACACCGGCTACGCAGTAAATGAGCCCATAGAGTTAATGGACTTTTTAGCTGCAAAAATGCCGGATGCAAGTCGCACTAAACTGAAGTCATTGCTAAGTAAACGAGTAGTTTATGTGGACAATGTTATTACGACTCAGTTTAACTTCCCTCTTCAACCGGGAATGCGTGTGCAAATTAGCAAAGATAAAGGTCGTAAAGAATTTAGCAATCGTCTTTTAGACATTGTATACGAAGATGCTTATATCATTGTAGTTGAAAAGAAAGAAGGTTTATTATCTGTCAATACTGAGCGTCAAAAAGAACGTACAGCCTATACGATATTAACAGAGTATGTGCAACGCTCCTGTCGTGGCAACCGCATCTATATTGTACATCGATTAGATCGTGACACATCAGGGTTGATGATGTTTGCTAAAGATGAAAAAACGCAGCGCACACTGCGCGACCATTGGCATAATATAGTAACCGATCGTCGTTATGTGGCTGTTGCTACAGGTGAAATAGAGAAAAATTATGATACAGTTATCTCATGGCTTACTGATAAAACATTATATGTAAGCAATAGTAACTATGATGATGGAGGTTCGAAATCAATTACTCACTATCGCACCATTAAACGTGGCAATGGACTTTCACTTATTGAACTTGATTTAGAAACTGGTCGTAAAAACCAGATTCGTGTGCATATGCAAAGCTTAGGCCATCCACTAATTGGTGATGGTCGATATGGTGGTGATATAGCACCTAACCCAATTGGTAGATTAGCATTGCATGCTTTTAAACTGTGTTTTTATCATCCGGTAACGAATGAGTTAATGGAGTTTGAAACCCCCTACCCATCTTCGTTTAAAAAACTGTTTTTAAAACATTAAGTTTACACAAAATAGTGATAATATAAGAAATGCGATAATTA
>DKPL01000069.1:37336-37510 GCA_002471185.1 Bacteroides sp. UBA7335
TAATTATCGCATTTCTTATATTAAAAGTCTTTATCCAATCGGACATCCATTACATAACTTCCATTTTCAAATAAAGGACCACTTAAATAGGTATTTCCTACAAATACATTTCTAATCTGCAACATGGGATACCTAGAACCATAGTCCAAATAAAGATTTCCATTATCAATCCAC
>DKPL01000047.1:0-331 GCA_002471185.1 Bacteroides sp. UBA7335
CATGGTACAGCATTTTCATGTACACAGATAGTGGGAATTATATCCAGCAGCAACTTCTTGTTGAGCAAACGTGCAATTGGAAGTGAGCATGTTTGATCTTATCAATAGATGGAAGCACACTGCTTTCATCTTCTGACATTTAACCAGGTAAATTTATCAGCAGTAATGACGTTATTACATCTCCATGAGAATTTGCCTGCTATTATGTTGAGTCATACACGCAAAGTGTTGATGTATGTGTTATGCCTGTATGACAATGGCCCACACCCATTCACTATAACCACGTGGCAGCTTGGCTGGCTGCACAGAAAGAAGGCTCCAAGTTTTTTTT
>DKPL01000047.1:589-11085 GCA_002471185.1 Bacteroides sp. UBA7335
TGTGTGTGTGTGTGAATGAGAGGGAGCAAAAGAAGCCATGTGAGAAACCGTCCCTTCATACTTTCCAATTTTTCTCTTCTTACAGTGGATCCATGAAGCCAACTAAACTTTAATCATAGATGTTGCTTCTCATTCTTGTACCATGCATAAATTCTTTGTTTCATCCTTGGCATGCATTTCACACCCCTATCGTCTTACATTATGTTTGTCTTCTCATCTTTTGTAGAGTCTATGGAGGCCTTGGCCAGCTTGAAAGGCAAAACAACCCAGCAGTTCTACTTCAACCTCACTTCTATCCCTGATGAGGAGCTCATCACCTCTGCAGAGCTACGTATCTACAGGGATCAGGTCATGGGAGCTGCAGCCCCTAACAACAGCTCCAGAAACAGCAGCACTGCTGGTGGCTTCCATCGCATCAACATTTATGAGATATTCGGAGTTCCTGCCACTCACAGTGGGGAGCCTCTGGCACGTCTGCTGGACACTCGGCTAGTGCAGGACTCTTTAAGCCGCTGGGAGAGCTTTGATGTCAGCCCCGCTGTATCTCAGTGGACCTCCGGCAAAGGCCACAACCATGGCTTCATGGTGGAGGTACTTCACCCAGAGGAAGGGGAGATGGATGGGGAGCATGCCCAGAGACGTAGTAGGCATGTCAGGGTGAGCCGGTCCCTGCATCAGGACCAGGACTCATGGCCTCAGGCTCGGCCCTTGCTGGTGACGTACGGCCATGATGGCCGTGGAGACTCAGTACTCCACACACGAGAAAAACGTCAGGCAGCACTCCGCAAACAACGCAGAAAGCAACAGCACAAGGCAAGCTGCAAGAGGCATGCCCTCTATGTGGACTTCAGTGATGTGGGGTGGAACGAGTGGATAGTGGCACCCCCTGGTTACCATGCCTTTTATTGCCATGGGGAATGTCCATTCCCCCTAGCAGACCACCTCAATTCTACCAATCATGCCATTGTGCAGACGCTGGTCAACTCAGTCAACTCAAACATCCCCAGAGCTTGTTGTGTGCCCACTGACCTCAGCCCCATCTCCCTGCTCTACCTGGATGAATATGAGAAGGTCATCCTGAAAAACTACCAGGAAGCCTGAAGAAGAAGTTAATATCAAAAAAAACAATGTAGAGAACGTGACATCTAGGAACACGCTAACCAAATTATCATCAAGTAAATGGCAAGCCTTTGAGTAGTACTTTATAAAGTATGCATAGCAATTGATGCCTTGAATATTACCCAGAGAAAGATTGCTGAATGCACCAATTCCCCCTTCTCTCTTTCATATCAATCAAAATATACTGTTTTACTTTCTGTTCTAATACGGTATACTGCCTGGTGTATAGGAATTGCCATGCATGATCACTATGCGTTTCAGTAGTTTCAAAGGTTTGAAACTAAAGTTCCACTATATCGCGACTATAGTTCCAAAGGTTTGGAACTATAGCATCTATAAATGCAGTTCGGCTTATTGAGCAAACTACACTATTGCCTAATCGAAGAATCACAAACTTATTTGTTGGAGAATTAACCAATGGAGATTAGAGAATCGCTTCTCGCCTATTTAGATTAAGAGGAATTTATGTAAGAAGCCGCCCCAAAAAAAAGATTTCGGTATGCCCCACCTTCATGAATAAATTACGAGACTTATGGGCATAAAAAAAGGCTATCTATCCCAGACAGCCAATCTTTTTGTTAACCTTAAATCTAATACTATGAAAAACACATTGCAAAGGTACGACTTTTCAGCATCTCTCCAAATTTAGCCTCTAAATATCAGTAAAATACAATACTATTTAACGCGATTATAGCGCTATTAACAATATTAAGTGTAAAAGAAACATTCATTAGCAATTATGTCGCCAATAAAAAGCAGATTCTAATATTTTTCTATACATTTGCGCCTATTAAAAATTAAGAAGGCATTAATAATAGCAATTCTATATCAATATGGCAAAAGAATTTAAACCCGAAACACTCTGTGTACAAGCCGGATGGAAACCTAAAAAAGGAGACCCACGCGTATTACCGATTTATCAGAGTACAACTTTCAAATATGACACAAGCGAGCAGATGGCCCGGCTGTTTGATTTAGAAGATAGTGGTTACTTCTATACTCGTTTACAAAACCCAACGAATGATGCAGTAGCAGCAAAAATTGCAGCATTAGAGGGTGGCGTTGCAGCGATGTTAACGTCAAGCGGTCAAGCTGCCAATTTTTACGCAATATTCAATATCTGTCAAGCTGGCGATCATTTTGTTTGTTCTTCGGCCATTTATGGCGGCACATTCAATCTATTTGCTGTCACAATGAAAAAACTAGGTATTGAAGTGACATTTGTAAACCCCGATGCTTCGGTTGAAGATATTAGCGATGCATTCCGCTCAAACACTAAATGCTTGTTTGGGGAAACCATCTCAAACCCATCATTAGAGGTACTAGATATTGAGAAGTTTGCACAAATAGCTCACAAGCATGGCGTACCATTAATTATAGACAATACCTTTCCTACCCCCATCAACTGTCGCCCTTTCGAATGGGGAGCAGACATCGTGGTTCACTCAACCACAAAATATATGGATGGACATGCCACTTGCGTAGGCGGATGCATTGTAGATAGTGGGAACTTCGACTGGGATAAATATGCTGATAAGTTTCCTGGACTATGCACACCAGACGAATCTTACCATGGACTAACTTACACTACCTCGTTTGGGAAGATGGCTTATATTACCAAAGCTACTGCACAGTTAATGCGCGACTTAGGTAGTATACCAAGTCCACAAAACTCTTTCCTACTTAATATCGGACTTGAGACTCTGCATTTGCGCATGGCTCAACACTGCCGCAATGCACAGAAGGTAGCAGAATATCTTCAATCGAGCGAAAAGGTTGCTTGGGTGAATTATTGCGGCCTACCAGAGAATAAGTATTACCCATTGGCACAAAAGTACTTACCCAACGGATCATGTGGTGTTATATCATTCGGATTAAAAGGAGGTAGAGATACTTCTATTAAGTTTATGGATTCACTCGAACTAGTTGCCATTGTGACACACGTAGCCGATGCACGAACCTGCGTTCTTCACCCGGCTAGCCACACACACCGCCAATTGACTGATGAGCAACTTATCGAGGCAGGTGTCCGCCCTGATTTAATTCGCCTTTCGGTAGGGATTGAAAACGCTGATGACATCATAGCAGACATTGAGCAAGCACTAAATAAATAAAACCGATAGGTTGAGAAATTGACAAACAAACCGACTCATTAATCTGTTAAATAGTCAATAAAACATTCACTTGAAAAAATTCAAAATATGAAAAGATTTAAATGGGGTGTTTTGTTGACTATTTTTCTATTAGCAACAACACCCGTATTAGCCGGCTATGCTCCTGCCAATGTGCAGTCAGCTTTGCAGAAATTGTATCCTAAAGTAAATATGGCAGATGTAGCTTGGTCTCAAGACCAAGGATACTATCTTGCCAACTTCAATTACAATCAACTCAATGTAAGAGCATTTTTCAATAATCAAGGTCAATGCATGATGGCTCAAACCGATTTGGGAACTTTAGATGATGTGCCATCGGCCGTTTACAACTCGTTTACGATGAGTGATTTCGCCTCGTACACCGTAAGAGATGTAACCCTTGTTGACTTTCCTAAATGGCAACCAATGTATGTGATACTGGTAGGGCAGCCCAACTTAGAGGGCGCAGTTCAACTATTCTACAATCCATACGGTCAATTACTACGTCAGCGTAGCACTGTTGGCATCGATGACATATTAGGTCCGGCAACATTTTTATAACTCATCGTTTCACTGAGGCAGAAATATAAAATAAAGTAAGCCATAGTTTTAGCAAATTGTCTTGATACATCTTATTAAGTTTGTGTCAAGACAACTGCATTTATGGGTCAACGGCTTTAATCATCTACTAGCCCTATAATAACATCCAAACCATTTAGTTACTAATCAAAAATAAAAAGGCTTTTATTTCTACAATATAACATTTTATTTCTACATTTGTGAACATATGATAACCAAAACAATACTAATTTATCATGGCTAAAGTTACAAAAGAGGCCGCTTTACTTTATCATTCAGAAGGAAAGCCTGGCAAAATAGAGGTAGTTCCTACCAAACCATATAGTACTCAATTCGATTTATCATTAGCATATTCGCCTGGAGTAGCCGAACCGTGTCTTGAAATAGAAAAGCATCCTGAAGATGCCTATAAATATACAGCTAAAGGAAACCTTGTAGCAGTTATTTCGAACGGAACAGCAGTGCTGGGCTTAGGCGATATAGGTGCCTTGGCCGGAAAGCCTGTAATGGAAGGCAAAGGATTACTTTTCAAGATTTATGCAGGAATTGATGTGTTTGATATCGAGCTAGATGAAAAAGATCCTGAAAAGTTTATTGAAGCAGTAAAGGCTATCGCACCAACGTTTGGAGGTATCAATTTAGAAGATATCAAAGCGCCTGAATGTTTCGAAATCGAAGAGCGTTTGAAAGCCGAATTGGATATTCCGGTAATGCATGATGACCAACACGGCACAGCTATTATCTCAAGTGCCGGATTGTTAAACGCACTCGAGGTAGCTGGCAAGAACATTAAAGATGTAAAAATTGTAGTTAATGGTGCAGGAGCCTCTGCAGTATCGTGCACAAAACTATATATTTCGTTGGGAGCACAATTAAAGAATATTGTGATGCTCGATAGCAAAGGAGTTATCAGTAAAGATCGCACCGATTTGAACGCCCAAAAACAATATTTTGCTACCGATAGAACTGATATACACACTCTAGCTGAAGCCATTAAAGGAGCTGACGTATTTCTAGGATTATCCAAAGGTAACGTATTAACCCAAGATATGGTAAGAAGTATGGCCAAAGATCCAATTGTTTTTGCACTGGCCAATCCAACCCCTGAAATATCTTATGAAGATGCAATGTCTGCACGTCCTGATGTATTAATGGCTACAGGTAGATCTGATTATCCAAATCAAATTAATAACGTTATTGGCTTCCCATACATTTTCCGTGGCGCACTTGATACACATGCTACCGCCATTAACGAAGAGATGAAGTTAGCGGCAGCACATGCCATTGCCGACTTGGCCAAACAACCCGTTCCTGATGTAGTAAATACCGCATATCAAGTGAATAACTTCACATTCGGACGTGAATATTTTATTCCTAAACCTGTAGACCCACGTTTAATAACTGTAGTCTCGTGTGCAGTGGCTAAAGCTGCCATGGATAGTGGAGTAGCTCAAAAGCCAATCACAGATTGGGAAAGCTATAAAGTACACTTGCGCGAATTGATGGGTTATGAATCAAAACTAGCACGCCAATTACACGATACTGCTCGCGTATGTCCACAACGAGTTGTTTTTGCAGAAGGCACACATCCTAACATGCTTAAAGCAGCAGTTGAAGCAAAGTCCGAAGGTATCTGCCACCCAATACTCCTTGGCAATGACGAAACAATAACCCGTATGGCTCACGAGCTTGAACTTAGTCTTGAAGGAATTGAAATTGTAAATATGCGTCACCCAAGCGAAGCACCTCGACGTGAGCGCTATGCACACATACTGACCACTAAACGCTCACGAGAAGGTTTCACCTTCGAAGAAGCTAATGATAAAATGTTTGAGCGCAACTATTTTGGTATGATGATGGTAGAGACAGGAGAAGCTGATGCATTTATCACCGGATTATATACCAAATATAGCAATACAATCAAAGTAGCCAAAGAGGTTATTGGAATACGCGAAGGTTTCAAACACTTTGGAACCATGCATATTCTAAATTCTAAAAAAGGAACCTACTTCTTAGCAGATACACTGATTAATCGCCACCCTAGCACTGAAACATTAATTGATATTGCACGCCACGCAGACAATACGGTACGTTTCTTTAATCATACTCCAATCATGGCTATGATTAGTTATTCAAACTTTGGTGCAGATAAAGAAGGAAGTCCGGCCAAGGTACATCAAGCGATTGAGTTTATGCAAAATGAGTATCCCGATTTAGCAATTGATGGAGAAATGCAGGTTAACTTTGCCATGAATAAACAGTTGCGTGATGCCAAATATCCATTTACTCGTTTAAAAGGAAAGGATGTAAACACATTAATATTTCCTAATCTTAGTTCGGCTAATACCTGCTATCAGTTATTGCAAGCCATGGATCCTGACACAGAGTTCATTGGACCAATACAAATGGGGTTGAATAAACCAATTCACTTTACCGATTTCGAAAGTTCGGTTCGTGACATTGTAAACATAACAGCTGTAGCCGTTATCGATGCTATAGTAGAAAAGAAAAAATGCAACCAATGAAAAAACCGTTATCAAAATCACAAATAGTTTGCATTACTCTTCTTTGGGCAGCACTTTGCTACTTTGTCTTAGTACATGCCAAACGAATTGACGGCCCAACCCTATCAATGCTTATCATTTCGGGAGGATTGGTATTTATTCCTGTTATTAAGTCGCTTAAGAAGAATAAATAATATCTATTTTACACATAATCATCGGCATTAAATATCATTTTTTATATTTAATGCCGATTTTATTTATATTTTGTTTGTTATAACCGTTTAAATGTTTACTTTTGCAACAGAAACTTAGACAACGATATTTTTATAATTTATTATAACCAAATAAAAGAATTAGAATTTATGAATGCAGCTAAAGTCTTAGACGATTTGAAACGTCGTTTTCCAAATGAACCAGAGTATCACCAAGCAGTAGAAGAGGTATTGAGTACTATCGAAGAAGAATATAACCAACACCCAGAGTTTGATAAAGCAAATTTGATTGAGCGTCTTTGTATTCCGGAAAGAGTTTACCAATTCCGTGTTACATGGGTAGACGATAAGGGAAATGTACATACCAATATGGGATATCGTGTACAACACAACAATGCTATTGGCCCATACAAAGGCGGTCTTCGCTTTCACTCTTCTGTAAATCTTTCTATCTTAAAATTCTTAGCATTTGAGCAAACTTTCAAAAACTCTTTAACAACATTGCCGATGGGTGGTGGTAAAGGAGGTTCAGACTTCTCTCCACGTGGTAAGTCTAATGCTGAGGTGATGCGTTTTACACAAGCATTTATGCTTGAACTTTGGCGTCATATTGGTCCTGACACAGACGTACCGGCAGGTGATATTGGTGTAGGTGGTCGCGAAGTTGGTTACATGTATGGTATGTACAAAAAGCTAACTCACGAATTTACAGGCACATTAACTGGTAAAGGTAGAGAATTTGGAGGTTCATTAATTCGTCCAGAAGCTACAGGATATGGTAACATCTACTTCTTAATGGAAATGCTAAAAGCTAACGGCATGGACTTAAAAGGAAAAGTATGTTTGGTATCGGGTTCAGGAAATGTAGCTCAATATACAACCGAAAAAGTTATTGAATTAGGTGGTAAAGTAGTTACTATGTCTGACTCTGATGGTTACATCTATGATCCAGAAGGAATCGATAAAGAAAAACTAGCCTATATCATGGAATTGAAAAATGTATACCGCGGTCGTATCCGTGAATATGCTGAACACTATGGCTGCAAATATGTAGAAGGAGCTCGTCCTTGGAGTGAGAAAGGTGATATTGCTTTGCCTTCTGCAACTCAAAACGAAATTGATGGTGACGATGCTAAAAAGTTAGTAGCTAACGGTGTATTTGCTGTATCTGAAGGAGCAAACATGCCTTCTACTCCAGAAGCTATCAAAGTGTTCCAAGATGCTAAAGTTCTTTATGCACCAGGTAAAGCTGCAAATGCTGGTGGTGTATCAGTATCTGGCTTGGAAATGACTCAAAACTCTATCAGATTAAGCTGGAGCGAAGAGGAAGTTGACAACAAACTAAAAGAAATTATGAAAAATATCCATACTGAATGCGTGAAATACGGTACAGAAGCTGATGGATATGTAAATTATGTAAAAGGTGCCAATGTAGCTGGATTCATGAAAGTGGCTAAAGCAATGATGGCTCAAGGGATAGTATAAGCGACAAACTGCAAATACTCTAACAAGTCTAAACAAGCAAGAGAGGCTACTCCAATGTGGGTAGCCTCTCTTTTTTATGAAATATGCTAAGAATATATTTGTTATAACTACATACCAGCAATTATTGATATGGATTTACTTCTACGTTTTGATTATCTTCTTGTACAGAATTATCAATAGTTATACCAAGATTGATTTGTCCATTTGCAGTTGCTTTTACTGTCAAGCGATGCCATTTGGCAGCAGCAATAACCAAAGTACCGGGATATGTTTTTTGAACTCCATTAAAAAGTCCCTTTACAGTATAGCTAATTTGCGGATCGGCATCAATATTAAAATAAGCAGCTTTTGTTTCAAAAGTAGCATTAGAGTCAAACACTAAAGTTCGATTACTCTCAGAAGACTCATATACTTCGACTGAATAATCTGTAAATACATCTTTGAAAGATTGATCGTAACTGAATCCAACTTTAGCATTTTGCATCGTGCAACTAAAATTGACTTGAGTTGTAGCACCCGAGGTAATAGAGAATGGGGAACTTTGACCAGCAGTACGCATCTCTCCCCAGTTACTATTGGCAGATTGAGCTTCAGCCAAAGTACAACTCTCAGCGGTAACTAAATAGTTGTCTCCTACCGGATAAACTAACTCTACATTTTGAAGTTCATTATACTTTCCAGCCCATTTTGAAACACTTCCTTGAAGAATATTGATATTGAAATTTGCTAATTCTTCTGCAGATGACGCACGAGAAGAAACAGTTATCTCTTTCGAGTTTTCCAATCCTAAACTTATGTGACCATACTCTACTAATGTCTCGTTTTCGTTATTACATGCCACAAGTGTTAATGTAACTGCTAATAATGATAAATACTTTTTCATTTGGGTTTTATTCTTGTTTTTAATTTTATTATTATTCATAATTTAAAACGATGTTGTCTATCTTTAGTACGCTACCAACTATCCGATCATATTTAAAAGGCGACGCACCATAACTACCATTCACAAGGACTAAGTTACTTATGGTAGTTAAATGTCCTGATCTGAAAAACACACATATATAGGCAGCTTTTGATTTTCTATCAATATAATTTAAATCAGCTTTTATAGTTTGGTAAGAACTTTGTGCACTTCCTACAATATCAATGATAGAAGCTATTCTATTTTTATTTATATCAAGAAGCTCGGCATTTACACTAAAATTATCCTCATTATTAGGTGCATACTTATAGTCAAAAGAAATGCTAATAGGTCTAGCAGTATGTTCAACACCTTGAGTATAGCTATCAGAATTCTTATCAAAAGAGCCTAAAAACAAATAGCCAACATATACTGTTCCGTTATTTTGAGTATAGCTTAAGACCCCAGATCTACTCCATGAACCATATACTCTACCATTATATAAACCTAATGTTGAAATTTCAGCAGCCTTACTGCCATTAGAACAATCATTTGTAGATATTGTGTTTGAATACCATTTCCAGTAAACCGCATAGTTCGCACTTGAACCAATAATACTACCATTTGCGCCACTTGCTCCATCAGTAGTTTTCTCATTACGAGTAGCCCAACCTGTACAATAGTTACAATTGATAGCGGCACTTATAGCTCCACTACCTCCATAAATCTGTGTACTGCTCCAATTTTCCATGTCTCCATTTTCTAATTGCTGTGCACTTTCGGTAGTCACTACTTGAGTGTTTACACTAACCACACCCCCAAATCGAGAACGAATGGTATAAGGGGTCGAAGGAGAAAGTCCTTTAATAATCCAACGGTCTGACTCTAGAGTTGCAGAATGCCAAGTTACACCATCAGCAGAAGCCTCATAAATAACATTAGCAATAACCTTATCCGCCATTTCGGGTTTAGCAATCATGTCCAAACTTGTCATGGGAGTTATATATATAAATTTACTCCAAACATCCCCATCAACTTGAGTAGGCAAAGTAAAGGCTGGAAGATCTGGATTACAGTTTATATTATAACGTGTTTTGGGAAGGACATTTATCAAATCCCAGCTATTCGTTTTGGTTTCGCCTAACAAGTTTATTCCTGAAAATGTAAGCGTATAGTTTCGAGTTGCTGATACAAAGAAGTCACTATTATTTGTCACCTCATAACTACCTAACTCACTACTTACAACTAATTGATAAGAAGTAAAATGAGAGAGTAAATCATCAGTCATTATAGGATGAATAACAGCAGAAGCTAGTGAAACAGTCAGTGATTCTATCGTAGTTTGCCCTTGCAATATCACAAATTCTTTTTCACCATAATAGTAAGGTACAATACTACAAATATCCTCACCATAAACAGCAATTAGTTTATAGTTACCTACATCAAGTACAATATCAGTTTGAGCAGATGATAAGTTGTACTGTTCATTTGTTGATATATTAATAATAGAAATTAAAAGATCAGATAATAAAGGAGCTGTAACTACTCCACGAGTTTTTACATC
>DKPL01000010.1:0-424 GCA_002471185.1 Bacteroides sp. UBA7335
AAATATTTCAAATGAAAAGATACAGTTCTTTATAAACTCAGCGCACGACATACGTACGCCGCTCACTCTTATTAAAGCTCCATTAGAGGAAATACGAGAGAAAGAACTATTATCACAAAATGGTATGTCGAACATGAATATTGCACTACGCAATGTAAACTCATTGTTGCGTTTGACAACCAACTTAATTAATTTTGAGAAAACAGATGTTTATTCATCAGACCTTTACATCTCTGAACATGAATTGAATAGCTATATTACTGAGATATACCAAACATTTCGCTCTTATGCCAATGTTAAGCATATCAACTTTAACTATACCAGCAACTTCCAGTTCTTAAACGTATGGTTTGATAAAGATAAGATGGATTCTATTTTAAAGAATGTAATCTCGAATGCACTCAAATATACTCCTGAAAATGGT
>DKPL01000010.1:613-2978 GCA_002471185.1 Bacteroides sp. UBA7335
AAATATACTCCTGAAAATGGTGAGGTAACAATTATAGCTACCGAGACAAATGACAACTGGATAGTAGAAGTAAAAGATACAGGCATTGGAGTTCCTGCAAGCGAACAGAAAAAACTATTTAAAATGCACTTCAGAGGCAGTAATGCTATCAACTCTAAAGTTACCGGTAGTGGCATCGGCTTACTGTTGGTATGGAAACTGGTACGCCTACACGGTGGTAAAATTCAGTTCAATAGTATAGAACAAAAAGGTTCGGACATCAAAATCGTGATTCCTAAAAATTCTCAGGTACTCAAAAAAGCCCATTTAGCTAGCAAAACCAAAAACAGTGGTTTTATTGAAGAGAATGAGATATATGAAGATACCAACACTTCAAGTTATCAAAATATTAAACAAACAACTTTACAAGATAATCAACGCATTTTGATTGTTGAGGATAATGATGAGCTTCGCAATTACTTGAAGCAAACCTTGGCGGAAACTTATATTGTGCAGACTTGCGAAAATGGAAAAGAAGCTTTGACCATTGTCAAAGAGTATAAGCCTAATCTCATCATATCGGATATTATGATGCCCGAAATGCGAGGAGATGAGATGTGCAAGATTATAAAAAGCAACATTGAAACTTCGCACATACCAGTTATATTGCTAACAGCTCTGAGTGATGAAAAGAGTGTATTGCAAGGTATTACAATTGGTGCTGATGAATATATTGGAAAACCATTTAATATTGGTATTCTAAAAGCTACGATTACCAATATACTTACTAACAGGGCAATCATTCAAAAGAAATATGCTAACCTAGAAATTCATGACGAAGCCGATAAAAATGTAAATTACCATACTGATATTGACTGGAAGTTCATTTCGACTGTGAAAAAACATGTTGAAGACAATATGGATAACCAAGCATTCAATGTTGATATTCTTTGCAACTTACTAAACATGAGTCGCACTAGCTTCTACAATAAAATTAAGGTACTTACTAATCAAGCTCCTGCTGACTATGTGCGCATCATACGACTAAGTAAGGCTGCAGCGCTATTAAAAGAGGGTAAGCACTCTATTATTGAAGTGGCAGAAATGACTGGCTTCAATGATGCGAAATACTTCCGCGAAGTATTTAAAAAACATTTTAAAGTGAGTCCTAGCAAATATGCTAAAGGAGAAACAGCAGAAGAATCTGAACAAAACAAAGAGAGTAAGGAAGAAAAATAATGAATATCTATTTAGAGTCATTCGGTATCTTTTTTAAGATAGGAGCCTTTACCATTGGTGGTGGCTATGCAATGGTTCCGCTTATTGAAAACGAAATTGTTACAAAAAGAAAATGGATAAGCCAAGATGACTTTATGAATCTTTTGGCTATATCACAATCTGCCCCTGGTATATTAGCGGTCAATATTTCAATATTTATAGGTTATAAACTACGTGGCATAAGAGGCAGTATGGTAACTGCACTAGGAACCATTCTCCCCTCTTTTATCATTATTCTTGCTATTGCTCTTTTTTTTCATAACTATCAAGACAATCCATACATTGAAAGAGTATTCAAAGGAATTCGTCCAGCAGTGGTTGCACTGATTGCTGCTCCTACATTCACCATGGCTAAATCGGCTAAAATCAATCGATACACTGTATGGATTCCTATATTTTCGGCTTTACTAATATGGTTATTAGGGTTCTCACCCATCTGGATTATATTAATGGCTGGTATTGGTGGTTTTGTATGGGGAAAATGGGGAAAAGGTTTTGTGGATAATCGTAAAAAGTAAAAGTACACTATGATATACCTACAGTTATTCTACACATTCTTTAAGATTGGACTTTTTGGTTTTGGAGGTGGTTATGCTATGCTTTCTATGATACAAGGCGAAGTAGTAACACAATATGGATGGCTCACAGCACAAGAGTTTACCGATATTGTAGCTATCAGTCAAATGACTCCCGGACCTATTGGTATTAATGCGGCTACTTATGTTGGCTTTACTGCAACGGGAAGTATATTTGGCTCAATCATTGCAACATTTGCTGTTATTCTACCATCATTCATATTAATGCTAACAATCAGCAAGTTCTTTTTAAAGTATCAAAAACATCCTATGGTAGAAGCTGTATTTAGTGGATTACGCCCGGCAGTAGTTGGATTGTTGGCTTCAGCTGCATTGGTATTGATGACTAACGAAAACTTCGGTTCGCCTACAAAAGACACTTATCAGTTTGTTATCAGTGTTATAATTTTCATTGTGGCTTTTATCGGTACACGGAAGTATAAAATCAATCCGATATTAATGATTCTAGCCTGTGGATTAGCAGGGTTCTTTTTATATATGTAGCTCTAGAATAGCATTAAAAATAAAGTCGC
>DKPL01000010.1:3197-6018 GCA_002471185.1 Bacteroides sp. UBA7335
GCGACTTTATTTTTAATGCTATTACAATTCTTTCTTTTTCTTCAAGCGACCACTTTTACGTAAAGCTTCGGTAATGATCCATTGAAGCTGTCCGTTTGTACTACGAAACTCATCGGCTGCCCATTTTTCAATAGCATCCATCATTTCAGAGTCTACGCGCAACACAAAGCTTTTTGTTGAAGTTTCTTTTTTAGCCATCAAATTATTATTTCAAATATTATTCAAATTTACCATTTATAAAGTCAGCTATATCTTTTATCAAATAGTGCGGCATTGGCGAATATTCACTATACTCCATTGGAGTTGACTTTCCGGTTCCTTCTTGCAACCCATGATTAAGTTTAGGATAAGATTTGAATTTGACATTTGAATTGCGCATTAACCCCATCCGCCAAGTTCCAAAATCTTCCATTGTGACCTGATAATCTCTTTCACCTTGCAAAATCAAAAAAGGTAAGGTTAACTTCTTAGCCGTTTCAACCGGATTATAAACTTGCTCAAAATCTAGATAACTCTGTGGAAGTGACTTTAAGATAGATTCAGCTTCTACTTTTCCATCGGTCTTTTCACCTTTTAATGAACTTAGGTAAGAGATTTGCTCTTCCAACATTTTTCTGAGCTTACGAGTTGGACCGGCTAACGAAATAATGCCTGCCAATTGTTTTGTATCTCCCATGCGTTCGGCAATACGAGGAACTAACATTCCACCCAAACTATGCCCAAGTACATAAACTCGAGTAGAGTCGATACCTGACAAGGTTTTTGCCAAACGAACAGCTGCCATTGCATCATCTACCGACTCGTCATCAAATGTATAAGTATCGCCATCCATACCCGCTTTACCCGGATATGCTCGACTCCGCTTATCGTAACGAATCACTGCCACACCTTGTTCAGCAAGTCCCCAAGCCAGCTCCTGAAATGGTTTTATTTGACCAATAGACTCATTTCGATCGGCATTTCCCGAACCATGTACTAAGATTAACACCGGCACATTTGTAGCAACCGCTAAGGGCATAGATAAAGTACCAGGCAGTTGGAACTTACCACTTGTTATGATGATATCCTCTTCCTTAACTCTCGAAGTATCAAGTTTTCTACGAGCAGAAGTTGGTGCACTAGGTACTGGTACTACATTCAACCCCGAACAAAGACACTCATCATTAAAAACGATATTTAAACGAAGAGCATATTTTTCGAACTGCAAATCTCTATAACAAACCGATGTTCCGCTGATATCTCCTATTTTCCAATCGCCTGCCGATAGCAGCTTTCCAAATTGCTTTTCACAAGACCCCCAAACACCGTTTAAAGCTTGTGGAGTGATGGCTTTCTGAAAAGTAGGAGTACTCATAGTCCAAATACTATCACCTTGAGCAGTCAACATATATTGATAAATCTTTTCTGCTTGAGCAATCTCTTTACCGGCATCTTGAGCAAACAAACCGGAAATGCTACAAAAGAAAGCAATTGCCATAAATAGATGTCTTTTCATATCAATTATAATTTTGCTTTATTGATTTAAAGTACCAGTATTTAATACAGGTTGAGCAGCCTCATCAGCACATAAAACCACTAAAAGGTTGCTTACCATAGCTGCCTTCTTATCTTCATCCAATTCAACAATAGCCTCTTCTGAAAGTTTATTTAAAGCCATCTTAACCATTGAAACAGCGCCCTCTACAATCTTCTCACGAGCAGTGATAATGGCAGATGCTTGTTGGCGACGAAGCATTACGGCAGCAATTTCAGGAGCATAAGCCAAATAGTTTATGCGAGCCTCAATGACTTCCATCCCCGCCATAACAAGACGTTCATTTAGTTTCTGAACCAATATCTCGTTAACCTCTTCACCATCAGAGCGAAGAGTTGTTTCACTTATATTGAGTTCACTATTATCATA
This sequence comes from Bacteroides sp. UBA7335, assembly GCA_002471185.1. Classification (GTDB taxonomy): domain Bacteria; phylum Bacteroidota; class Bacteroidia; order Bacteroidales; family Bacteroidaceae; genus Bacteroides. Next base: position 5,101 of record DKPL01000010.1, read on the forward strand.
CGCATACATGCCTGCAACTTGACGCAAGGCAGCATCACTCTGCACTTTCACAAAGTTCTCGAAAGCAGCCATTCGTCCCGCTACGGTTGCACCAACAGCAACTTGCCCACCAGTACCAGCCATAGCCATGGTTTGTGAATCTATTTCAAACAAGGCTTTATAAGAGTCTTTAAGACGCCACACCAAAACCAATCCAATCAAAATAGGATTACCTATTTTGTCGTTCACCTTAATAGGAGCAACATCTAAGTTACGTGCACGAAGCGAAACTTTCTTAGCCTCCAAAAAAGGATTCACCCAGTAAAAACCAGTCTCACGAAATGTTCCCATGTATTTTCCAAAGAAAACCATGGCTCTAGCCTCATTAGGCTCAAGAGACATAAAACCACCCAATGAAATCAGAGACCACAATATACCTAAAACAGCAGCAATACGCATTACTGTTGTAACCCATGCCATTTCTGCACTAAAAAAGAAGGAAGCAATAGAAGCACCTACAATTGCAAAGAACAAAAAAAGCATAAGAAATCCACTTACCTTAAAGCCTTTAAAATCAAATTCGTTTGTTTTCATATTCGTTTAATTTAATGATATCGTTTTGATATCACAAACATATCAAATAATAGAATAAACCACTAAGTAATTAACATTTTTAACACATGAAGTATCATTAAGGAATAAACTTATTATTGCATCGATTTTTAATACGACTCAAGCCAAACAAGTTAGTTAAGTTTTACTAGATACATCTTAGACTACCTCTTGAGGTTAATCCATTTTCGAAAACAGAGTAATAGTAAAAATAGTCAACCGCTCCAATTAAGGCCAATAGCTTATTTGCAGTCTATTTTGCTCTTATTGAGTTTTAAAGCCAACAGACCATTTATCTAAATAATTAATTACTTAGTGGTTTATTCT
>DKPL01000027.1 GCA_002471185.1 Bacteroides sp. UBA7335
GCGATCTTCTTCTATTGGGTTGAGGATATAATCAATGCTATTAACATTGAAAGCTCTTATTGCATATTGATCATAAGCAGTAGTAAAAATAATAACAGAGGAAGGACGAGCATGTACTAAGAAATCAAATGAGTTTCCGTCGGATAGCTGTATATCTAAGAAGATAATATCAGGGTGTTCATTGGTTTCAAACCACTCTATAGCCTCCTCAATACTTCCTTGGAGTACAGTTATAACCCAGTTAGGTCTTAACTTCTGTATCATGGTAGACAGAAGACGAGCAGCGGGAATCTCATCTTCAATAATAGCAATATTTATTATCTTACTCATAACGATAGAGGAACTTTAACTGTAAATACTCCATTCTCACTTTCTATAATTATATCATGATTCATCATTAACATAAATCGATTTGAAAGATTTTTTAATCCTAACCCCGATGAGGAGTTATTCTTTTTAAGCCGAATAGGATTGGATATAATAAGCATATCTTTATCAACAAAGATATCAATAGACATCGGTTTGGACAAAGAGATAGAATTATGCTTAATCACATTCTCAATAAGTAGTTGCAGTGTGAGAGGAGGTAATAAGCATTCTTTATGCTCCTCATCAACATCTATGCGGCATGAGATACACTCGCCTAACCTAACTTCATGCAGAAACAAATAGGATTTTATAAACTCTAACTCATCTGCTAAACTGACTAAATTACTATTCTGACATTGAATAACATATCGATAGACATCAGAAAGCCTTTGTGTAAATATTATTGCATTTTGAGGATTATAGTTTATTTCAGCCACAAGTGTGTTGAGACTATTAAATAGAAAATGGGGATTTAGCTGTTGTTGTAGCGCAGTGTATCGTGCCGTGTTATTCTCTTTCTGAAGTTTAGCAGCTTGCGCTTGAAACTGTAGACTTTGTTGCATAAAGCGGTTAGCAAGAACAAGTCCTAAAACAACTAGTTCAACAAGCCATACTAGAATCAGGATTTTCCAACCACCATTTGGAAACAAAAAAGGATGAGTAGCTTTAGCCAATAACTTAGCAACAACAAGAAGGCTGTAATTTAAAACTAGAAAGGCAAAAATTACCCCAATATAGATAAATATGATTTTCCATTGATTGTGTACATGACCAATATACATCTTGTTTATCCATGAACTAACTTGCAATGTGGCAAATCCTAATAAGTTGAATGCAAGAATAAAAAAGAATAGCACTCCCACAGAAGAAATATCGTCAGCCACTCGATCAGTAATAGGAGCATAATTAATTAAGAGGATATACGAGAACACTCCCAATACTGAAAATAGAACAGTATAAAGGACATTCCCTTTTAATCCTATGATAACATGTTGCTTCATTACACTTCTTTCTATACAAAGTTACTATATATTATGGAATATTATACTGATTGGTCGCTTTTAGCAACGAGGCATAAGCCATCTGTGCAGAAGCTTTAGCTTGCACAAAGTTAACTTGTGCATTTTGTCGATAGCCTTGTGCATCAATAACCTCTACAACTGATATTTTACCAGCTTTGTATCTCTCTAACGCCATTGCTTCATTCTGAGATGCTTTTTGCAAAGAGCTCTCCGTAAATCGCACCTGATCTAAGGCTTCATAAAGCTCCGTATTAGAGGTCTGAACTTCTAAATTGACATTATCAAGCACTTTTTGATAGTTATAATAACTCATATCGACTTTGAAACGAGCCGCCTGCTTTTCACTTCGGAGCTTGCCCCACTCAAATATAGGAATAGATAATTTAGCATATATAGCGTAGTTGGGGTCCATATCCTTCTTAAAGTTATATCCTGGTGAAGAGTAACTACCATCAATACCAACATACAGTTTAGGACGGAGCTGAGACTTAGTCAGGTTTAATTGACTTTGAGCTATGTATTTTTGTTGCTCAGCAATACCAAGTTCAGATCTACTACCGCTAGTGATATGAACATCATTAGGAGTAAGCACATTTAAAGGAAGAGTGCGCTCTATCTCTGTTTGAAATTCTAGCGGATTACCAATCATAGCGTTGAGTGCCATCCGCGCAACCTCAAACTTTGTTTTAGCCTGCAACTGCTGAAAGTTAGCAGCATTCAGTTTAACCTCAGCCATCAACAAGTCTTGAGAGTCAGCTAAACCTACTTGCACCCGCTCGTCAATGGCCTGCACAAGTTGCTCTATAGCACCCAAGTATTCTTTAGATATTAACCACAACTCTTGTTGAGCCACTGCATTCCAATATTGAATATCAATCTGATAACAAACAGATGCTCTGACTAGAGCCTCTTGTTCTTTGGCTAAAAGCTGCTTACTTTCTGCCATTTTTATTGTTTCAAGAAGCTTACCACCAGTATAGATAGGCTGTAGAAGACTAATAGAAGCTCCATAAGCCAAGTCTGTACCTTGAAAAGATAACGGATTATCAAAAGCGGGCAAGCTTAGTGATAACTCTGTGGGATTACCCACATATTGAAAATTAGCATTAGCCGAGAGTTTCGGTTTTAAATCGGCTCGTGCTGATTGAAGCAACTCTGTGCTTACCAGAATATTTTTGTGTGCGGCACGTAAGTCATAATTATAATTTAGCGCCATTTCTCGATAACGTTCAATCAAGGTACTGTCTGTTTGAGCATCAATAGTTAGCGTTATAAACAAACCCAATAGTAATATCTTAATTTTCATCATTCTTATTGTACTTTTACTTTATAAAAAACAGTATAGAGAGCAGGTGTAACAAAAAGAGTTAACAATGTAGCGAAGGTCAAACCAAATATAATTGTAGCAGCCATCCCTCTAAAAGCAATATCAAATAACAGTGGCACCATGCCAAAGATAGTTGTTGTAGCAGCCATCAATACGGGTCGTGCACGACTAACAGTCGATTCAATGATTGCCTCATACAGTTTTACTCCACATCGTTTCTGAATATTAATCTCGTCAATCAAAACAATTACATTTTTAATAATCATACCTAATAGTCCCAGCCATCCTGCAATTGGGAAAAAGCCAAATTCAAATCCAGTCACCAGTAAACCAATAGCTACCCCTATGATTGAAAGTGGAAGAATACAAAGAATAATCAAAGGTTGTTTATAGTTTTTAAAGAGAGCAACTAGCACCACAATAAGCATCAAAAAAGCTAAAGGGAAATATTTAGCTATGGCTTGCAAAGCCTCACCTTGATCTTTATACTGAGAATCCCAGAAGAAGGTATATCCATCGGGAAGTTCTATTGCTTCGATAGCATTGCGTATTTCACCATGAACCTCGGCCATGGTATAACCAGGCTTAACACCACACATAGCTGCCATCGATAGTTGACGATTGTATGTACGAATTTGCGGATACTCCCATCGTGTTTCTATACCATTTACCAATTGAGATAAAGGAGCAGAGCTTTGTCCATTCCACACGTAAAAGTTTCCTAAAGACTGTACATCAGTGATTTCGGCACCTGTTGTTTTTAAAATTACAGGAACTATCTTCTCTTGGTCGCGATATACTCCAATGGGGTAACCATCGTTAATCGATTTTACAGATTCCATCATAGACGATTTACTAATCCCCATCATACCTGCCCTAACCGGGTCATATTCGGGTGAAAGTAAAAGAGTTGTATTTCCCCACTCATTACGGGCATGGTCTACTTTCGGATTTTTCCGCATAATATCGAGTGCCACTCCGGCAAGAGAATCTAATGTAGCAACATCAGGACCTAGAAAGCGTGCCTCGATGAGAGCTTCGGTAAGTGGACTTAACTCAAACTTATTGACCTTAGCAAAAATTTCAGGATAGTTTGCCGGTATTAACTTTTGCAACTCACTATGTAGAGTTTTAGACTCTTTTGAGGTATGACACTTTACTAGAATTTGTCCATAATTTGATTGTGGTCCAAAAGCCACATTCGAAAGATAAAATCGTGGAGGAGTACGGCCAATATATGAAGATACCGTTTCGACTTGTGGATATCCTTCAATCGCATCAGTGACCTCACTAATTATTCGATTTGTTTCATCGATGTTGGTTCCCTCGGGAGTCCATATATCAATGGTGAAATATTGTTTATCGAGCGCCGGAACAAAAACCTTTGGAATAAACTTAAAGCTAGCAGCAGACAGAACTAACAAAACAACCATACTAACTATAGTTAGATACTTGTGTCGAATCACCTTCTGTAACGAACGTCTAAACCAATTGTAATATTTTCCACCAAATAGTTCGCCCTTTAACTCTTCCTTACGCGGACGACGCACAAACTCTTGAATAAAATAAGGAGTTTGAGTCATCGCAAAAAGCCAGCTAAAAGAAAGGGAAATGGCTATAACTATGACCAACGAAGATAGAAGTTCACCCGTAATATGTGGCGAATAATAAATTGGCAAAAAGGTTAATATAGCAATAAAAGTAGCAGCAAGTAACGGTAGTGCAGTAGACGAGCAAGCCCTCAATATAGCCACACGTTTACGCATACCTCGCTCCATATTCACAATAGCAGAGTCAGACACCACGATGGCATTGTCAACCAACATACCCATAGCAATAATGATGGCAGCAAGTGACATTCGTTGTAAAGCAATCCCATTGACATACATCACAATTAGCGTAGCAAAGATAGAAAAGACAAGTCCACTACCGATAAGAAGACCATTCTTGAACCCGATAAAGAAAAGTAGAATAGCAACTACAGTAAATACAGAGATGATAAGATTGAGGATAAACCCTTGATTTGCCACATCCGACTCGTATCCTTGGTCGTAGATTGAAGTCAATTCAAACCCCTCAGGCATTGTCTGATTAAAGTAGTTAATCTTCTTTTCTACCAATCGTGCCATATCCACCACATTTCCTGTGGGAACGGTAGATACAGCGATACCTATGGCCTGTTTACCATTAATTTGCATCTTATTGCTTGCAGGAGTCTGATACCCTTCTTCAATCGTGGCTATATCCGACAAGCAGAAGTATTCTCCACTTCGCGATGTTATGGTTAAGTTTTTTATATCATCGAGCGAGTAAAAGTTACCTGTTGATTCTATTCGTATCCGATTGGTTTCTGTTTCGATAGCACCGGCATCGGTTACTCTATTTTGGGCATTAATAGCTTGAGCAATATCGGCGGTAGTAATATTGCTTTGCGACAAGACAGCAGGATTCACAATAACTTCAATTGTAGGTACTTGTGCGCCATAGATCTCGACCTTAGCCACATCTTTCACCCTCAATATCTCATTTTTGATAAGTTTGGCTTGCTCTTCGAGTTCTCTGTTTGAATAATTATCTCCGGTTAAACCATAGAATACACCCAACACATCGCCAAAGTCATCATTAACTACCGAAGGGCCAGCTCCTGCCGGCAGCTTAGCTTGCACATCATTTACCTTTCTACGCAATTTATCCCACAACTGTTGCATCTCTTCAGCGCGCGTTTCTTTCTTAACATAAACCGTTATTTTAGATAGTCCGCTTCTATTTTCGGTTTTCAAATAGTAGAGTTCGCCCAATGACTGAATAGACTCCTCCAACACATCTGTCACCTGAGTTTGCACTTCCGAAGGTGAAGCCCCCGGATAGGGAGTCAACACCAAAGCCTGCTTTATGGTGAATGGAGCATCTTCGAGTTTGCCCATCCATAAATACGAAAGTACTCCGCCTACTATAACCAATAGTAGCAGAAGATTAGTAACCTGTTTATTTTTCAGGAAATATTTTATAATACTCATATATCAAACAGTAGAGTTAATTATTAGCCACTTTTACCTTCATCCCATCCGAGAGAAAACGAAGACCACTCGTTGCGATTGTCTCTCCGCCATTGATTCCACGCACTCTAACTTTACCTTTAGGAAGTAACTCTTTTTGAGCTACTTTGCAAGATTTTACAGTTTCAGTTTTAGCATCGTAAATCCAAACCATATCTCCTTCTGTAGGACGATGACTTAATGCTTGTTGAGGAATAACCACCCATTCAGAATCGGCAGAATCGGGAAGAGTTAGATGAAGCGTGCCCGACATTCCCGCCAATAGTTTTCTATCGGCATTAGGCAGTAAGGCAGTAAGCAGATAAGATAAGTTGTTTGACGAAGTGCTTTTAGAGACTTCCTTAATTGAGGCTGTATACCCCTTTGATAAGTCTTTTCCCAAATAAAGCTCTACTGTAGTGGGTAAGTCGCTACGCACAGCAATCTCTTGAGGCACATATACCTCAACTTTCAGTTGGTCGATATCGATAAATCGCAGAATGGGTTGCGAAGGTTTTACATCTTGATACTTCTCTATAAAAACATCGCTTATATACCCATTGGATGGAGCTAGAAGTCTAGTATCATCCAAGTCAAAGCGAGCCGTTTCGTATGCTGCTTTAGCTGCTCTGTAATCGGCCTTGGCTTTATCATATATGCTAGCCGAGATGTTATTCTTCTCAAATAGTATTTTTATTCTTTCATATTCCGATTGAGTCTGTTCTAAAAGAGCCTCACTTCGCTCTTTCTTTATTAAGAAGTCACGCGGATCAATTTCGGCTATCACTTCGCCTTTTCTATAATAGTTACCCACAAGTATATCTGAGTTGGATATTGGTCCGCCTACTCTGAATGAAAGTTCAGAAGAGCGATATGGACGAGTGATAAACGTAAACTCCCTCATTTGGGTTTCAGAGAAAGGTTCAGCATTTACAGTACGAATCAAAGGGGCATCATCAGTTTTATCGGCTGATGAATGACAGGCTGAGCAGGCAACTATTGTGCACATAAGTAGCCATCGGTTGAGTTTAAATTTAAACATATAATTCAGGCAAAAATAATTATGCCCAAAAGTATACTCATTTACGATGACTGACGATGGCTATTTTTCTCAAGCCAGAAATAGATAGAAGAAGCTAGATAAACAAAGGATAAAAACTTATTCAGATGATACTTAGAGTAATAATTACCTATTCGGAGGCAACAATAATGCCACCACCTATTAGTAATTCACCCTGATAAAAAGCAGCAGCCTGACCATTAGCCACAGCAGTCAACGGTTCGTGTAGAGTTACACAAAGCAATCCATCGGGCATTTGAGTAACCTTACAGTGATTTAACTGTTTCCGATAGCGTATCTTCACAATGATGTCTTCACCCGCTAAAAGTCGTTGTTCATCGATAGCATGCCAATCTTTAAGCCACATGGTTTGTTTCTCAAGCGATTTAAGATCGCCAAGTACCACTTCGTTTGTGACGGGGTTAATCTCTTTCACAAATACAGCCCGATTTAGGTCGATGCCCAATCCTCTACGCTGTCCGATGGTGTAAAACGGATAACCTTCGTTCGAAGCAATAAAGTGGCCATCCACATCCAAAAATCTGCCCTGTTTTATTTGTGCATCCTGATAAATAGGATGTTTTGCCAAGAAGCTACGATAATCCATGGGGCAGAAGCATACTCCTAAACTATCTTTCTTGGTCGACACCTTCATAAAGCCTTGTTCAGCAGCAAAAGCTCTTGCCCATGTTTTAGTCACCTCTCCCATAGGCAATACCATTCGTTGCAATAGCTCTTGAGGTACTCCCCACAAAAAGAAAGATTGATCTTTATCGGGATCAACTCCGGGAATGATGTAGTACTTACCCTCAACCTTGGCCTTACGTACATAGTGTCCGGTAGCAATGTGGTATATCCCCATTTCATCGGCTATGCGCGCTAGTAGTGGCCACTTCAAATAATTATTGCACAAGGTACAGGGCACGGGAGTTCGACCAGCTAGATATTCATGAACGAAATAGTCTACAATCTCTTTCTGAAACACATCGCGGGCGTCATACACTAGGTGTTGCATGCCAAGACGTTGGGCTAGTTCACGAGCATCTTCAAGATAAATTTGCGAGTCGTCTAATTCGTAAAAACGGAACGTTACACCAATAACTTCGTAACCAGCTTGTTGAAGTAGCATTGCTGAAACAGAGCTATCTGTCCCGCCACTCATGCCCAAAAGAACTTGTTTACTTTTCTGACTATTCATAGCGCAAATTTAAGCAAAATCCTTTATCTTCGTCTACTTATTACAAATAGAATGAAAGAAGCAAATTCAAATAGTCGACTAATCATTGTACTAAATGAACATCCTGTGCTAGGTATGTTGCTGACTCCTTTTATTGTTGAAGAGAAGAGAGAAACGGAGGAACTTGTATTAATAGAACAAGCATACCACCTTTCAGAATCGGTAATTGAAGAACTTAACACAGCTGAGCAGAAGGCGATAAAAATAGCTCAGCACTACACCGAGCGACATCTAATGGGGTTATTTTCGAAAGAAAAAACCACCGCGCGCTTTCTTAAGCGAATTAGCGAGAAGAGCGATGAGCTAAAAAGAGTACGTGCTTTTATTGAAGAGCATCTACTACAGATGATTCACCTTGTCCGCGAAGTATCGCTACCCATTTATCAAAAGCCGAATGGAAGCAAGGTGCTCTATGCACATCATCTATTCAATTTTCACCCCGATGCAGTAGACATAAGCTTCAAGTTTAAATATCACAATGAACGTTTAAACTATCGCTTTGACTGCTCGTGCGATGATAAGATGGTAAACTTAGCTCATGAGAAACCGGCAATAGCCATTACCACTACCCCTCTGACATTGGCATTAGGCATGAATATATATATCTTCAACCATATTCCTGCCAACTTGCTGATGCCTTTAACCAAGAAAGACTTTATTGATATACAAACTCCTTCAGTCGACAAATACATTGATAATATATTGATACCGATAGCACGCTATCACGATGTCATCACTGCTGGCTTTTTATTCGAAGAGGTACACTATCCTTGTCAGCCTATTCTCTATTTTGAAGAAGAATCGTCCGACATACAGCTGCTTCAATTAAACTTTCAATACGACAAACATCGCTACCCTATCCAGGCGAAAGAGGTATCCGAGAGATATATTTTCAGTGAAGATAGAGAGGGAGATAAATACACCTACTATTTTTACAGAGATAAAGCTAAGGAGCAACAAACTATTGATTTGCTGATTGATAATGGATTGGTACAAACGCGTCATTCACATTTCAAATTATCGAAGGAGGCTCCCGAAAGCAATTTAGTGGAGTGGATTAGTCGCCACAGACAACTCATTGAATCTGTATTTGAGTTTAACAGTAAAGCCATAAATGCCAATTACTGCTCGGACGATATATTTATAGAGCAGAGTTATGACAAAACTCCCGATTGGTTTGAACTCAACATAACAGTTGTCATTGGCCAGTATCGCATTCCTTTTCAGAGATTTAGAAATCATATCTTAAATAGTAACCGAGAGTTTATACTTCCCGACGGACGATTTGTGCTCTTGCCCGAAGAGTGGTTTAGTAGGTATCGTGGACTGTTTGCGTTTACTCGTGCCAACGAGAAAACATTGCGTTTGAAACCTGCCTATATTGGAGTGATACAAACGTTATTGAACGATAACGATGCCCCCAAAGAGTTCTCGCCCATTGCTACTCAAAAGTACAATACACCTAAGGGATTGAAGGCTACCCTGCGCCCTTATCAGTTGAAGGGATATCAATGGCTAATGAACTTGTACGACCGAAACATGGGAGGTTGCTTGGCTGATGATATGGGATTGGGAAAGACGTTGCAGACTTTGGCGTTTTTGGAGCGTGTACACCATGGCAAACCCAAGTCGAAACAGCACAAGACAACTCTTCTTGTGATGCCAACCTCACTCACACACAACTGGAAGAACGAAATAAGGCGCTTCAGTACGTTGTCATTTTGGGAGATGTCTAGCTACCAGAAAGTCAATGAAGAGCAGCTTGCTGATAAGTTAGAACAACATGATCTGATCATTATATCGTATGGAATGATCAGAAAGAATATTGGTTTACTCGAGAATTATCCGTTCGAGTGTATTATTCTTGATGAGAGTCAGAACATCAAGAATAGCGACTCGATTACTTTTCGTGCAGTAAGCAGATTGCAATCGCCGCATCGGTTTGTACTTACCGGAACTCCCATTGAGAATTCGCTCAACGACCTCTGGGCACAATTCAACTTTATCATGCCTAGCCTGTTGGGTAGTGAGCCATCGTTCAACAAGCGGTTTATTGTGCCTATAAAAAATGGAGACGAGCAAACTCAACTGCTATTACGACAATTTATCAGTCCGTTCATACTGCGTCGAACCAAGCAAGAGGTTGCTCCCGATCTGCCTCCACTGACCGAACGAATAGTATATTGCCCAATGACTGAGATGCAGAGAGAGCTATACGATAAAGAAAAAAATAGTTTGCGAAACATCTTGTTGGAGATGACAGACGATAATAAACAGGAGCGTTTCACCATACTCAACGGACTGACTCGTTTGCGTCAATTGGCTTGTCATCCAAGGCTGATAGATGAGGAGTACTCGGACATCTCGGGCAAGATGGAGCAAATCATGAGTTTGTACGAAACTCTACAGAGCGAAGGACACAAGGTGTTGATATTCTCTGCCTTTGTGAAACACCTGGAGATTATAGCCACAGAGTTCAATAATCGTGGTTGGAAATATGCGTGGCTCACGGGCAGCACTCACAAACGAGCCGAAGAGATAGACTTATTTGCCAAAGCGGATGAGGTGCAAGCTTTCTTTATCTCCCTCAAAGCAGGCGGTGTGGGGTTGAACCTGGTTAAGGCCAGCTATGTATTTATCATCGACCCTTGGTGGAACCCTGCCGCCGAAGCTCAAGCCATAGCCCGTTCACACCGCATCGGTCAGCAGAAAAAGGTTATTGCTTATCGCTTCATTACCGAGAGAAGTATCGAAGAGAAAATCATGCGATTGCAGGATGAGAAACGAAGAATGGCTAACACTATGATAGACGAGAATCGTTCCATGTCGAATCTAAGCAATCAGGAGTGGTACGAGTTATTAAAATGATAGCAAAGCGACTATTATTAAGTTTTGAGTGCAAATTTTAAGTATCATCAACAGTACAATCTGTTTTAAATGGTGTAATAACTGTTTTAACTACCTGCGTCAGGATACACTCTAAAGGGGGTTTACGTATATTCGCAGTAGATATTTCAACAATTATTAATCCACTTAAATCATTCCATGTATTATGAAGAATGTACTTTACGCACTTCTTACATGTATGTTTGCCTTGGGAGCTACGCTATTAAATGCCCAAGAAGCAACCACAGTTAAAATTACTTTTGATGCAGGCGAATACGCCGATGCAGGTACTTTACCGGCATCTACTGATGTACCAGCCGGCACAGACTTTACCTTTCCGATGAACCGCACTATGTTTGTGGAGGGTAACACACTAACAGGTTGGACCAATGGTACTGTAACCTTCAAACCGGGTCAAACGGTTACCATTAATGAGCAACTCACTTTAACCCCCGTGTTTTCAACCAATACGCAATCGCTAAACGACCGTAGCGAGCCAGTTACTATTACTTGGGATTTCCAACGTAAGAACGGGGCTCCTCTTCTTGCTATCGAAGGCAAAAAAGCCATTTATGTATCGCAAGCAGTAGTAAACGGAGAGTCTATCGATGTGAAAATTGACCTCAACACATCGCCGGGAAAGATTGCTAATGGCAATTGGGAGGACTGGGCGCAAATGAATAACGGAACGACTTTGACCTTTCCGGCTGCAAAGAACTGTGTTGTTGTGTTCGAGTCGTATAGTGCTGCTACTACTACTACTGTTGCAGGTGATACCAACTATACACTAGATGGTACTAGAGCGACCTACACGTATGGTGGTACCGATCCTACCATTGACATTGTGATTGGCAATGGTTCATACTACAGATACTTCACGATCACTTATCCTGAGGTAGTTTCTGCTTTGCAAGAGCGTCCTATTATTGCTACCGATTTCACCGATTGGGAAGCTGTTGGCTCGAATGAGGCACCGGTAGATGTTACCGTTCACACTAACTTCAGCAACGAAGATGTGGTGTTTACTTTTGATGGAGTAACTCTGGCGCCTAACGGACAAAACACAGGCAAGTTTGGCGACCTTACCGGATATGCCATGGCCGAAAAGAACTTAAACGGAACCATCGTTACAACTCCTTTTGGCAACATTACTAAAGTTCGCTATTTTCATGGGGCTACCGGTAGCAACCGTGGTTATAAGTTAGAGAAGAAGAGTGCTACAGATGCCGACTGGGTAGTGCTATCGGCTGATGCTGCCAACCCTGCTACCGGGGTATGGGTAGAGAAAGAAATTAATGAGAATAATGTTCAGTTGCGCTGGACTAACATTGCTTTAAGCCAAAACGCCTATATGTTCGAGTTAGAGGTGTTTGCTAACGTTGAGATTAGTGCTCCACAGGTGACACTTGCAGTTAAGGCATCGCCCGAAGAAGGGGGTAGCGTATCGGCTTCTCCGGCTAGCAAAGAGTACGACCAAGGTTCTGAAGTGGTACTTACTGCAAAAAGAAACTTTGGCTTTGCTTTTGTAAAGTGGGTTAATGCGAATGGCGAAACATTGTCTACAGAAGACACTTATACACAAGTACTTAACGAAAGCATGGAGGCTATCGCTCTATTCGAGCCTATTGCTACTTATGCCATGACCACTACGGTTGAAGGTGGAGCAAACAACTATATGATTACGCTATCGCCTGATGCTAAGGTGATTGGTGGCAAGAATATGTACGAGATGGGTACTCAGGTGACACTGAAAGCTAACGAGAACCCTATCTTGACCTTTACAAACTGGACTAGTGGCGAAACTGAAAGCGAAATTGTTGTAGAGATGAACGACGACAAAGCATATACGGCTAACTATAGCGCTAAAGATTATATTGTTGGCTGGGATTTCAATCGCCGTGGTGCAAATGGCCGTCCGGCTGACTTTACTTCTACTCCCGACAACGAAGCAACTACGTTTGTGCTTCGCAAAGAGGATGGTAGCACAATAGGCTGGTTGGACAAGTCGGAAGAGGCTGCGGGTGGATACGAAGGTGAACCGGCTGCGGTTAACTGGAAACCAATTGCCGATAAGTATTACTACGAGACTAAAATCAACGCTACCGACTTTACCGATATTCAGGTGACTTCTAAGATGTTGTACAACTACAACGCTTATACAGTGCAAAAACTAGAATACTCGCTAGATGGTACTACTTGGAAAGAGGCTAACCGCATTACAATACCTAATGGTAAAGTATGGACTCCGCTAGAGGCTACACTGCCTGCTGAGTGTAATCATGCTACAACACTGCATTTGCGTTGGATTCCTGATTACTCTTCTGAGATTGGCGGATCGGCTTCTGAAAATGATGGAACATCAATCACTGCAATCTATGTATTGGGTACTCCTAAGATTTACAACGACGGCACAGCGCCTAAGTTGGTAAATAGTATTCCTGCTAATGCTGCAACAGGTGTGTCGGCTTCAGGTCGCATCGTGTTGACTTTTGACGAGAAGGTGAAGTTGGCGGATCATGTTGACGTGACTTTGGGTAATAAGAAACTGAAAGCTACAGTAGCCGGCAAGAGCATTACTTTTGCTTACTTAGGTCTTGATTACAATTCAGAATATACCTTTACATTGCCAGCCAATAGTGTATCAGACTTAGCAGACAATGTATTGACTGAAGCGATCTCGGTGAAATTCACCACCGTGGCTCCTCCTGTAGTAACTCCGGGCATGTATGATGCTGAGGTAACTAATGGTGAAGAGTTTATGGAGGCCTTGAAAAAAGCCAATGCACAAGCTTCATCGGGCAAACGTTTCCGCATCTTCTTACACAATGGCTTGTACGACTTGGGTACAGCTTGCTTAACTGAGGTGAAATCGAACATTTCGCTTATTGGTGAGAGCATGGAGAATACCATCATCATGAATGCTCCTCAACAAGAGGGTATCAGTGTAACGGGTACTTTGCTGGGAACTGGTGAGAACATCTACTTGCAAGACATCACGCTGAAAAACAACTACGACTATACCGGAACTACCGGACGCGCAGTGGCTTGGCACGATAAGAGTAATAAGAGTGTATTGAAAAACGTGCGTATGCTTAGTTTCCAAGATACTTATTACAGCAACAATAACCGCATGCGCTCTTACATGGAGGGTTGCGAAATACACGGTACAGTAGACTTTATCTGTGGGGGTGGTGATGTGTTCTTTAACCGCACTACATTGTATCTGGAAGAGCGTTCGGGCAATGTGATTACTGCACCGGCTGGCGATACCGACTGGGGATATGTATTCAACGACTGTGTGATTGATGGTCACGAGAAGAACAAGGGTTCTTATGCACTGGGACGTCCTTGGAATGGTGCGCCAATGAGTGTGTGGATTAACACAACCATGAAGGTATTGCCTCATGCCGAGGGTTGGAATGAAATGAGTGCTAACGTACTGCCTAAGTTGTTTGCCGAATACAATAGTCAAACAGAAAATGGTATGCCGGTAGATTGTAGCAACCGTAAGAAAACTTATGCAGCGGGTACTGTGAAGTATGATCCTGTGCTTTCGGCTGAAGATGCGGCTAAGTTTACTGTAGAAAATGTGTTGAGTGGAACGGATGCATGGATGCCTACGCTACTTACTGAGCAAGCGGCTGCACCTGCTATCAGCGTGAGCAATGGCAACATCACTTGGAGTGCTAGCAACTATGTATTCGTATATGCCATCTGCAAAAACGGTAAAGTGATTGCATTTACCAACGATAACTCATTTGCAATTCCGGCTGATGCTACTTCTGACGATTTGTTCAGCGTGCGTGCTGCCAACGAAATGGGTGGTTTGGGTGCCTCTTCTAACTCAGTAACTATGGGTGGCGAAACAGGCATCGAAGACAATGCAGTTGAGAAAGAGGTGGTAGAACGTCAATACTTCAATACTAACGGAGTGCGCATCTCGTCACAACAAAGTGGATTGAACATTGTACGCGTGATTTATAGCGATGGCACAATGAAGGTGGTAAAAGAGTTTGTGAAGTAATTCGCAAGACAACTATAAAAAAGTCATCGGGGCTATCTGGTCAATGCCGGATAGCCCCGATTTTTTATTTTCAACACGATGCCACATTACGCTTAGCAGTGAGTGTTTTATTGCAATCAGCTGTTTCAATTAGTTTCAAAGGCTTGGAACTAAAGTTTCAAGGGCTCGGAAGCATAGTTTCAAGCCTTTGGAAACAGGTGAGTCAAGAATGACTACCCTTCGAACGCTAGCTCACCGAAATAGTCGGGACGATGGAAGTCGGGCTTGGCAATGGGTATAGGGTTCCACGATAGGAAATGAGGTGTTTGTAGCTCGTCGCCACACTTGTAGAAGTTGGCAGAGATGGTTTTTCCATCGAGGGATGTGATTTGATGTAGGAAGTAGGCACTGAATGGAATAATCAGGGCTACTTCCCACGCTGTTTGGCCTACACGTTCTTCAAACGGAGTGTGACCTAAACTGGCCCAGCGTTTGACTTGCGAAGTGATTTCTAGCGGGGCATGACGTCGGTTTCCACGTTCAGCACCTGCACCAATCAATAGGGTCCCGATGCAGTTGCACTCCATGTTGTAGTAGATGCCATCGCCACCGGGGATAGAGAAGAACTCTACGCACGAGTCTGTCCATACTGCGCCGTTATCTTCGCCATAGCGAGCACGCACGCTGGCTTCGGTTACTTTAAAGTGAAGCAATAGGGCATCTTGCGTGTGGGCAATGCGAAATTTTACATCGGGGCGATAAGGGTATTCACTCCAATTGACCGTAGAGATGGGCTGGAACTCAATGCCTGCTTGGTCTAAGAGTTTAGGAAGTTCAACAGCCTCAACCGGGGCTACAGTTAGTTTTCTTACTTTCATAATCGTGTTATTTCAAGGGTTATTTATGGATTCGGTTTGTCGCCAATAGGGTTAAGACAAAACCGACCACAAATATAGCCATTGTACCGAATACTATAGTTAAATATCCATGTAAAGGACTGCGAACAAAGCTCCAAGTTTCATTTTCGGGCAATAATGGGCTTAAACTCATCCACGCAATCACCAACAACCCCACCACAACAGCGATGATGGCAGCAGCTTTGTTGACCTTGCGTTTCATCAGTGCCAATAGAAATAATCCAAGCATACCTCCACTACAGATAGAGGCCAACTTCCACCAAGCATCGAGCACACCGTTCACCTTCATCATCAGCAAACCAATTAAAACACCGATGAAACCGACTAAAAATGAGGTTAGGTAGAGGGTATTCATGCTCTTTTTGTCCGATAACTCCTCTTTTGAGAGTCGCTTCACAAAGTCGGTTAGCACCACGGTTGCAGCAGAGTTGATGCTAGTGGCAATGGTAGACATGCCCGCTGCAACAATGGCTGCCACCACAAAACCGGTTACCCCCATTGGCAGACCGGTTACAATGAAGTGTGGAAACACCTGGTCGGATGGAGTGCCGGCAGGCAACAACTCGGGACGAGCAGTGTAGTAGGCAAAGAGGGCAGTACCAATGTAAACAAACACAAGCGACACGGGAATATAGAGCAACCCGCCAAACAGTGTAGAGCGAATGGCATCTTTGGTAGACTTGGTAGTCATGTAACGCTGCACATAGTTTTGGTCGATGCCATAGTTTTGCATGTTGATAAAGAGTCCGTAGATAAGAACCACCCAAAAAGTAGGTTCGCTTAGCGATAGACCAAGTCCGCCAAGACTAAATTTATGGTGAGCAGCAGCTATTTCAAAGAGTTGAGAAGGGCCTTCGGGCATGGAGAACGTAAGGATGATAGCACACGCCACAGCAGCCACAATCAAGATGATGCCTTGCACAGCATCGGTCCACACCACAGCTGCTATGCCTCCCCCATCAGCGTATAGATGAGGGTTAATATGCCTACTACAATAATGATGAGCTCGATATCGAAGCCAAACATACGGTTGATGGGTAAAGCCAAAAGCAGCAAGATGGCTCCCGAACGAGCCAGTTGGGTGAGCAGATAGCACACTGCCACATAGCACCGCGCCCAATAGCCAAAACGCACTTCGAGAAAGTGGTAGGCAGAGACACTATTCATGCCACGATAAAGGGGAATAAATATTTTGGCGGCAAGATAAGTTGCCAATGGGATAGACAAACTGAATACAAAGGGATTCCAAGTGCCCCGATAGGCATCGCCGGGTAGCCCCAAAAAGCTGATGCTGCTGACAAAGGTAGCAAAGATAGACATCCCTACTGCCCAAGCGGGCAATGTGCCTTCGGCAGCTGTAAAAGCACGACTGCTTTTGCCACTTTTAAAATAGAAAGAGCAACCAAATATAGTAACTCCGGCTATAAAAACAAAAAAGATGATATAGTCGAGAAATGTGATTTCCATGGTGTGTTTTTTAATGATGTTAAGGGTGTGTTTTAAAGGGTTGTAGAGGTACCTAATGAGTCAATCGAGGAATAGTGGAATGGCTACTAATGGGCATCTTACAAGCTAAAGGACTCTCAACGAGTGCTAAGGTTACCCCAAAGGCTGCTACAGCTAGACTTTGGGGTAATGAACGGCCATTATTTGCCGGTTATTTCTTTGAGTGCTTCTACAATTTTGTTGCGCTCTTCTTCGCGGAACTTACGGTATGGATAAGCCAACTCGTCGCTACAAATGCCCAACACAGAGAGGGCACACTTTACTCCTTTCAAGTAGCTCGAACCATATTTGCCCACTGAGTAGATGCGGGTACTGATGGCCATAATCTGTTGTTGCAACTCGCGCACTTTGTTCACATCGTGCTGTTGAGCAGCGTTATATTGGGCTACATAGAGCTCGGGAAAGATGTTAGCACCCCCATTTACTCCACCATCAGCTCCCATCAATACGCACTCACCGGTCAGCTCTTCGGGACCTACATATAGGGCAAACTCAGGCTTATTGCGAAGCAAGTAGGTTAGGGTTTGAAAGTAGGTCATATTGGCTGAACTATCTTTTAACCCTACAATGTTGGGATGATTTGATAGTTCTACCACCGTTTTAGCTTCTAAGAAAACCTTCACGTGCGAAGGCATATTGTACAAATAAAGGGGCAAGCAAAGCTGATCGGCCAGAGCGGTGTAATACTCGATGAGCTCTTGTTGGGATGGGGCAAAATAGTAAGGAGCGGCAGCTACTACACCTACTGCGCCACAAGCTTTTGCCTTTTCGGCTAGCTTTAAACTCTCGCCAATTGAGGTGTCGGTAACTCCCACCAACACGGGAATGCGACCGGCAACTTGATGGGTAACCAGTTCAATAAAATCGTAGCGACACTGATAAGAAAGACTTTGCGCCTCGCCTGTAGTACCTAGCAAAAACAGAGCGTGTACGCCACCTGCTATCATATGCTCTATTAGTCTTTTAGTTCCTTCTACATCAATTATATCTTCGCCCATAAGCGGAGTTACCATGGGTGGGATAATTCCCTGAATCTTAGTATTCATAAATATCTTTCATTTAAATTTATAGACTTAACATGTTGTTTCTACTTAAAAGACCGACAATATCCTGATTTGTACCCGCCTAAGTGCGAAAAAGAAGAAAAGTAAAGAAGCGTTATTATACGTTAGACCTCACAGTCAGTCTGAATAAAAAATTATATATTTGTAATACGTTTCATTACAATTAATCTTATACCTTGAAGAAATTAATCTTATTAACTATTCTAGCCCTATCTGTACTTCGTGGTTTTGCCGAAAAACAGAATATCGCCTTCAGACATCTTACTACTGAGGACGGGCTATCTCAATTCTCGGTAAACTACCTCTATGTAGACGAATGGGGAACACTATGGATTGGTACACGCGAAGGGTTAAATCGCTACAATGGCAACGACATTAAGACTTACAAATTAGAGAAGAACAATCCCAACAGTTTGTTTTGCAATACGGTGCTACGCATCGTGGGCAATCAAAACGGCAAAGTGTATCTGCTTTGCACCGAAGGGGTAGCCGAGTTTGACATGCTCACTCAAAAGTTCACGACTCTTCTGCAGGGAAATATCACTAGCATTCATTTCCACGATAAACTCTATATTGGCAATAAAGACGAAATCTTTGTGTTCAATGAAAATACACGCAATTTCGACTTCGTGTATCGCCTACCGGGCAACGATATCTCTATCAGTTCACTACATAGCGACCACAATGGAAATTTATGGATGGGAACTAGCAATAGTGGAGTTTATGTGTTATCGGATAAGAAGGAGCTTTCTCACCCTATCGATAAAGCCAATATCACCAACATCTTCGAAGATTCTGAGGAAGGGTTGTGGATAGGTAGCTGGGAACATGGGTTGTATCACATCAAACCTAATGGAGAAATAGAGAACCTGAGACATGATGCTAGTAATCCTAATAGCATCTCGTCGGACTTTGTACGCTCGTGCAACGAAGATAACTTGGGAAATATATGGATAGGTACATTCAATGGCCTTAACCGATACCAAAAAAGCACAGGGAAATTTGACTTGTATGAGGCTAATACCAGCAAAGGCAGTCTGACGCACCCTTCGATCTGGAGCATTGTGAAAGATGCGCAAGGAACATTGTGGATGGGTACTTACTTCGGTGGAGTGAACTATTTTAACCCCGAATATGAAATATACAATCGCTATGAGGTGTCCGAAGAAGAGGGGGAAGGATTAAGTAGCCCAATTGTAGGACGTATGGTTGAGGATAAAAGTGGGAAACTATGGATTGGCACCGAAGGGGGTGGACTAAACATCTACGATAAGAAAACGGGTAAATATAGATGGATATTGGATAAGAATACGCAAAACAGCTTGTCGCGAAACAATGTAAAGGCCATCTACTACAATGAGGGTGATGACATTATGTGGGTAGGCACACACATGGGTGGACTCAATCGAATTGACTTAAAGACGGGATTGTTTAAACGCTATAAAATGAAAGAGGGGGATGACTCTACCCTACCCTCGGACATTGTGAGAGATATTGCACCTTATGGCAATGACTTGATCGTTGCTACCCAAAACGGTGTAGCTCTGTTTGATACCAACTCTGAGGAGTGCACACAGCTGTTTAAAGAGACTAAAGAGGGAAAAAGCATTAAAATGGTAGCGGATGTTTTGGTTGACAAAGATGGTATGCTTTGGGTAGCTGCCACCGGCGAAGGGGTATTTGCATACGACTTCAACACCAAACAACTGACTAACTATCGACATGATGTGAAAAACGCTAATAGTCTTAGCAATAATAATGTGAATAACATTGAGCAAGACAAACAAGGAAATATATGGTTTTCAACATCGGGTAGCGGACTTGACCGCTTTAATAAACAAACCGGCCAATTCATCAATTACGATATGGCCAATAGTGGATTATCAAGCGATTGTGTATATGAGGTATGTGAATCGTCACTCAACCCAAACCACCTATTGCTTATTACCAATCAGGGTTTCTTTATATTCGATAAGTCGACAGGAAGCTTCCGGAACTTTAGTACTGAAAATGGGTTCCCCCTATCGGCAGTCAATGAGAATGCACTCTATGTATCGCCCGAAGGGAAAATCTACTTAGGAGGAATACAAGGAATGATCTCGTTCAACGAAAAAGACCTTCACTTTACACCAAAACCCTATAAGGTTACTCTCTCACGCCTGATTGTCAACAATCAAGAGATTGCGCCCGGAGATTCTACCGGCATATTAACAGCCGACTTGTGTTATACTTCCGAAATCACATTGAAGGCAAAACAAAATATGTTCAGCATTGACTTTGCTACTTCTAACCATATCCCCGCTAATCGAGACCATATCCGCTATCGCTTAGAGGGCTTCTCTACTACTTGGAACACAGTAGAACGTGGACAGTCGACCATCACGTATACCAACCTTAACCCGGGACACTACACCCTAACCATCAAAGCCGGGTTAGAAGGTGCCGAAGAGGTACAGCTCAAAATTAGAGTGTTGCCACCCTGGTATCGTACTTGGTGGGCATACATCATCTACATCACGCTAACAATGAGTTTGATAGTCTATCTTATTCGTGCTTACAAATCGAGAATACGCTTGCGTGAATCATTGCGCTACGAACAAAAACACATTGAAGACCTTGAGGCACTTAATCAGTCTAAACTACGTTTCTTTACCAATATCTCGCATGAGTTTCGCACTCCGCTAACACTTATCGTAGGACAGGTAGAAACGCTGCTTCAACTACAAACGTTTACTCCGGCTGTCTACAACAAGGTGCTGGGTATCTATAAAAGTAGTTTGCAACTTCGCGAACTGATAACCGAACTGCTCGACTTCCGCAAACAGGAACAAGGACACATGAAAATTCGCGTGAGCCAACATAATATCGTGAACTTCTTGTACGAGAACTATCTTATCTTTCGTGAATATACCAATACTAAGAAAATCGACTTTATCTTCGATAAAGGTGCAGAAGACATTGAGGTATGGTATGATCAGAAACAGCTACAAAAGGTCATTAATAACTTACTCTCGAATGCACTAAAACATACGAAAGAAGAGGATACAATCACCCTTAGTGTGAAAAAAGAGGGAGAAAAAGCTGTAATCCGTGTTAAAGATACGGGAACAGGTATAGACGCTTCAGAAATAGATAAGATATTCGACCGGTTCTATCAAACCGAACAGCTAAACTCACTGAGCACCGGTGCCGGAACAGGCATTGGGTTGGCTCTAACCAAAGGTATTATTGAACTTCATCATGGAGATATCCGGGTAGAAAGCGAATTGGGAAAAGGCACTACTTTTATCATTACATTACAGTTGGGCAAAGAGCATTTCAATGCGGATCAAATCTCACTGCACGAAGATAGCATTAAACAGATTGAAGCACCAGCTACTAATGTAGAACTGATGGCAGAGGCGGCATTAGATAATGAGATACCTATGCCACAGCCATCTGATGCTAAAATATTGATTGTTGAAGATGATGCGGCTATTCGCAATATGCTTGCTGATGTGTTCAAAACATTCTACCAGGTACTTACTGCTACCGATGGTGTAGAGGCATTAGAGATTATCGAGAAAGAAATGCCGAACATTGTGTTGAGCGATGTTGTCATGCCACGTATGTCGGGCACAGAGTTGTGTAAAAAGATCAAAGGGGAGTTTAATACTTGCCACATACCGGTAGTGCTTCTTACAGCACGTACAGCAGTAGAACATACCATCGAAGGATTAAAACTGGGTGCCGACGATTACATCACCAAACCTTTCAACATGAGTATATTGGTATCGAGATGTAACAACCTAGTAAACTCCCGCATACAACTTCAAGAGAAGTTTAGCAAACAGCCACAAGCTTTTGCACAAATCCTGGCTACCAACGCCATGGACAAAGAGATGCTAGACCGCGCCATGAAGATTATTGAACGACACCTAGATGACACAGAGTTCAATGTAAACGTATTTGCACGAGAAATGGGTATGGCACGCACCAACCTATTTACTAAACTAAAAGCAGTAACAGGACAAACTCCAAATGATTTTATCCTAACTATTAGACTGAAGAAAGGGGCTATCATGCTTCGTAGCAACCCAGAGCTTAACATTGCTGAGATATCTGATAGAATAGGATTCTCATCATCACGCTACTTTAGCAAATGTTTCAAAGACATTTACCAAGTAAGCCCTATGAGTTATCGTAAAGGAGAAGATCAAAAAGGAAATAACGAAGAGGAAGAAGACGACTCAAGTGATATTGACAGCGTGAGCTCATAATTAGTACATTTTTGGTTCAATATAAATATACTATCATTTCTTGAATTAGAAAAATGAACGGATGCAGTGGTCCTTATTTTTATTGAGCACGCTTATAAATCAGTATTTTTATATAAGCTTGCAAAGAGTAAAAAGATATTATAATGAAGCGACAATATATACTTTATTTAATCTTAGTTCTTATTATTTCCTCTTGTTCTGTAAGAAACAAAGAGGCAGAACAATTTCTTACTACAGTCGATTCACTTATCACTGTACGTCGTTCAGACAGTGCACAAATCATACTTGATAACTATAATATTGAAGAATTAAAAGGTGAACATCGTGCTCGGTATGCAGTACTACTCACTCAAGTTCACGATAAAAATTATGTTGTTCATACTAATGATTCCTTGATTAAAACTGCTATTGATTATTATGAAAACCATTCTAAGAAAAATAAGCAATGGCTTGCACGAGCATATTATTATAATGCTGCTGTGAATAGAGATATGAAGAATCGATTAGAAGAGGTAAAGCAATATCTTAGAGTGCTGTCGTTAATAGAAGATAGTAAGAGCTATGAATTACAAGCTTTGACATATGGAAATTTAGGCACTTTATTCTATGCAAATAATCTAATGAATGAAGCTGATTCATTATTTCAAAAAGCGATTCAACTCAATATGCAGAATAGTGATACATTACGATGGATCTTAAATATTACAAAATCCTCAAATATCCATATAGAATATAATGATAACAACTATGAAAATATAGAAAAAGATTTGCTTCTAGCTAAACAATTATATGAACAGTTAAGTCAAAAACCTCTTAATACTGAAAGAGCATTAATTCGTTCATTATCCTATTTGTATGAACGAATGAATTACTTTTCAGAAACGAAAAAGTATGCATTTAGAAAACTAAAAATCGATAAATCGCATATTGATTCAATAGACACATATACTATATTAGGAAGTGCATATTTTAAAGTAAATTTATATGATTCTGCTGTTATATATTTATCAAGAGCCTTAACTGATAAATACTCAAATGGTCGAGCAGGTGCATATTTGCGATTATCAAATATATATGAAGCATTAGGAAATGATAAAGAAGCTAAAAAATATATAGCATTGTATTATGATGACTTAGATTCATTGAATAGCCATAACAAACCCGTTGAGATTATTT
>DKPL01000075.1 GCA_002471185.1 Bacteroides sp. UBA7335
TCTCCGCTGAAAAGCGCTGGAAACGAAAGTTTTCAGCGCTTTTTTATTTTACTACTTCCCATTTCCTCCCGATCCCCGGGAGCCCTCATTGCTATATTTATGACTCCTTTGAAATATGCGCTCCATTGATTACCGAGCGTGTTGTTATTTTCGCAAAGAGTATATTAATTATCTTTACAATAATAATCACTATTCTTATGAATAAAAGCATAATAATTGAAACAGAAAGATTGATATTGCACAGATTAGTGCAGACAGATTTCGACAACTTGCGTAATATTTTACGAGACGAAGAGGTTATGTATGCCTATGAAGGAGCTTTTGACGATACAGAAGTGCAAGAGTGGCTTGATCGACAAATCAATAGATATGAAAATGATGGAATAGGACTTTATGCTGTTACTCTCAAAGCAAGTAGCGAGTTTATCGGTCAATGCGGTCTTACTATGCAGGATTATAACAACAGTAAAGTGATGGAAGTCGGCTACCTGTTTAGAAAGGAGTTTTGGCACCAAGGCTATGCAACCGAAGCAGCTATTGCTTGCAAAGAATACGCATTTAATAAGTTGGGTGTTGATAAGATCTATTCTATTATCCGGAATACGAATACCGCCTCACAAAAAGTTGCCGAGCGTAACGGAATGGTGATGATTGACCAGTTTGTAAAGCATTTTAAAGGTGTTGAGATGCCTCATTTTGTGTTTTTAGTAAAAAAAGAAGATTATGAGAAATAATAAGAACCCAGATCCAAGTGTGATATATCCTGTCGAAGGTTTCGATACGGTTACTTATGTAAAACCAACTATTCAGGTTGTAGGAAATGATGTTTGGATTGGGCAAAATGTGACGATACTTGCAGGAGTAACCATTGGGGATGGTGCGATTATCGGAACAAATAGCACCGTTGGAAGTAATGTTGAGCCTTATTCAATTGTTGTTGGCAATCCAGCAAAGATGATTCGCAAACGCTTTGATGATGAACTCATAAAACTGATGTTACATTTCAAGTGGTGGGACAAAGAAATTGAGGAGATAAACACGCTTATTCCGCTACTTACCGACAGTAATTTGGATAATGTAAAGCAAGTGCTTAGGGGTAAGATTCAATTATGATGTAGATCTAGAAGAGGGTCGAGAAATAAACATGAAGGTTATTGCCCAGATAGGCAAGACTATATATTGCAGGTGTCTTAAAACTAAATAAAAACAAGATGAAAAAACTTGGTATAATAGCCATTGCGATGCTTATGATGTCGTGTGGCAGTGAGGATAATAGCAAAGAATTCGAGGGCAACTGGATTGAGGTGATGCCCGTAAGTCTCGATGTGGTACAGGGTGTGACCCTTAGCGCAGATGGAAAGGCAAGCTCCATCGGGATGGCTACGTTGCAGTATGAAAAATGGAAAGCAGAAGACGATAAACTAATTCTGTGGGGCAAGAGTATTGGCAATGGTCAGACTATTGATTTTTCAGATACGCTAACAGTGGCAAGTATTACAGCGGACTCTATGTTATTGGATAAATACGGAATGTATCGCATAAAGTATTACAAAGTGGCATCGCTCGATGACGTAAAGCCGTTTAATGTGCTTGATTCGCTACATAGCGTGGCTTATACCACAGAGCTTGAAACACGAGTTTATAAAGGTTCTCTTCCCACAGAGTCGTGCTATGAACTACGTAATACACTGACTATCTACAACTATAAAAACTCTGGAGATGGAGTGTATGTAATGACAAGTACCTTCATGCGTCCCGATGGTGAAACGCCTTCAAGCAATAGTTATGGTCGAGTATACACGCTCCGTGGTGATGCGACAGACAAAAATGCGACAGTCTATCAACTCGTTTCTTTCAACTACACAGGAGAGTACAACTTTCTTTATGAAGACGGTAATCTGCAACTTCTGAGTAGCGATTTGATGCGACTACCCGAACCCATAATCTTCAAACTCCAATAATAACACGTGAACGATCTTACTTTATAAGGTCATTGCTTGTTACAGCCTGTTTAGGGAAGAGATAGTAATACTCAATTCTCCCTCTCCGCTGAAAAGGTTTAGAAACAATGATTCTAAACCTTTTTTTATTCTACCTATATTAGGTCTAATCTACCAATGATGTTTTTTCTAACAACTCTACAAACAAGCGCTTAATCGTAGTATCGGAAATAAAGAACACCGTAATTTCATGCTCAACTTGTATATAAGCAGCTCTAAAATTCGCGTTCTTAACAACTACTTTGTATTCATAAATCGTATGGTTATTCCTTTTCAAGTGATATGCCGGCTTTATTTTATGGGGTCTGTTATTTATGATATCGGGAAGTTTATTGTAGATGTTATTCTTAACTTCTTCTTCATATTGGGGAAACTTTCTAAAAAACTTCTCCATATATCGGTTATCTTCAATGATCACGTTAAAATCCATAATGTTACAGATATAATTGGTTTAATTACTTCTCTTACGCTCTATTTGCCCCAAAAGCCAGACCATACATAAGCCAATACTTGTACCTATGGCGGATTCTAGAAATCG
>DKPL01000041.1:0-728 GCA_002471185.1 Bacteroides sp. UBA7335
ACTTTTTGTTATCACGGAACCCATTGTTTGGAAAACAACGCGTGTTGACACACCCAACACATGAGCTAACTCTACTTCTACACTAAAACCGCATGTGCAATACTGCACAACTCGTTACATTAGGTGACGTGGAATACATGTCACGTTACTATACGGAAAGTTTCCGCTTAATAACGCTGTTATGTGACTAAGGCATCCGTATGCTACGTGTGATAATGTTTATTGCTTTTCTTGCCGCTGCGAGTGCTCTTGCATCAGTGTTTATCTTTGATGATAAGCTAAAAACAGAATTAAAGGACTACAATGCATTGGCTGAGTCTGGCCTCATCGAACGAGGTTGGCTACCCGATTTTCTGCCAAAATCGATACGAGATATTTCTGAAGAGCACGATTTGGATTCAAATATAGTGACTGCTTCTTTCATGATTGACCCAGGCGATGTTGGTGGTTTTGATAGTGTCTGCAGAAGAGGTTTTGCCTCAGATGCCCAAGTAGTTTATGAGTGCGATTACCAAGATAGCGAGATAACTATAAAAATTACAAAAGAAGGTTTTGGGGTTCTTGTCAGTCGCCCCAAAAGGTCACATAACAAGTCGCACCATTCGCAGCCCTAAAGGGCTGCTGGGACGCCGCTACGCGGCGCCCATGTGCTCAACGTTAAAGATTTAATATTTCTCATTCGCCGAAAACATTAATTAAGTGCCTTTCCTGATAACATTTAGCTAAGG
>DKPL01000041.1:978-1911 GCA_002471185.1 Bacteroides sp. UBA7335
TTCAAAATGTCCCTACTTGAGCTGTTTGTTATCAGCATACTACACAATCATTTACTATCCCATTCTAAGTCAAATTTAGTAACTACCTTTCCGCGATAAACCGTAGCCAAATTAAATACAGCCATTTTTCTTTCCACCACTTTCCTATCAGCGACATTACCTACAGGAATATCGTCGCGTTTGCTTTTTGTCACTCGCCGGCTGTTTTTATGATGGTTTTGAAAAAGACTAAGTTCTTTTTTGATAAACTTAAATGCACTGTTAATAATCGACTCTACATCATGGATTGACGTGACATCTTTAAATAGCCTAACCGCTTCAATTTTTAACTGAATATTACCGCATTCTTTAGAAGCTTCTAATAATAAATCAAAGTCATTTAGCGCAGAAAACCTTACCTTAAGACCTTTTTTATTCATATATCTGAGCAAAGCTTTATAACGGTCATTAGGATTATAAGACTCACTATTTATGATTGAAGATGCACCATTAACATAAGCAAGACCTGTCAAAAAGGCTTTTTGTGCTTCTATAGGCAATAATTCATAATCAAACTCACAATAATACCATTCAAGATATTCAAAAAACGCAGACAAAGTTATAGCAACTCTTGCCTTATCAAATGTTTCAGATACTTTAATGTTAGCGATGTCACCGAAATTCATTAATCCACCTTTAAAATAAAACCGACTAAGAATGCATCACACCTAATAAATATTAACTCAATGATATCACAACAATTAACGCTAGCTGATTTCAAATAGTAGTTATGTGACAAAGGCAAGATACATATATCCTAAATACATTAAGTAGACCATTTCGTTACATGAACGCTGATAACATTTAGTTAAGGGGCATAACGAAGCACGCTTGCGTGCGAAGTGGTTTGAAATGGGGATAAAATTCGCGTAGCGAATGCTCATTTCAAAATGT
>DKPL01000041.1:2117-4020 GCA_002471185.1 Bacteroides sp. UBA7335
CCTGCTTGAATTTTTTGTTATCACGGAACCCGATGCTTGACCAGCAATGTGTTTTTACGCACCAAAAACATGATCTAACTCTACTTCCGCAGTAAAAATTACTATTCAGCACACTACAAAACGGCACATATGGTAACGTAGAGTAGATACTGCGTTACTATACGGAAACTTTCCGCATAATACACTGTTAGGGAAATGGATTAAAAAATGGAAAGTGAAGAAACTTCTAACATACCAATTTATTGTGATTTCATTCCAAATCACGCTAATGATCCACATCTATCGTTAGTGTTAAAAGAAAGTCTTATTGAAAAATATAAAAATGAAGTAGATACCGAAATTTCCAGAATTGCTACATTGCCAATTCTTATGGTTCATCCTATTGGTGAATATATCGAATTGTTGGTAGAGGCAAGAAAAGTTTATTCGCTTGGTTTCTTCTACTCCTGCGTTGCTATGTGTGGAATTTCAGCTGAACGAATTACAAAAGATATTTTGAGCAAAGTAATTGCTATTAAAAAAACGGCTGAAGATACAATAACTCCTTCAATAAAGGCGTTTGAGCAGCTTGAGCGCGTAGATTTGTCTAGTTTAATTAGGTTTTTATTTGAATCAGAAGTTATTAGTCAAAAAGCATTAAAATCCGTGAAAAATCTAATTGAGCTTAGAAATCAATATGCTCATGCAAGAGGGAAGTCACCTCAAAAGGATGCCCTGACTGCAATCACGGAATTGCACAGCTATATTGATGAAACACTTTCTGTTTTAAAATACTATGAAATTCAAAATGGCCACCTTGTACCAAAGCCTGCACAGCCCTAACAAGTCGTTGCAGCACCGCTTCGGCACTTCGTGCCTACGCTGGTCAGCTTTTAAGTCGCGGTTTTATGGTTTTGCTGCGCAAAAGTATTCCATAAAACCACAACTTAAAAACCGCCGCTGAACTCGGCGTTAGATTTCGTTGGAGATTACGTGCCTAATTTAAAAATGACACTTCTAGAAAACTCAATTAGCTTTTTCTTGGAATCTGTGAGTAAGGCAATTCAGGCCGAATCAGACGAAGACAAATGGAAATTTGCGATACTTCTATTAGTGCAAGCAATCGAAACTAGCTTAAAAGAGCGCCTGAGAAGAACCAATGAAATATTTGTTTATTCGAACATAGATAAGCCGAGGCATACAGTAGATCTGGGCTTGGCGATTGAAAGGCTTGAAAAAATATCGAAAGTTAATTTAAAGCAGACCGATGTAAAGTGCATTAGGACTGCATCTGAGCTTAGAAATCAAATTGTTCATTTTGAGTTTGATCTTTCGACCGAGCAAATTAAGTCTAACTTTGTCAGTCTTGTTGGTTTTTATACATCGTTTTGCCGCGATCATTTGGATTCAGATATTGTTTCTCAACTTCCTCCCAAACTCCATTCAGAGCTGCTAAATCTCGATAGTTATATCGAAGAGCTAGAGAACAGAGCTTCCGAACGAATGGTCGCTGAAGAAATTCCAGATGATGAAGTATGGGAATGTCCAGCTTGTAAAAAATATACATTTGTAATTCACGATAGTACAGATACTTGTTACTTATGTGGTCATTCTGAGCCAGTTGTTGAATGTGAGCAGTGCCAGGCTCTTGAGTTTGAGGAAGACCTTGAGCAAGTAGATTTTGGTAATATGAAGGGCTGGGAAAACTATAAGGCTCTATGTAAAGATTGCTTTTCCAAACTGGAAAATGAAAATCCTTATGAAGAATATTATTGAGCAAAAGCTAACAAACGCGTCAATTGTGACTGGTTTTCCGCTGACGCTCCAAACCAGCCCATTGCGCGAGCGTTAAAAATATAATATTCTGAATCGCCACCAATAAACTAGACACATCCCAGCCTTTCTTGGTAACGGTTTTCATACT
>DKPL01000059.1:0-33501 GCA_002471185.1 Bacteroides sp. UBA7335
TGAGAGGCTTTCTTGTTTTATATCTAAATTTATTTATCTATATTTGCTTTATACAACTCAAATACTAATATTTTAAAAGTAAGTGTAATTATGAAGAAACATTTAATGCTAGTTGCTTTCGCAGTATTGACTTCATTCGTAATTTTTTCGTGTGCAGGTAATCAATCAAAAACAAGCGAAATTACCGATGAAACTATCGAAGTAGTAGAAGTTAAAACTTGCTGTAAAGTTGATACTGTAGCCACTTGTGAACAATCTAATTGTGATACAACTAAAACCTGCAAAAATGAACAAGATGCATGTGTAAAATCTAGCGAGTGTAGTAAGTCTATTAACTGTGCGACAAAAGAATAATTATTTGATTATTATTGCTGTCCGTTAGAAATCAGAATTGCATGAAAGTTTTCCCGAATCGTCTTTAAAATGACGATTCGGGTTTATTTTTTGAAAAGTAAGTCTTTCCAATCAAATAATGTTAGTTCTGGAAGTAAGAAGCTTTTTTATCAATAAGTTCTATCTAACCTTCTCTTAAATATGGCATTATATATTCTTTTTTGTAATTAGCACATTCTATAAATATTTTCTCGTTTGACTAGATTTCAATCTTTGTTTTTATCTAGACTAAAAAGATAAAATAATTTATGACTTTAAAGATAGATTCCTATGGGAGAAGACTATTTTTTTTTGAAATACTCATTATATATTTAAATAAAAGGTCGGAAAAGAGAATAAGATTTCTTTCTCTTCTATTTTTTATTGAAAGTTTTATTTGATAGTATTTTTAGATTATCTAAAATTGGCTTATTTATGTGATATATCGTACTTCTATATTGTTTTTGTGTGATAAAATGAAATTAAAATAGATAAAAAAGTAACGTATTATTTGGATGTATAAAAAATATATATACCTTTGCATCATTCAAAAAAGATTAATAGATGATACAAGCTTTTATACATATTATTCTCTGTGGTATTATTATTCTACTGGCTAATGTTAGGAGAAGTGAGTGCTATGTGTAATAGTTATTAGGTAATATATGAAAGCCTTTCTCACTTCCAGGTGTGAAAGGCTTTTTTTAATTTGGTAATTTAGAATTTAAATATTAGTACAATGAGTGATAGATTATTTATTTTTGATACTACATTGAGAGATGGAGAGCAAGTTCCGGGATGTCAGTTAAACACGGTTGAAAAGATACAAGTTGCTAAAGCATTAGAAGCTTTAGGTGTAGATGTTATCGAAGCTGGCTTCCCAATATCAAGTCCAGGTGATTTTAGTTCTGTGATTGAAATATCAAAAGCTGTAACTTGGCCTACTATTTGTGCATTAACTAGAGCCGTACAAAAAGATATTGATGTAGCAGCAGAGGCACTTCAATATGCCAAGCACAAAAGAATTCATACCGGTATTGGAACTTCAGATTCTCATATTAAATATAAATTTAATTCTAATCGCGAAGAAATTATAGAACGTGCTGTTGCCGCTGTAAAATATGCCAAACGCTATGTGGAAGATGTCGAGTTTTATGCAGAAGATGCCGGACGTACTGATAATGAATATCTTGCTCGTGTAGTAGAAGCTGTTATTAAAGCTGGAGCTACAGTAGTTAATATTCCAGATACAACAGGCTATTGTTTGCCATCTGAGTATGGAGCTAAAATTAAATATTTGATGGAACATGTTAATGGTGTTCACAACGCTATTTTATCTACTCATTGTCACAATGATTTAGGAATGGCAACTGCTAATACAATTGCTGGTGTATTAAACGGAGCACGTCAGGTTGAGGTTACAATCAATGGAATTGGCGAACGTGCCGGTAATACAGCTCTTGAAGAAGTTGCTATGATCTTGAAAAGTCATCATGAAATTAAAATTGATACTAATATCAATACCCAAAAGATTTATCCTACTAGTCGTCTAGTATCTAGTTTGATGAATATGCCAGTTCAACCTAATAAAGCTATTGTTGGGAGAAATGCTTTTGCTCATTCATCAGGTATTCATCAAGATGGCGTTTTAAAAAACGTACAAACTTACGAAATTATTGATCCTAAAGATGTAGGTATAGATGATAACTCAATCGTATTAACAGCTCGTAGTGGTAGAGCTGCTTTAAAAAATAGACTTTCTTTGTTAGGAGTAGAGCTTAGTCAAGAAAAGCTAGATGTAGTATACGAATCCTTTTTAAAATTGGCTGATCGTAAAAAAGATATTCATGATGATGATATTTTGGTTTTAGCAGGTGCTGATCGAACAACTAATCAGCGTATAAAACTTGATTATTTACAAGTGACAAGTGGTGTCGGAGTTCAATCTGTAGCAAGCTTAGGATTGAATATTGCTGGTGAAAAATTTGAAGCATGTGCTTCCGGTAATGGTCCTGTTGATGCTGCTATATCTGCTTTAAAGAAGATTATTGATAGACATATGTCATTGAAAGAATTTACTATTCAAGCCATAAGTAAAGGTAGTGACGATGTGGGCAAAGTGCATATGCAAGTAGAATACGATAATCAAATGTATTATGGTTTTGGTGCCAATACTGATATTATAGCTGCTTCAGTCGAAGCTTATATTGACTGTATCAATAAATTTAAATCATAATAACACTCCATTTTACACATAAATATGAATACATTATTTGATAAAATATGGGACGCACACGTAGTAACAAGTGTTAACGATGGTCCTACTCAACTTTACATTGATAGATTATATTGTCATGAAGTAACTAGTCCACAAGCTTTTGATGGATTACGTTTAAGAGGCATTAAATGTTTTCGTCCTGAAAAAATTTATTGTATGCCCGATCATAATACTCCAACTCATGATCAAGATAAACCTATTGAGGATCCCATCTCTAAAGCACAAGTTGATACTTTAGAGAAAAATGCCAAAGAGTTTGGTCTGACTCATTACGGAATGTTGAATAAAAGAAATGGAATTATTCACGTTGTTGGTCCAGAAAGAGGTCTAACGTTGCCAGGAATGACCATTGTATGTGGAGACTCTCACACTTCCACTCATGGTGCTATGGGGGCTATCGCCTTTGGTATTGGAACAAGCGAGGTTGAAATGGTTATGGCTTCACAATGTATTTTGCAGACAAAACCTAAGACTATGCGTATTTCTGTAGAGGGTAAACTAAGCAAAGGGGTGACTGCTAAAGATATGGCATTGTACATGATGTCTAAGTTGACAACTGCTGGAGCTACAGGATATTTTATTGAATATGCAGGAGAAGCCGTACGAGCGCTTTCTATGGAAGGTCGTTTAACTCTTTGTAATCTTTCTATTGAAATGGGGGCACGTGGAGGCATGATTGCTCCTGATGAAGTAACGTTCGAATATATCAAAGGTAGAGAGAATACTCCTAAAGGTGAAGCATGGGAGAAAGCTTTGGCTTACTGGAGAACTTTAAAGACTGATGTTGATGCAACTTTTGATAAAGAAATTAAATTTGAAGCAGCTGATATTGAGCCTATGATTACCTATGGAACCAATCCTGGTATGGGTATGGGAATCACACAACATATTCCAATGACCTTAGGAATGGGCGAAGCTGAGAAAGTTTCTTTCCTAAAATCTCTTGATTATATGGGTTTTCAACCTGGAGAGGTGCTTTTAGGGAAAAAAGTCGATTATGTGTTTTTAGGTGCTTGTACTAATGGGCGTATTGAAGATTTCCGTGTTTTTGCTTCGTTGGTTAAAGGTTATAAGAAAGCTGATAATATTACTGCATGGTTAGTACCAGGTTCGTGGATGGTCGATGAACAGATACGTGAAGAAGGTTTAGATAAAGTGTTGGCCGACGCTGGTTTTGAAATTCGTCAACCCGGGTGTTCAGCTTGTTTAGCAATGAATGATGATAAAGTACCGGCTGGGAAATATGCTGTATCTACTAGTAATCGCAATTTCGAAGGTCGTCAGGGCCCTGGTTCTCGTACCTTATTAGCTAGTCCATTAGTTGCAGCAGCAGCAGCTATTACCGGTGTTATCACTGATCCGAGAGAGTTTATCAAATAATGCAATGTTATAAAGATATTAAGAAAGATGAAACAAAAGTTCGATATAATCACAAGTACTTGTGTCCCCCTTCCATTAGAAAATGTTGATACTGACCAAATCATTCCAGCACGCTTTTTGAAGGCTACTACTCGCGAGGGTTTTGGCGAAAATCTTTTTCGTGATTGGCGTTACGATAAAGAGGGTAATAAGATAGATTCGTTCGTGTTGAATAATCCATTATATGGTGGTCAAATTTTGGTGGCTGGAAAAAACTTTGGCTCTGGTTCTAGTCGCGAGCATGCAGCATGGGCTATTGCCGATTATGGTTTTCGTGTGGTAGTAAGTAGTTTTTTTGCTGATATACATAAGAATAATGAGTTGAATAATTTTGTATTACCTGTAGTAGTAAGCGAATCTTTTTTAGCAGAATTATTTGATTCGATAGAAAACAATCCTAAGATGGAGGTGGTTGTAGATTTACCCCAGCAAATAATAACCAACACTGCAACGGGAAAATCTGAGGAATTTGAAATTAATACCTACAAAAAACATTGCTTAATGAATGGTTTAGATGATATCGACTTCCTATTGACCAATAAAGATAAAATAGAAACATGGGAAAAAGCGTCAAAATAGAAATCATGGACACAACGCTCCGCGATGGTGAACAAACTAGTGGAGTTTCGTTTGTGCCTCATGAAAAATTGATGATTGCCCGGCTTTTACTCGAAGAGTTGAAAGTAGATCGTATTGAAGTAGCTTCGGCACGTGTGTCAGAGGGAGAGTTTGATGCGGTAAAGATGATTTGTGATTGGGCAGCTCGTCGTAACCTACTTCATAAAGTTGAAGTCTTAGGTTTTGTAGACGGACATGTTTCATTAGATTGGATTCAATCTACCGGATGCCGAGTAATCAATCTTCTTTGCAAAGGTTCATTAAAGCATTGTACCTATCAACTAAAGAAAACTCCTGAGGAACATATTGAAGATATTATGGCAGTAGTTGATTATGCCAACGAACTTGATATCGAAGTCAATGTTTATCTTGAAGATTGGAGCAATGGAATGAAGGATTCTCCAGAATATGTATTTCAATTGATTGATGCATTAAAACAAACCTCTATCAAGCGTTTTATGCTGCCCGATACATTGGGAATATTAAACCCTTTGCAGGTTATTGAGTTTATGCGTAAAATGAAGAAGCGCTATCCCGATACACACTTTGATTTTCATGCTCATAACGATTACGATCTCGCAGTTAGTAATGTGCTTGCAGCTGTATTAAGTGGGGTTCGTGGTTTACACACCACCATCAATGGTTTAGGCGAACGTGCAGGAAATGCACCCCTTGCCAGCGTACAAGCTATTTTGAAAGATCATTTCAATGCAATAACCAATATAGACGAAAGTCGTTTAAATGATGTGAGTAGAGTAGTTGAGTCTTATTCGAGTATCATGATACCTGCTAATAAACCCATTGTTGGCGAGAATGTTTTTACGCAAGTAGCTGGAGTGCATGCTGATGGAGATAACAAGAATAATCTTTATTATAATGATTTGTTGCCTGAGCGGTTTGGGCGTAAGCGCGAATATGCATTGGGCAAAACATCAGGAAAAGCCAATATCCGTAAAAACTTAGAGAGTATGGGACTCGATTTGGATGAAACATCAATGAAACGAGTCACAGAACGCATTATTGAGCTTGGTGATAAAAAAGAACTAGTCACCCCAGAAGATCTTCCTTACATAATTTCGGATGTATTGAAACACGAAGGTAGTAGCAACAAAGTCAAACTAATGAGTTACTTCGTTACTTTAACTCATGGTTTGAAGCCAATGGCCACTTTGAGTATCGAGATTAATGGAGAAACCTATCAAGAGAGCTCTTCTGGTGATGGACAGTATGATGCCTTTGTACGTGCTTTGCGAAAGATTTATAAGACTACGCTTAATCGTAAATTTCCAATGCTTATCAATTATGCAGTAACTATTCCTCCCGGAGGTCGAACTGATGCCTTTGTGCAAACTGTAATTACTTGGAGCTATGAAGATAAAGTTTTTCGTACTCGTGGTTTAGATGCTGATCAAACAGAGGCCGCCATTAAAGCTACAATTAAAATGCTAAATATTATCGAAGAAAGTTATGAGGGCTAACAAGTGGTTTCTGTGGTGGTGTATTCCTGCTATGTGGGTTTTTGCTATTGCAATGCGAGTGCTTTTGAGAATCTGGATGAACAAGCCACTCGAAACAGTATCAGAAACTCTGATTTATGGATCTATTTGTTCAGTCGGACCAATAATTGGTTCACTATTGTGGTATAAAATTAATAAGAAACTTAGAAATCAAAAATAATTATGGATTTTAAAATTGCTGTATTGGCCGGTGATGGTATCGGTCCTGAGATAGCCGTTCAAGGCGTAGATGTGATGACTGCTATTTGTGATAAGTTTGGACACAAGGTTAGTTATCAACACGGATTAGTAGGTGCTTGTGCCATTGATGCTGTTGGGGACCCTTTTCCAGAAGAAACCTATCGCATTTGTAAAGAAGCTGATGCGGTATTATTTTCGGCTATTGGTGATCCGAAATTTGACAATGATCCTACTGCTAAGGTTCGTCCCGAACAAGGGCTTTTGGCTATGCGCAAAAAGTTAGGATTATTTGCCAATATCCGTCCTGTCGAAACATTCAAATGCTTGATTCATAAATCACCTCTTCGTCCTGAGTTGGTTGAAAATGCCGACTTTATTTGCATTCGCGAATTAACAGGTGGTATGTATTTCGGCGAAAAGTATCAAGATAATGATAAAGCTTATGATACGAACTATTATACTCGTCCTGAGATTGAGCGTATCTTGAAAGTTGCCTATGAATATGCATTGAAGCGTCGTAAGCACTTAACAGTAGTCGATAAAGCCAATGTACTTGCATCATCGCGTTTGTGGCGTAAGATAGCCCAAGAAATAGCTCCTCAATATCCCGATGTTACTACTGATTATATGTATGTAGATAATGCCGCTATGCGTATGATTCAGGAGCCTACATTCTTTGATGTGATGGTAACCGAAAACACCTTTGGTGATATCTTAACTGACGAAGCATCTGTAATTAGTGGTTCAATGGGATTACTCCCTTCTGCATCGACTGGAGAAAGTACTCCTGTATTCGAACCTATTCATGGTTCATGGCCACAAGCCAAAGGCTTAAACATAGCCAATCCGTTAGCTCAAATACTATCGGTAGCCATGTTATTCGAATATTTCAATTTGATGAAAGAGGGTGCAATGGTTCGCGAAGCGGTCAATGCATCATTAGATGCTAATGTACGTACTCCTGAGATACAAGTAGCTGGTGGTCCAAAATACGGAACTAAAGAAGTTGGAGCTTGGGTAGTAGACTACATTCGCAATGCCAAACTATAGAACATAAACACTGTTAGTGTAAGCTGTTTCAACTCATGTTAAGTGTCCATCCCGTTTTGTTTAAACAAACGAGATGGGCGCTTCTTTATTTTTCCCCTCTCTATTAACCTTACTTTCACTTCAATATGGTGATGAAAATAGATTTTGCTGTCATTTGTCAATTAATTAAGTTTTATTTTCTTAGTTGGTGTTGGTTTGTGTTGACAATTTGATATATTTGAACTGTTAATCAACCAACAGTATTATGGAAAAAGAAATCTTAATGAGTCCTAACCAACTCGTCGCTTTTTTAGAAAAGCCTACTTCTCAATTTACCAAAGCAGATATTATTTCGTATATCGCCCAAAACCAGATACAAATGGTCAATTTTATGTATCCGGCTGCCGATGGACGATTAAAAACGCTAAACTTCGTAATCAATAATGCCGATTATTTAGATGCCATACTCACTTGTGGTGAACGCGTGGATGGATCTAGCCTTTTTCCCTTTATCGAAGCAGGAAGCAGTGACTTGTATGTCGTTCCACGATTTCGAACTGCCTTTGTCGATCCTTTTGCTGAGCAGCCTACTGTTGCCATGCTTTGTTCATTTTTCGATAAAGATGGTCATCCTTTAGAAAGCGCCCCCGAATATACTTTGCAAAAAGCCTGTAATGCCTTTAAGGAGGTTACCGGTATGGAGTTTCAAGCCATGGGAGAATTAGAGTATTATGTGATTTCTGAAGATGAGGGCATGTATCCGGCTACTGATCAAAGAGGTTATCACGAGTCTGCCCCTTATGCTAAGTTTAATGAGTTTCGTACACAGTGCATGGCTTACATTGCACAAGCCGGTGGTCAGATAAAATATGGTCACTCCGAAGTTGGTAATTTTGTGCTTAATGGCTATGTCTACGAGCAAAATGAAATAGAGTTCTTACCGGTCCATGCTCAAGAAGCAGCTGATCAATTGATGATAGCCAAATGGATAATTCGCAATTTAGGGCACGAATATGGTTACAACATTACTTTTGCTCCAAAGATAACTGTTGGAAAAGCCGGCTCCGGTTTACATGTGCATATGCGGATTATGAAAGATGGTCAAAACCAGATGGTTCAAAACGGTTCGCTATCTGATGTAGCTAAAAAAGCGATTGCAGGTATGATGGTATTAGCCCCATCAATCACCGCCTTTGGCAACACCAATCCTACCTCTTATTTCCGTTTAGTACCTCATCAAGAGGCACCTACCAATATTTGTTGGGGCGATCGCAATCGTTCCGTGTTGGTTCGTGTTCCGCTAGGTTGGTCGTCTAAGGCCGATATGTGTTGCATTGCCAATCCGTTAGAATCTCCTTCACATTACGATACCACGCAAAAGCAGACTGTCGAGATGCGTTCGCCCGATGGTTCTGCCGATATTTATCAATTGCTTGCCGGTCTTGCGGTAGCTTGTCGGCACGGATTTGAAGAACCCCATCCTTTAGATATTGCACAAAAGACTTATGTAAATGTAAACATCCACCAAAGCGAGAATGCCGATAAACTGCATTCGTTGGCTCATCTTCCCGATAGCTGTGCTGCCTCTGCCGATTGCTTAGAAGCTCAACGTGCCTTTTACGAGAAATACAATGTCTTTAGTCCGGCAATGATTGATGGAATAATCTCTAAACTCCGTGCTTATCACGACACCACTTTGCGCACCGATCTAAAAGGAAATCCCGGTGAGATGGTGAAGTTGGTTGATAAATACTTCCATTGCGGCTAATTTATACCCCTATAATCTATTTCGTAAAGTTCTGTTTTCAAACCCATGAAAACAGAACTTTTTTTGTTGATATTTTATTATTAAAACTTAACTCCTTTAAGAAATCATTCTAAAATCACCGTTATCTAACATTCGTAACTAATAAATTGAGTTAAATAGAAATAAGTTTCTATTTTTGCAATTCCATTTATGGGGTTTGCTGTGTCAGCCCCAATAATTTGATACGTTCTATAAAATAGAAATTAATGAATAAAACAGCTAATTATCAATTTACCATTGTTGTACCGGTTTACAACGAAGAAGACAATATCTACTCCTTAGAAGAAAAACTTAGTGCTTTCTTACCACAATCTTTATATCCCGCTTGCGTACCTTTTGTCAATGACGGATCAAAGGATAAAAGTAGCCAACGAATTGTCGAAGTTTGCAATCGTAATAAAGACTTTTTTTATATTGATTTAGCAAAAAACTCGGGACTCAGTGCAGCCATGAAGGCTGGTATTGATATGGCAGAATCGCCCTATGTAGGTTATATGGATGCCGATTTACAAACTACTCCCGAAGATTTTAACTTATTGCTTCAAGATATAGCCAACTATGAATTGGTGATGGGTATTCGTGCCAATCGCAAAGATTCGGGTTTCAAGAAAGTGCAATCGAAAATTGCTAATGGGTTTCGTCGTATGATGACCAATGACAATGTGCAAGATACCGGGTGTCCGTTGAAAGTACTTCATACAGACTATGCCAAACGCATCCCATTTTTTACCGGAATGCATCGTTTTATGCCCGCCCTAATCATGTTGCAAGAAGGACAAATCAAGCAAATCCCTGTTAGACACTTCCCACGTGTAGCCGGCGAGTCAAAATATCACTTATGGAATCGTTTAGTTGCCCCATTTGTTGATTGCTTTGCCTATCGTTGGATGAGAAAGCGCTATATAAACTATCGTGTAAGCAATAATAACATTGGTGTTTAATGGGAAGCGGAAGTCTTTTTATATTTGTTATAGGCTTTTTAGCTCAAGCTTTTTTTTCAGCTCGTATACTGTGTCAGTGGATATTGTCGGAGCGTGCCAAGCAAGTGGTGTCACCAGCTATATTTTGGATATTAAGTATTGCAGGTTCTTACTTGTTGTGTTTATATGGATGGCTACGCAATGATTTTGCCATTATTTTAGGTCAATTCATTTCCTACTATATATATCTGTGGAATTTAAAAGAAAAAGGTATTTGGAATAAAATACCGATGCTACTCAAAGCTTTTTTGATTTTAACTCCCATAGCTGCAGGAGGATTTGCACTTAACGACTTGCCTAATTTTATCAATAGTTTTTTCCATAACGAAGATGTACCTTTGTGGTTATTGATATTTGGTTCTGCCGGTCAGATTGTGTTTACCCTTCGATTTATCTATCAGTGGTATTACTCTTATCGTCATAGTGAGTCACTGCTGCCTGCGGGATTTTGGATTATTAGTTTAGCCGGTTCATTTATTATTATAGCCTACGGAGTCATCCGTCTTGACCCTGTTTTAATCCTAGGGCAATCGGTTGGTTTTCTGGCTTATTCACGAAATTTGATTATCGGTTATCGTCACTCAAAAACTTTAAAGAATGAAGAATAGTTATTGGTGGATTGGATTTTTTATAGCTGCATTGCCAGCTATGCTCTTTCGAGATTATACTCCCGACAATGAGTTGCGCTACCTTAGCATCGCCAACGAAGCTTTGAGCGACGGTCATCTTTTTACCTTTTACAATCAAGGTATGCCTTATGCCGATAAACCTCCTTTGTATCTATGGATTGTTATGTTGGGCAAAGTAATTTTTGGTCAACACTATATGTGGTTTCTATCACTATTTTCATTTATTCCTGCTGTAACTATAGTTGGAGTGATGGATAAATGGGTAGGGCATCAAATCTCCGACGAATATCGTCGTACAGCTCGTCTGATGCTGATGACTTCCGGGCTTTTCTTTGGTTTGGCTTTAACCCTTCGTATGGATATGCTTATGTGCATGTTCATTACATTGTCGCTATATACCTTTTATAAACTCCGAAAAGGGTGGGGTAACAAGAAGTTAAACTCTTGGCTTTTTCCCATATATCTATTTTTGGCGTTATTTTCTAAAGGTCCCGTAGGTATCCTCGTTCCTTTGTTATCCATTTTTGTATTCTTAGCCATTTCGGGCGAGTTTCGCACATTTGGTCGCTATTGGGGATGGAAAACTTGGGGTGTTCTTTTGGGGCTTTGTGCACTTTGGTTCTTGGCGGTTTATCTCGAAGGAGGCGAACCATACCTTAACAACTTACTGTTTCATCAAACCATCGATCGTGCTGTCGACTCGTTCCATCATAAAGAACCATTCTACTATTATGGCATTGCCATTTGGTACTCATTAGCACCTTGGTCATTGCTTATTATCGGTGTTATCATCTTCTGTACCGGCAAGTATGTGGTTACCGACTTAGAAAGAATGTTTATCACAGTCTCTCTCACCACTCTTATCATGCTATCTATTATAAGCTCGAAGATTGCCGTGTACTTGGCACCCGCTTATGCCTTCTTTGTCTATTGGGCGATACTCATATTGTCAAGAATGAAATGGAGCAGATGGTTGGCATTTACCATAGCAGTGCCTGCCCTTATTTTCAGTTGTTCGCTAATAGCTTTTATCATATTAGTATATACCGGTGAGTTGGCCATGTATAGCCACTGGACTATGTATATAGGTGTCGGCTTCTTGATGTTGAGTGGTATATTAACTTTGTGGTTTTTGTATCGCTTCAAGCATCTTAATAATGCCCTTAACTCGTTGGCTATGGGTGTCTTTTTTACTGTCTTTTTTGCTGGATGGTCATTTCCTGCTATCAATAGCGAAATAGGTTTTAAAGATGTTTGTCAAAAAGCTCTTGAACTATCTCAGCAAGCAGATACCAATACGTTCTATACTTATGGCATTCGTCGCCCCGAAAGTATGGATGTATTCCTAAATCAAGATGTAGAAAAAGTAGAAGTTGACAATATTCTCAACAATCAATACTCTAAAGGTGTTTTGATTATTACCAACCGACGACTGCGAGATAGCGAAGCTTTGCAAAGCTATATATCAGAGAAAACTACCGAAAGGGTAGGGAATTATATTCTCGTAGTATTATAATATAGACCTAAATTACGATTTGATGAAAGTTTTAGTAACAGGCGCTGCAGGGTTTATAGGTATGTACACTGTTCAATCGCTACTGAAGAGCGGTTATCAAGTTGTGGGTATAGATAATCTGAATGATTACTATATGACCCAGCTCAAGTACGACCGCCTATTGCAGTGTGGCATTTCTTGTAAAGAGTGGATAGAAGGCAAACCTGTGCAAAGTAGCAGTTTTGCAACCTATCGTTTCTTTAAAATGGATTTGACTGACCAAACTCGTTTGACGGCCCTCTTTGCCGAAGAACATTTTGAAGTGGTTATAAACCTTGCCGGACAAGCAGGGGTGCGATATTCTATCGAGAATCCTTATGCTTATGCGCAATCCAACTTGATAGGATTTTTAAATTTACTCGAAAACTGTCGTCACTATCCGGTGAAACATTTTGTTTATGCTAGCTCTAGTAGTGTGTATGGAATGAACGAAAAAGTGCCTTATTCAGAAGAAGACAAAACTGACAGTCCGGTGAGCTTGTATGCTGCTACCAAAAAGTCGAATGAACTCATGGCACATGCTTATAGCAAACTATATAATATACCCACAACCGGAGTGCGGTTTTTTACTGTATACGGACCGTGGGGGCGTCCTGATATGGCTCCATTTTTATTTATGAATGCTATTTTGAAAGATGAACCTATCAAGGTTTTCAATCATGGACATATGCAACGCGATTTCACTTACATTGATGATATTGTAGCAGGTGTTATGAAGATTGTGGCTCATCCTCCTGTAGGCGATGTTCCTTTCTATGTGTACAATGTAGGCAACTCTAACCCTGTTGATTTGATGGATTTCATTTCGGTCATTGAGCAAGTATCGGGTCACAAAGCTCAGCTCAATATGATGGATATGCAACCGGGCGATGTAGTGGCTACTTATGCCGACACTACTCGTTTGCAGCGCGACTTTGCATACCAACCGTCAACCACTATCGAGTATGGCATCAAGCAGTTTTACGATTGGTTTATGTCATATGTAGTAAAATAAGCATAAAAAAGAGGTGTTGATTTGTCAACACCTCTTTTCTTGTTTATACAGCAATCGGAACTCCCGATTCTTATTCTTTCACAATGCGTTTGTAGCCATAAACTGCATTATCACCCAATTCTTCTTCAATGCGAAGTAACTGGTTATATTTAGCCATACGGTCTGAGCGACTCATAGAACCGGTTTTTATTTGTCCGCTATTAGTAGCCACAGCTATATCTGCA
Organism: Bacteroides sp. UBA7335; assembly: GCA_002471185.1. GTDB lineage: Bacteria > Bacteroidota > Bacteroidia > Bacteroidales > Bacteroidaceae > Bacteroides. Next base: position 13,603 of record DKPL01000059.1, read on the forward strand.
ATAGTAGCATCTTCGGTTTCTCCCGAACGATGTGAAGTCACAGTAGTATACCCATGACGATGAGCCATTTCGATAGTTTCTAAAGTTTCAGTTAAAGAGCCAATTTGATTTACTTTAATCAAGATTGAGTTAGCACAACCTGTTTCGATACCCTTAGCTAAAAAGTCTACGTTAGTCACAAATAAGTCATCACCTACCAATTGGCAGCGGTCACCGATGCGATCAGTCAATTTCTTCCAGCCATCCCAATCGTTTTCACTCATACCGTCCTCGATAGAGTCGATAGGATATTTATTGATTAGTTCTTCCAAATAGTCAATTTGTTCGAATGCATTACGTTTTTTGCCTTTGGGACCTTCAAACTTAGTGTAATCATAAATGCCATCTTTGTAGAATTCAGATGCCGCACAGTCCATAGCAATAGTAACATCCTTACCTGGTTCGTAACCTGCAGTTTTGATAGCCTCTAAGATAGAGTTTAACGCATCTTCAGTGCCATCTAGTGTAGGAGCAAAACCACCCTCATCACCAACAGCAGTGCTCAAACCGCGTTTCTTCAATACACTCTTCAAAGCATGAAATACTTCGGCACCCATGCGCAAACCTTCTCTAAAAGTTTTAGCACCAATGGGTCGAATCATAAACTCCTGAAAAGCGATTGGCGCATCACTGTGCGAACCACCATTGATGATGTTCATCATGGGTACTGGCAATACATAAGTATTGGTTCCACCAATATAACGATACAAAGGGATATCTAAGTAATTGGCAGCTGCTTTAGCTACAGCCATCGAAACACCTAAAATAGCATTTGCTCCAAGTTTCGATTTGGTTTTAGTACCATCCAAAGCCAACATCATGCGGTCTATTGTTCTTTGTTCAAGAGCCGATACCCCAATTAAGTGAGGAGCGATAATCGTATTAATATTTTCTACAGCCTTCAACACGCCTTTACCACCATAGCGATTTTTATCACCATCACGAAGTTCTAATGCTTCGTTTTCGCCGGTAGAAGCTCCTGATGGCACAGAAGCACGTCCCATAATACCCGATTCCAACACAACATCTACTTCAACTGTAGGATTACCTCTTGAGTCAAGGATTTCTCGTCCTGTAATTTTCTCTATTCTCATATCGTTTTAAAAGTTTAAAAATGATTGATTTATATCGAAGAAACCTATTTATATAAAAACATCACAGAAGTATATTTTATAAATAGATTTGTTTAAAACAATGGTCAAACTTTTTTGTTCGTTTCTTATTGTTAAGTCTTGAGTAATAAAGGCAATTATAGCTTTTGATAACGATTATTGCATCACATCGGCTTTTCGTTGAACTTGTAGCTTTTAGTTTTGTTTAGTTTCAAGGGCTTGAAACTACGTTGCCCAACTATTGGGAAGATAGTTCCAAACCTTTGGTAAAAGCTGGCAAATAAAGATGAAGTAAGAGACAAAGGTGTCTTTATTGCATCGAAAATAGTTTGTTTACTAATTTCCCGCAAACGTTTTCGAAAACGTTTTCAGTTTTAACAATTCAATCTAAATGGGCTTCCTACTATAATTATGTATTTTTGGAGTGCCTTTAATATGATAGTATGAGAAAAAGAATAATTTTAGTCTTCTGTCTGATTGCCGGTTTGCTTACTGTTTGGGGATTTTCAAAAGGGAGCGATAAAGGAGTATTGAGTGAACTTGATTTGGCTCTTCGCAATCAGCCTATATATATGGCTCAACACCAACTCTTGATAGATAGCTTGAAAACTCAGTTGAATCGTCACGGATTGAGTGTTGACCAGCAGTTTCGACTTAATAATGAAGTGGGGCGTGCTTATACCGTTTTCATCACCGACTCCGCCATGAAGTACTTTGACCGGAGCTTGCTCATTGCCAATGCCTCCAATAATAACGCTTGGAAAGATGAAGTTTATATTTCGCAAGCATTAGTTTTGTCTGTTTCGGGCATGTATAAAGAGGCTTTAGAACGATTTTATGATATCCCTAGGCAACACCTTCCCGAGTCACTATTGGCAACCTACTACAACTGTGGTCGTCAGATTTACTCTTTCTTGAGTACTTATACTCAGAACCCCGAATATGTAAAGTTATACAATCATAAGCAATATTTGTATCGCGACTCATTGCTTATGGTTCTGCCGCCGCAAACTGCAGAATATAAGTTATATAGTGCTGAACAGCAATATAGCCAGAATAACTACAAGGGTGCCGAGGAGGTACTTCAAGAATTGCTACAAGACGTTCCTGAGATATCCAATATTTATGCTCGTGCCGCATTTACCATGGCTTTGATCTACAAAAATCAAGGCAACGACAATCTTTATATTTACTATTTGGCTCTTTCAGCCATATCCGATGTAGAAGCTTCTGTTAAGGAGAATGCAGCTTTGCAAAATCTAGCTCTTTCGCTTTATGAACGAGGCGATCTCAATCGAGCCTATCGCTATATTAAATATTCATTATACGATGCTGTATTTTGTAACGCTCGTTTGCGAACAGTAGAGATTTCGGCCGTATTGCCCGTTATCAATGCTTCTTATCAGATGAAAACCGAAGAACAGCGTCGGCAGCTTTTAGTTTTTCTTATTTTAGTTAGTGTACTTTCCATCTTTCTTATCGCTTCTTTGTTTTGGATATACAAGCAGATGAAGAAACTTTCTTCTACCGAGAGTAAGCTGCGACAGGCCAATCACATCAAAGAGGAGTATATTGGCCATTTCTTAAACCTCTGTTCACTTTATATCGAAAAGCTCGATCGGTTTCGTAGCACAGTGAACCGCAAGATTATGGCAGGACAAACAGAAGAATTGCTTAAACTCACTAAGTCGTCACAATTTGCCAGTATGGAGCAAAAAGAGTTTTATGCCAGTTTTGATAGTGCCTTTTTGCAAATCTATCCCGATTTTGTCAAAGAGCTAAACGAACTGTTGCAACCCGACGAACGTTTTGTTCTGAAAACGGGTGAGTTACTTAATACCGAACTGCGTATATTTGCTATAATCCGATTGGGTATTGATGATAGCTCTAAGATTGCTAACTTTCTTCATTACTCTATCAATACCATTTATACTTACCGCAATAAGGTGAAAAATAAAGCTATTGATCGTGATAATTTTGAAGAAAATCTGATGAATATAGGTGCAGTAGGCTAAATAAGATTTATATTTTCCTGTTTTTACTGTTGTTGTATGATGTTTAATATCAGTGTTTTAAATCTTTTGTAGACAATATATGTTTTATATTTGTTTTATATAAGAGTATCAACTTCAACTTTCAGCTATAAATTTGCAATTACGAATTTTAATACAAATATTATATCCATGAATCGCATGAAAACGCTAACATTCAAAATGACTCTTTTACTGTTTGCCATTTTTTCGATGACAACAATCAAAGCAGTAGAGAGTATAACTTCTCCAAATGGGCAGTTAAAACTGAACTTCTTTTTAAGTAATACGGGCGAACCCGAATACGAGCTTTTTTATAAAAATAAAGAGGTTGTAAAACCATCTAAGCTAGGGCTTGAACTAAAAGACGATCCGGGCTTGATGAATGGATTTACCATCACTAACGTAGAAGATTCATCGTTTGATGAAACTTGGGAACCGGTATGGGGCGAAACTAAAACTATTCGCAACAACTACAACGAGATGGCGGTGACTTTAGATCAAAAAGCACAAAATCGTCACATCATCATCCGTTTTCGTTTATACAACGATGGCTTAGGTTTCCGTTATGAGTTTCCTTTGCAAGACAATCTAAACTACTTTGTCATCAAAGAGGAACACTCACAGTTTGCCATGACTGGCGACCACAAGGCTTTCTGGATTCCAGGAGACTATGATACTCAAGAGTATGACTATATGGAGTCTCGTTTATCTGAGATTCGTGGCTTGATGGATGAAGCAGTTACTGAGAATACTTCACAGCAAACCTTCTCGCCAACCGGAGTTCAAACTTCATTGCAAATGAAAACCGATGACGGACTTTACATTAACTTGCACGAAGCGGCTTTGGTAGACTACTCGTTGATGAACCTTAACTTGGATGATAAGAACATGGTATTTGAATCATGGCTTACTCCTGACGCACAAGGCAATAAAGGATATTTGCAAGCACCTACTACTTCGCCTTGGCGTACTATTATCGTAAGCGATGATGCTCGCGATATGTTAAACTCTAAGATGACATTGAACCTAAACGAACCTACTCAATATGAAGATGTATCGTGGATTAAACCTGTAAAATACATTGGTGTGTGGTGGGATATGATTACTGGCAATGGCTCGTGGGCTTACACCGACGAACTTCCATCAGTGAAGTTGGGTGAAACAGACTATACTAAAACTAAACCTAATGGTAAACACTCTGCTAACAACGAGAATGTAAAAAAATACATCGATTTTGCTGCTGAGCATGGCTTCGATCAAGTATTGGTAGAAGGTTGGAACGAAGGTTGGGAAGACTGGTTTGGTAAATCAAAAGATTATGTGTTCGACTTTGTAACACCATATCCCGACTTTGATGTGAAAATGCTTAACGACTATGCTAAGAGCAAAGGAGTGAAATTGATGATGCATCACGAAACTTCAGGATCGGTTCGCAACTACGAACGACACATGGACGAGGCATACCAATTTATGGCTGACAATGGCTATAATTCAGTGAAAAGCGGTTATGTAGGAAACATCATTCCTCGTGGCGAACATCACTATGGACAATGGATGAATAATCACTACCTACATGCTGTGAAGAAAGCTGCTGATTATAAAGTAATGGTCAATGCACACGAGGCTACACGCCCAACCGGTTTAAGTCGTACTTATCCTAATTTGATTGGTAATGAGTCGGCTCGTGGAACAGAATATGAAGCCTTTGGCGGAAATAAGCCTTTCCATACTACTGTGTTGCCTTTCACTCGTTTGATTGGTGGTCCAATGGATTACACTCCGGGTATCTTCGATACTAAATTGAACTTCCTTGATAATGATAATAAAGGATGGGTTCACACTACTTTGGCTAAACAATTGGCACTATACTTAACTATGTATAGCCCACTCCAAATGGCTGCCGATCTTCCTGAAAACTATGAAAAACACATGGATGCTTTTCAGTTTATTAAAGATGTAGCTATTGATTGGGACGAAAGCAAATACTTAGAGGCTGAACCGGGTGACTATATCACTGTGGCTCGCAAAGCTAAAGGAACAAATAACTGGTTTGTAGGAGGTATTACCGACGAAAATGCACGTACTTCAAACATTGCACTCGATTTTCTTGATCCTGATAAAGTATATGTAGCTACACTTTATGCTGATGGAAAAGATGCTGATTACGATACTAACCCTACTTCTTACCAAATTAAAAAAGGCTTGGTAACCAATAAAACTAAAATGGCTATCAAAGAAGCTCGTAGTGGTGGTTATGCCATGAGCCTTATTGAAGCAACACCAGCCGATAAAAAAGAGATGAAGAAATGGAAATAATAGATTGTTGCTGCGAAACAATATCTATTTGATAAGAATAAGTTTTTGAATGAATAGCTCTTACTAATCTTTAGTAAGAGCTATTTTTTTTCGAAAAAATAGAGCAAGTCATATCAGTCAAACTGTATAATTATTAACTTTACGCCTTCAATTTTAACAAACCAAAAAGGAGTAGATATTTTATGGGAGGTTTTTTCGGAACCGTATCCAAATCGAGCTGTGTCACAGACTTGTTTTATGGAACAGATTATAATTCGCATTTGGGTACAAAACGAGGTGGATTGGCTACCTATAGTAAAGAAAAGGGCTTTGTTCGCTCAATTCACAACCTGGAAAGCTCATACTTTCGCACAAAATTTGAAGCAGAGTTAGATAAGTTTGTTGGCAATGCCGGTGTCGGGATTATCAGTGATACAGATGCACAACCTATTGTGATTAATTCTCGTTTGGGTCGTTTTGCTATTGTTACAGTAGCCAAAATAGTCAACATTGACGAGCTCGAAGAGTATTTGCTATCGCAAAACATGCATTTTGCCGAAATGAGTCAAGGCAACACCAATCAAACAGAGCTTATTGCCATGCTCATCACTCAAGGAAAAGATTTTGTAGAGGGCATTGAGAATGTTTACCATCGTATTAAAGGCTCGTGCTCTATGTTGCTGCTTACCGAAAACGGTATCATTGCCGCTCGAGACTATCTAGGACGTACACCAATTGTTATTGGTCAAAAAGAAGGTGCATTTGCTGCTACCAGTGAGTCTACTAGTTTTCCTAACTTAGATTATGAGATAGAGCGTTACTTGGGACCAGGCGAAATTGTACATATCACTAGTGAGGGTATCACTCAGCTTCGCAAACCCAACGAAGATATGCAGGTTTGTTCATTCTTATGGGTTTACTATGGATTTCCAACCTCATGCTACGAAGGACGCAATGTCGAGGAGGTTCGTTTTACCAGCGGAGTGAAGATGGGGCAAACTGATGACTCTGAAGTAGATTGTGCTTGCGGCATCCCCGACTCGGGAGTAGGTATGGCATTAGGATATGCCGAAGGCAAAGGAGTACCTTATCATCGAGCCATTTGCAAATATACTCCTACCTGGCCTCGTAGCTTTACTCCTAGCAATCAAGAGATGCGCAATCTGGTTGCCAAAATGAAACTGATTCCCAACCGCGCTATGCTCAACAATAAACGTTTGTTATTTTGCGATGACTCTATCGTGCGTGGTACTCAGCTTCGCGACAACGTAAAAATCTTATTCGATTATGGTGCAAAAGAGGTTCATATGCGTATTGCCTGTCCTCCATTAGTCTACCCATGCGAATATATTGGCTTCACCGCTTCAAAAAGTCCACTCGAATTAATCACTCGTCGTATCATTAAAGAGCTTGAAGGCGATGAAAATAAGAATCTCGATAAATATGCTACTACCGGTTCGCCCGAATACGACAAGATGGTTGAAATCATCCGCGACCGTTTAGGACTCACTTCATTGAAATTTAATACTGTTGAAACTTTAATCGAAGCTATCGGACTACCAAAATGCAAAGTCTGTACCCACTGTTTCGACGGTAGCAGTCACTTTTAAAAAATAATTTTTCTCCCTATATGCTTAGAGTCAATGATAGTTCTTTTTATCATTGACTCTAACTGTTTTTTAGCAGATGAATTGACAAAATGAAAGTATATTAGCATTGTTTAAAGGATGAACCAAAATATACATCCAATTAATTTGTCTTTTATTTACCCTTTCTCTATCTTTACGGCAATAGTAATTGCAATTGTTTAATTGTAAATATCACATTAATATGACATTAGTTGAACGCTTTTTAAAGTATGTAACCTTTGATACTCAAGCAGATGAGACAACCCAGGTTACTCCCAGTACTCCCGGACAAATGGTTTTTGCACAATATCTTAAAACCGAGCTGGAGTCGTTAGGATTAGAAGATATTTCATTGGATGAAAATGGTTATCTTTTTGCCACTCTTCCTGCCAATACATCAAAGCAGGTTCCTACCATTGGCTTTATTTCGCACATGGATACCAGTCCCGATATGAGTGGCAAAGATGTTAAACCACGTATCGTTGAAAAATACGATGGGTCTGATATTATTCTCAATGCCGAACAAAATGTAGTACTGAGTCCAAGACAATTTCCTGAATTGTTGCATCATAAAGGCGAAGATTTGATTGTCACTGATGGGACAACTTTGCTTGGAGCCGATGATAAAGCCGGTATTGCCGAAATCATTTCTGCTATTGAATATCTTAAGAATCATCCTGAAATAGAACATGGCAACATTCGTGTCGGTTTTAACCCCGATGAAGAGATTGGCTTGGGTGCTCATAAGTTTGATGTAGAAAAATTCGGATGTGCTTGGGCATACACAATGGACGGTGGTGAACTGGGCGAACTTGAATTTGAAAACTTCAATGCTGCCGGTGCAAAAATTATCTTTAAAGGTCGTAACGTACATCCAGGTTATGCTAAACATAAGATGATTAACTCTATTCGTGTGGCTAATCAGTTCATTTCGATGTTACCTCGTCACGAAACCCCCGAACATACCGAAGGTTACGAAGGATTCTACCACTTAATAGGCATTCAAGGTACAGTCGAAGAGACGACCCTTTCTTATATCATTCGCGATCACGATCGCTCACGCTTTGAGAGTCGTAAGCACGAAGTTGCTCACTTAGTTCGTAAAATCAATGCTGAATATGGTGAGAATACTGCAACACTTGAATTGCGCGATCAATATTATAACATGCGCGAAAAGATAGAACCAGTGATGCATATCATCGACACTGCTTTCGAAGCTATGGAAGCCGTAGGGGTGAAACCTAATGTGAAGCCTATTCGTGGTGGGACAGATGGTGCACAACTTTCATTCAAAGGTCTTCCTTGTCCTAACATTTTCGCAGGAGGTATTAACTTCCACGGCCGTTTCGAGTATTTGCCGATACCCAACATGGAAAAAGCCATGCAAGTAGTTGTGAAAATAGCTGAGCTGGTAGCCAAACAAGCCTAATACGAAATACCTTAAAATAGAATAACATGAAAACCACTCCATTTACTGACAATCATATCTCGTTAGGAGGTAAAATGCACGAATTTGCCGGCTATAATATGCCGATTGAATATACAGGAATCATCGATGAACACCTCACCGTGTGCAATGCGGTAGGGGTGTTTGATGTTTCTCATATGGGCGAGTTTTGGGTGAAAGGTCCCAATGCTTTAGAATTTCTGCAACACATCACTTCCAATAATGTGGCAGCTTTATCACCGGGTAAGATACAATATACTTGTTTCCCCAATGGAGAAGGTGGCATTATCGACGATTTATTGGTTTATCAATATGCCGAAGATAAATACATGTTGGTGGTAAATGCTGCCAATATTGAAAAAGACTGGGCTTGGTGTTTCAATAACAACCCAATGGGAGCTATTCTCGAAAACTCATCTGACCATGTGGCACAGCTAGCTGTGCAAGGTCCTAAAGCACAAGCTACCCTGCAAAAACTTACTGATATTGATTTATCTACCATCCCATACTACACCTTTAAAGTTGGTGAGATGGCGGGTGTGAAGGAGGTAATAATCTCTAATACCGGCTATACCGGAGCTGGTGGTTTCGAACTCTATTTCTACCCCAAAGATGCACAGCAAATTTGGGAAGCTGTATTCAAAGCAGGCGAGGAGTTTGGCATTAAACCTGCCGGACTTGGTGCACGCGATACGTTGAGGCTTGAAGCTGGCTTCTGCTTATACGGACACGAATTGGACGATACTACATCACCCATTGAGGCTGGTTTGGGTTGGATTACTAAATTTGCCGAAGGAAAAGATTTTATTGATAGAGCTCGCTTAGAAAAACAGAAAAAAGAGGGAACTACTCGTAAATTGATTGGCTTCGAGATGGTTGACCGTGGTATTCCACGCCAAGGATACGAACTGTTTAACCTCGAAGGCGAGAAGATAGGGGTAGTTACTTCGGGTACCATGTCGCCTATTCGTAAAATCGGAATCGGGATGGGGTATGTTACTCCCGAATATACTGCTTTAGATACCGAAATACTTATCGATATGCGTGGTCGCAAGCTTAAAGCTAAAGTTGTTCGTCCGCCGTTCAGAAAATAAGTGGGAACTTAAAGGCATTTAAACGATACTTAAATAAAATGTAAATTAGAGTAGCATAATTCAATAGTGAGTTATGCTGCTCTTTTTTTTTATCAAGCCGTATTGAGTCTAGGTACTGCTGTCTTTTCATTAAAATATGGGTAATTACTAAAAAGTTTTTAAGCTGTAACACCTCTATTTTGTTAAATTTCCTCTATTTTTGTAGATGAACCAAACTGCGAACCTATGTCTCATTTGCCCACCCTGATAGCCGACTTAGCACTGATACTGATTTGTGCGGGTGTCATGACGCTGATATTTAAGAAATTAAAACAACCCTTGGTGTTGGGTTATATTGTGGCAGGCTTTTTAGCAAGCCCGCACATCACTTTCACTCCATCGGTTATTGATAAAGCCAATATTCAAACTTGGGCAGATATCGGAGTAATCTTTTTACTCTTTGCACTTGGACTAGAGTTCAGCTTTAAGAAACTTGTTAAGGTAGGAGGAGCTGCGGTCATCGCCGCTTGCACCATCATCTTTTGTATGATGCTTCTTGGGGTGGGAGTAGGGCTTTGCTTTGGGTGGCAACGAATGGACTGTCTCTTCTTGGGCGGAATGATTGCTATGTCATCCACTACCATTATCTATAAAGCTTTTGACGATTTAGGACTCAGTAAGCAGAACTTTGCAAAACTCGTTTTAAGCATTCTTATCATCGAAGATATCCTGGCCATTGTGCTGATGGTTGTGCTATCTACCCTTGCTGTGAGTAGTAACTTCGAAGGCACAGAGATGCTATTTAGCATTGGTAAATTGGTCTTTTTTCTTATTCTATGGTTCGTAGTAGGTATCTATCTCATCCCCGAATTTTTAAAGAGATGTCGTAAGCTGATGAGTGATGAAACCCTCTTGATTGTCTCTCTCGCTCTTTGCCTGGGCATGGTAGTGGTAGCAGATTATGCCGGATTCTCAGCTGCTTTTGGCGCCTTTATCATGGGGTCTATTTTAGCCGAAACGGTTGAAGCTGAATCCATCGAGCACATTGTAAAACCGGTGAAAGATTTATTTGGTGCCGTATTCTTTGTATCGGTAGGAATGATGGTCGATCCTGTTATGATTGGTACCTATATTGTTCCTATTATAGTAGTCACCCTAGTTGTCATTATCGGTCAGTCTCTTTTTGCAACTTTTGGAGTTGTGCTTGCAGGAAAGCCTTTAAAAACAGCCATGCAATGTGGTTTCAGTCTTACCCAGATAGGAGAATTTGCCTTTATTATTGCTGCACTTGGTGTATCTCTTCACGTTACTAGTTCATTTTTATATCCCATTGTGGTAGCCGTGTCAGTCATTACCACTTTTCTTACTCCATACATGATTCGCGTAGCCGATCCTGCCTACCTTTATGTAGATAAGCATCTGCCTCACTCATGGCGAAAGTTTCTTACCCGATACACTGCCGGTTCCCAAACAGTCAATCACGAGAATCTTTGGCATAAACTACTTCTTGCCATGCTCAAGATTGTAGTAGTATATTCTATTTTAAGTTTAGCTATTGTTTTTATATCCCTCCGTTGGGTTACTCCTTTCTTTCGCGATACTATTAATGATTTCTGGGGCTCGCTCATAGGTGCCGGACTGACCATTTTGCTTATATCGCCCTTTTTGCGTGCCATTATGATTAAGAAGAACCATTCTATCGAGTTTACTACTCTTTGGAATGATCATCGTTCAAATCGTGCTCCTTTGGTAGCTACTATTGTGTTGCGAGTGGTTATTGTTATCACTTTTATCATGTTTATCATCGCCGGCCTCTTTAAAGCCTCTATCAGTTTAATGATTGGAACAACTATATTAATAGTTGTGTTGATGGTTGGTTCTCGTCGTCTCAAACGCCAATCTATTCTTATCGAACGTCGCTTTTTTCAGAATCTTCGTTCGCGTGAGATACGCGATGAATATTTAGGAGATAAACAACCCGCCTATGCCGGTAGGTTACTTTCGCACGATTTGCATTTAGCCGATTATGAAATACCCGGCGAATCTCTATGGAGTGGTAAAACTCTTATGGAACTGAGTTTAGCCAAGAAGTATGGTGTGCATGTCACCTCCATCCTGCGTGGTAAACGACGTATTAATATTCCTGGTGGAAACACCCGCATTTTCCCTTACGATAAAATACAAGTTATTGGTACCGATGCACAGCTAAAAATCTTTGGTGAAATAATGGCACAGAAAGTAGAACTCGACGTAGAAACTTACGAAAAACACGAGCTTATTCTTCGTCAATTTCTTATTGATACCGATTCTCCTTTTATCGGAAAAACCATCAAAGAATCGGGGGTCCGCGATAAGTTTCATTGTTTTATAGCCGGAGTAGAGCGATCCAACAATATGTTGATGACGGTAGATATGGATACCCCGTTTAAAGAAGGTGATGTGCTTTGGTTAGTAGGAGAGAAAGACAATGTGTACCAATTAGTAGGGCAAAAGAACTAAAAAATCTACATTCGTCCTCCTGAGATATACTATATTTGTGATAACATAAATTTTAAAATAACAGATATCATGAAAAGCGATCCAAAAGAGTGTTTATACTGTCAAAACAATGAAACTTTGCATAACTTGATGATTGAAATTGCTCAATTGTCAGTATCACGTGTATTCTTATTTAAAGAACAAACTTACCATGGTCGTTGCTTAGTGGCTTATAAAGACCACGTAAACGATTTGAACGAGTTGAGCGATGTTGATCGCAATGCTTTTATGGAAGATGTAGTACGTGTGACACGTGCTATGGACAAAGCATTCAACCCTGAAAAAATCAACTATGGTGCATACTCTGATAAGTTATCACACTTGCATTTCCATTTGGTACCAAAATATGTAGACGGACCTGATTATGGTGGTTTATTCCAAATGAATCCAGGTAAAGTATATCTTTCGGATGCTGAAAATCAAGCATTGATTGATACTATTAAGGCAAACCTATACTAATGAAAAAGGGGCTGAAATTATTCAGCCCCTTTTCAATTAGTATAGCCTCTTTACATCTCTTGGCGTAACTCGTCTACTGTTTTAAAAATGGTTCTTATCTTATCATCCTCTACTTTATCGTCCATATTTACACAGCAAATTCCGGTTTTATAGGGATCTTTTGCTGCTAAAACTCGTTCGCGGATGATGTTTTTTAATTCTTCATGGCTGTAGCTATTTAAGTCTACCGGGTTTAAGCGAATACTAAAGAATGTATTGGGCAACTCCTCTCTTAAAAGAGCTACATCACCTCCCCAGCCCAAATCTAGAAACTCCAGATCTGAAATCATAGCAAACTGTTTCGCATGTCGATGCGGATCTTTGCCACAATAGTGAATACCATACGGACGAAACTTTTTACTCCACTCTACATCAAACGGTAACAGAAACTCTTGGTAATCTTCGGCACTGATCATTGTATGCGAACACTCCGAGTGAATGTAAGTTGCCTTGTCTATCAATCGTGCAATGCTATTCACCGAGATTGATGTACTTCCAGTTTCACTATGAATGTAGTTTAAGAAACGCTCCACCACCTGAGCGATTTTACTAAAGTAAGCCTTGCACTCTTCCGGTTGCATCACCATATCCAGAAAGATGCTTTCTCCCTTCAAGTCGATGGCCAAATTTAGAATTCCACCCCAATTCACATCGCCACATACATAGCCATATTTAGTTTTCAGCGTAGCAATAAGTTGTTGAAGTGCTTTAAACGAAGGATGGTTGAACGGAGCCTCTATGTCAAGATCGAAGCCCTCGTGGTGTGCACAGATAACCTGTGGTGCAGAATTGTTGAAATACTCAACTGTACACCCCAACATTTCAGAAAGTAAGTAACCCGCTGCATTGTGTATAGCACCAATTTGCGGTAACTCCTTATCGTGATTTTCCCCCAATCCTAAATCTCCGAAACGACGATAGAGTTCATTCTCCATTTTCATTTCATCCTTTACACGGCGCTCGGGGTTATAGAAAAAATCTTTATCAAAAACTATTCCAACGTGTTTGTTCCACCACGAAGGATGAAAAACAATATCAACGGGCAATTTAGCATTCATAATCGAAATGTGTTTCAATTTATATTAATCATAGTCAATATAAAGACGAATCACCTTTCGTTTAGTACCCGTTTATTTATTGTTTATTAGTTGTTCAATCCTCATCACCAAAGTCGAACTCATCAAAGAATTCACTATCTGCAAACTCCTCAAGACTTCTTCTATCTTTTTTTGTCGGACGTCCTGTTCCGCGTGCACGGTCAATAAATCCGGTAATTTTGCTTAGTTCCAGAATTTCATATTGATCGGCCGTTGTAACATTTTCCATTACCTCGGGTACCAGTTTGGCGCCCACACGCTTTTCGATAGCTTGGAGTACTTTAAAAGAGTAGGTGATTGGTGCTTTTTTTACCTGGATAATATCTCCCGGTTTAATCATACGCGAAGCCTTGATGAATGAACCATTCAAGCTCACACGCCCTTTTTTACAAGCTTCTGCTGCTATTGTTCGAGTTTTAAAGATACGAACTGCCCACAGCCATTTGTCGATTCTTGCCTCTGCCATATCGTATTATTTCTTATTATACTGATTCATGGTAATATTAACTCCTGCCAAACAAAAACTACGAATAATGTCGCATGCCATTTCCAAGCGTTCCTCCATTGTAGTCCAATCCTCGTCAGAAAACCTACCTAATACATAGTCTACCTGTCTGCCTTTAGGAAAGTCGCTGCCAATGCCAAAACGCAAACGATTGTAGTTTTGAGTAGCCAAAGTAGCAGCAATATGCTTCAATCCATTGTGTCCTGCATCGCTACCTTGTGGTTTTAAGCGAAGCACTCCAAAAGGCAATGCCAAGTCATCTACCACAATCAAAACATTCTCCAACGGAATTTTCTCTTGTTGCATCCAATATCGGACAGCCAGTCCGCTCAAGTTCATAAAAGTAGAAGGTTTCAGCAAAACAATCTGATGCCCTTTGAGCGAGAAAGAAGCCGTAGAACCATAGCGACCGCTTACAAAAGGCGTATTATTTAGTTTCGCCATTTTCTCAACCACCATAAACCCAATGTTATGGCGTGTCTCTTTATATTCTGGGCCTATATTTCCCAATCCTACAATTAAATATTTCATATTCAAAAAAGAGTAATCTATATTGAAAATAAAAAACGCAGACTAACACAGATATGACTCTGTGATAATCCGCGTTTAATAATATGTTTGTATTTTAATCTATCGATTATTTTCCAGCTGCAGCTGCTGCACCTCTTGCGGCACGAGTCAACTTAACTGCACATACAACAGCGTCTTTAGCGTTAAGAAGTTCAAGACCTTCGAAAGCCAATTCGCCAACTTTAACAGTTTTACCAAGACCCAAGTGAGCAACGTTTACTGTCAATTTTTCAGGGATGATAGTATACAACGCTTTCACTTTAAGTTTGCGGCTTTGAAGAACCAATTTACCACCGGCTTTCACACCTTCAGCCAAACCTTCTAGTTGTACTGGAACTTCCATTACGATAGGAGTTTCTTCGTTAATTTGGAAGAAGTCTACGTGAAGAATAGTATCCTTAACAGGGTGGAATTGGATATCTTTCATGATTGCTTTAACTTCTTTGCCATCGATAGCTAGATTTACTACATAAATGTGTGGAGTAAATACCAAGTTACGCAAACCTTCAGCAGGTACAGTAAAGTGAACAATTTCTTCACCTCCGTATAATACACAAGGTACACCACCATCCTTACGGATTTCTTTCAATGCTCTAGCTTGAACAGAAGAGCGATCTGCAATAGTTCTTGCAGTTCCTTTTACTTCAATTGATTTCATTTTTTTAATTTTTGTGTTACTCTAAATTAAGTAATTGTTTTGCTTAATTCACCATCACACGTTGTGATTAAAAAACCACACGATGTGCAAAAAGCGGTGCAAAAGTACGACACTTTTGCGATATATCAAAATATTAGTTACTTAAAAATCAATATCGATCTTGATTTCTTCAGATGTTGGGATCGTGTCTTCTGCTTTAGTTGTTGTAGAGAGTTCTCCGTTTTGTTGTTCGTTGATGTATCCAATGGCTTGACTCAATCCAGTCATAAACTTCTCAAAATCTTCTTTGTATAAAAAGATTTTGTGCTTTTCGAAGCTAACTTGTGAATCATCGCCTTCGCCCGAAACAATTTTTTTGCTTTCGGTGATAGCTAAAAACATTTCCTCTTTTCGGTTCTTTTTCACATCAAGATAGTAAATACGTTTTCCTGCCTTTATTGACTTTGAGAATACAATCTCTTTATCGTTAATATCTGTTCCCGTTATCTTTTTAATATCTTTCATAATTACTATGTGTATGTTTAAAATCGGCCCAAAATTGAAACTTTTTTTTAAACTGTCAAAAGAAAATGAGAAGAGAATGAAATGTTATATAAAAAAATATCATTTGTTTGGGCAAACTCATTTAAAAACGCTACTTTTGCCATTCGTAAATAATAAGTATTTTAAAAGATTTATGATTAACAGAGTTCTTATTCGTCTAAAAATCATACAGATAGTATATTCTTACTATCAGAATGGAAGCAAAAACTTAGATTCAGCAGAAAAAGAGTTGTTCTTTAGCCTTTCAAAAGCGTATGATTTGTATAACTATCTATTGATGTTGATGGTTGCATTGACGGAATACGCGCGGAAACGTATTGAAACCGCAAAAGCTAAACTTAAACCCACTAGTGAAGATCTGCATCCTAACATGAGGTTTGTAGAAAACAAGTTCGTAGCTCAGCTCGAAGTCAACACTCAGTTGTTGGAGTTCACAACCAATCAAAAACGAAATTGGAATAACGATCAAGATTTCATTAAGGAGTTATTTGAAAAAATAGCTGCTTCTGATTTGTATAAAGAGTATATGGAGTCAACCGATACTTCTTATGCTGCTGATCGTGAGTTCTGGCGTAAAATTTACAAATCATTCATTTTTACTAACGAGTCTCTTGATGAAGTTCTTGAAGAACAAAGTCTTTACTGGAATGATGATAAAGAGATTGTTGACACTTTCGTGTTGAAGACCATCAAGAAGTTTGATGAGAAGCTTGGAGCAGATCAACCTTTGTTGCCTGAGTTCAAAGACGAAGAAGATCAAGAATTTGCTCGTCGTTTGTTCCGTCGCACTCTTTTGAATGCAGATTACTATCGCCATTTAATTAGCGAAAATATTAAAAATTGGGAATTAGATCGTGTTGCCTTTATGGATGTCATCATTATGCAGACTGCATTGGCTGAAATTTTGAGCTTTCCGAACATTCCAATTAATGTTTCGTTAAATGAGTATGTAGAAATTGCAAAACTATATAGTACAATGAAGAGCGGAAGCTTTATCAATGGTACTTTGGATGGTATTGTAAACCAATTAAAAAGAGAGGGTAAACTAACCAAATAGTTTATCATCATATAAGTCAAACAATTAAAAAATAATGTCTATGAATTTAGTTACACTATTATTGCAGGCTCCGGCACCAGCACAGAATGGAAGCTTACTATGGATCATGTTGATCGGTATGTTTGTTATCATGTATTTCTTCATGATTCGTCCACAAAACAAAAAGCAAAAACAAATTGCTAATTTCCGTAAATCATTGCAAGTTAACCAAAAGGTGATTACAGCCGGCGGAATTCATGGCGTTGTAAAAGAGATTACTGATGATGTTGTTATTCTTGAAATTGCTAACAATGTAAGAATTACAATCGATAAAAATTCTATTTTCGCTGATGCTACTGCTGCAGCACAACAGCCTAAATAATTTACTTATAAATTCAGTATAGATGTTAAGACAATCACATCCAAAACATCTTTATTTGAAATATTCTAAAAAGATTAAGAACTTTCTGCTGAGTGCTAAAAGCAGAGAGTTCTTAATCTTTTTGTTTTTTTTATTCATTGCTTCGGGCTTTTGGTTGCTACAAACGTTAGACAAAGAGTACGAAACAGAAATTGATGTTCCTATCCGTTTGAAGGGAGTTCCCGAAGATGTAGTGATTACCTCTGATATTGTGCCCAATGTTCAGGTGAAAATAAAAGATCGTGGTACAGCTCTATTTAACTATCTACTTCGTGGTCAGCTTGCCCCGGTATTTATCGATTTTAACGAAGACTTTGTGAAAAACAATCATGTGAAGATTCGTTCCACTGATATCGAGCGCAAAGTGCTTGGGCAGTTTAATGTTTCTACCCGTTTATTATCACTTTCACCCGATACTCTCGATTATATCTACTCTACAGGTAAGTCAAAGTTGATTCCGGTGAAGTTGTCAGGTTATGTCACTGCTGCTCGACAATATTATATCTCGGATACTCTTTATTCGCCGGATTCGGTGAAGGTGTATGCGCCACAGGCTATCCTCGACACCCTGACTGCTGCCTATACGCAGCCATTTAAGAAGACTGATATTTCAGACACGTTGCGTTGTAACCTCACACTGGCTAAGATTAGAGGAGTAAAGTTTGTTCCGGATAATATCAACTGTATCTTGACCACTGATATCTATACCGAGAAAACTCTTGAAGTGCCTATTGTAGGTATTGGTTTTCCTTCGGATAAAGTATTGCGAACTTTTCCATCGAAAGTAAAAGTAACCTTTAGGGTAGGAGTAGGACAGTTCAAACAAATCACTGCCGATGATTTTTCTATTGTTGTGCCTTATGAGAATTTGTTTCGCAATGACTCAGACAAATGTGGAGTTATGCTGCAATATGCCCCCGATGGAGTAAGTCAAATTCGTATCACTCCCGAGCAAGTCGATTTTCTAATAGAGCAAAATACCGTTTCAGTCAATGAGCATTAAACTAGGAATCACCGGTGGCATAGGCTCCGGCAAAAGTGTTGTCTCTAGGTTGTTGAGTATCCTTGGCATTCCTGTCTATATATCAGATGTCGAAGCCAAACGACTCACCACTACCCATCCCGATATACAGCGCTCGCTTCGTCAGTTACTAGGCGATGAAGTATATCGCAATGGCGAGTTAAACAAAACTCTGCTAGCTACTTATCTATTTGCCGATGCTCTCAATGCCGCACGCATCAACCAAATCATTCATCCGGTAGTGAAAGCCGATTTTCAGCAATGGACATTACGTCATGCACAATATCCCATTTTAGCCATGGAGTCTGCTATTCTTATCGAGTCTGGATTTACCGATTTAGTAGATTCTATACTTTTGGTTTATGCCCCTCTTGAGATACGTGTAGCTCGTGCCATGGCTCGCGATAGTGCTACCGAAGAGCAAATAAAGCAGCGCATTTGTGCTCAAATGAGTGATGAAGAAAAGAAAATACACGCCGATTACGTGATTTTAAATGATGGTGAAATACCATTAATCCCACAGGTTTTAGCGCTTATTTCTTCACTTTCTCAAAAATATCCTTACCTTTGCCCCTCAGAAAATAACTCATTAATTTAAAAATATCATGTTGAAGACTATTTTGTCTATTTCGGGAAAACCGGGATTATATAAACTTATTTCGCAGGGAAAAAATATGTTGATTGTAGAGTCATTAGATGCTTCAAAGAAGCGTTTCCCAGCATATGGCAACGAAAAAATCATTTCATTGGCTGATATTGCGATGTACACGGACGAAGAAGAAGTTCCTTTGTATGAAGTACTTGAATCGATGAACACAAAAGAAAATGGTCAAGCTGTGACATTAGATCCTAAGAAAGCAAAACCTGAAGAGTTGCGTGCTTACTTGGCAGAAGTGTTGCCAAATTTCGACCGCGACCGTGTGTACGTTGCCGATATCAAGAAGTTGATTCAATGGTACAACATTTTAATTGAAAACGGCATTACTACTTTTGCACCCGATGCAGACGGTGTTGAAGAAGAAGAAGGCGCAGAATAAAAAAACGACAACTGTTGAAGCAGTTGTCACAAAATAGCTAAGCGGTTGATATTTCAAGTGAGTATCAACCGCTTTTTTGTTCGCTTTATTATTTGCAATATACTATTTAGTAAATTATGCTGTGTGGTAATTAATTTATACTTGAATTTGTGCGCTGTTAGTCTATAATCACTCATGATTTGAGTATTTTCCCCATCTTTCCCCATCTTTCCCTGTCTTCTATTTCTTTAAAATGCTGTTTGTTAGTATTTTAACCTCTCTTTTTGTCCTAAAAATTCCACAGTAACTTTTGCCTCAAAACATAGTAACTTTTGACCTAAAACATAGTAACTTTTGCACCAAAACATA
>DKPL01000059.1:33686-33975 GCA_002471185.1 Bacteroides sp. UBA7335
GCACCAAAACATAGTAACTTTTCGTTCATAACTTACTAGGGAAATTTTAGAACAAAGTACCAAATGAAAATGTGTGACAAAAGTAGTTTTCTATAGTCTTTTTTTATCCATTTTAATCTTAGAGAAATATTTTTCTTTAATTATAAATAGCTACACACTTCTTAGTTTTTTATGCAGTACTTATTAAAACTCGATAGTTAAAATAATCAGACTATTTTGTCAGTACGTTGAAAGTATAACATCAGCGTTGTAATGCATACTTTACACTAGTGTAATAAGTTTGGATGTA
>DKPL01000053.1:0-335 GCA_002471185.1 Bacteroides sp. UBA7335
ATGTTGTCAGATAGAATTCTATTTCTGAAGGGTGATGTTATAATGAAGCCTATGTCTGAGATTATTTATCTTGATAAGAAAGATGGTAAAGTTGATCTTGATATAAAGAAAGTTTTAAAGATTTCTGCGGAGATGGAAAGTAAAACGGTTGATTTGTATAATGACTTTGCAAAGCAATGTGCTGAAGAGGGTGATGCAACATCAAAAAGACTTTTCGAGCAACTCATTGAGGTTGAAGAAGAGCATGAAGATGTATTTGATATTGAAGGAGATAACTTTGAAAAATTTGGTGATACTTATCTTGCTTTGCAAACCATACAACGTGTTCAGGGCAA
>DKPL01000053.1:517-751 GCA_002471185.1 Bacteroides sp. UBA7335
ACCATACAACGTGTTCAGGGCAATGACGAGAATGGACATCAAGACGTAGGAATGGGGTAGAATCTATTTTGACTTAATAATCCATAAGGTGATAGCTTGTAATGTACTGGCTATCACCTTTTTTGCTTTGAATAATCAAGTGCTCTGCTTTTAGAACATTTAATCATTAAAGCTCAGTTATTATTCTTGGGGAGTACAATCACACATATAGCATCATCTACTCTTCTGAATGTA
>DKPL01000053.1:939-22410 GCA_002471185.1 Bacteroides sp. UBA7335
ATCATCTACTCTTCTGAATGTAGCTCTAAATAATTTCAGTTTGCGTTGAAAGACATGTTTCCACTTACTTCCAAAGGCTTGAAACTATGCTCCCAATAGTTCGGAACTACAGTTTCAAAGGCTTGAAACTAACTGAAACTTTAATGTATCACCTGCTATGCGCTGTAAGCTGCAACATGAACTTCTTGAGCGTATCCACCAGGTTTTCTGTCTGACTCACATATCGTTAAAACTCCAACTTTGCGAACTGAGCCGTTATTAATGTATTAGCAATAATTTATAATTTTTGTATTAAAAAGTAACTGAATTCTAGAACAATTGTAAAATAATACTGTTGAGAATATATTGAGTTTAAAAACTCAATACTACTTAAACCAAAACAATATTAATTTTTTAGGAGGATTAAATTATGACTGCACCGTTGCAAGGAATTAAAGTTATCGATATGACCCAAGTACAATCGGGCCCATCATGTACTCAGATGTTAGCGTGGTTAGGCGCTGAAGTAATTAAAATAGAACGTGTAGGTACTGGTGACCCTACTCGTGATGAATTGTTAGATATAGAGGGTTTAGATGGTTTATACTTTTTGCAATTAAACTGTAACAAACGTTCTATTGAGCTTAACGCTAAGACTCCCGAAGGAAAAGAGATCTTAACTAAACTTATTGAGGGTGCAGATATGTTTGTAGAGAACCTCCATCCCGGTGCTGCCGATGAGTTAGGCTTCTCTTGGGAAGAAGTTCATAAAATGAATCCACGCTGTATTTATGGAACTATAAAAGGTTTTAATGACGATTCTCCTTATGCCAATGTTAAAGCATTTGAGCCTGTAGCACAATGTGCTGGTGGTGCAGCTTCTACTACAGGATGGTGGGATGGTGAGTACAATGTTCCTACACAGTCGGGTGCTGCCTTGGGCGATAGTAATACAGGTATGCATTTGGTTATTGGTTTACTTGCTGCTCTGCTACAGCGCGAAAAAACTGGTGAAGGATGTTTCGTACAACAATCTATGCAAGATGCAGTATTAAATCTTTGTCGTATCAAACTTCGCGATCAGTTGATCTTAGAACATACTGGTGTTTTGAAACATCTTCCTGAATACCCTAATGGCAAGTTTGGTAATACTGTACCTCGTGCCGGCAACGTCGAAGGTGGACAAGTTTTAGGTTGGTGTTATAAATGTAAAGGTTGGGAAACTGATCCTAATGCATATGTTTATATTGTACTTCAAAATGAAGCAAAAGCTTTTGCCGAAGCATGTACTGCACTAGGTAAACCAGAATGGGCTACTGATCCTAAATTCAATACTCCTGCAGCGCGCAACTTGGTAAAAGAAGAAATTTATAAAGGAGTAGAAGAGTACACCATTACAAAAGATAAAAACGAGATTGTTGATGTTTTAGGAAAAGCAGGTGTTCCTTGCGGTCCCGTATTGAGTATGTATGAAATTGCTCGCGATGAATCATTGCGTAAATGTGGAACTATTGTTGAAGTTGATCAACCTAAACGGGGTAAGTTCCTTACTATTGGCTGTCCTCCTAAACTATCAACATTTACTCCAGAGGTAAAAGCTGCTCCACTTTTAGGAGCTGACACTAATGCTGTATTGAAAGAATTAGGCTATTCTGATGCAGATATTGCTAAATTCCGTGCAGACCATGTAGTTTGCAAATAATTGCACTTCTCTATTTAAAAAATAAAACTTTCTAGACACGGATTTTATATTTGGTACCTATCTTAACTATAGGCTATACCATATAAAATCCGTGTTTTTTTGATTTAATAAAACGAATAACATTTAAGATTCAAATATTATGGCTACTAATCAAGTTTTAACCCCCGATCCTAATTTGACCGATGGCATGCATGTTGTTGTTGATGCTTTAAAACGTAATGGCATTCATACAATTTATGGTGTAGTAGGTATTCCTGTTACTGATTTGGCTCGTCATGCTCAAGAAGAAGGCATACGATATATCGGCTTTCGTCATGAACAGTCGGCTGGATATGCTGCATCAATTACCGGTTTTTTAACCAAGAAGCCTGGCATTCTACTTACTGTTTCTGCACCAGGTTTCTTAAATGGTTTGACTGCTCTTGCTAATGCTACTACCAACGGCTTTCCGATGATTCAAATAAGTGGTTCTAGCGACCGTTCAATTATTGATTTACAACAAGGTGACTACGAGGGTTTAGATCAAATGAATATAGCTAAACCTTTTGCTAAAGCCTCTTACCGCATCAATCGTCCCGAAGATATTGCTACCGGGGTGGCTCGTGCCATTAGAGCAGCAATCACTGGACGCCCAGGTGGTGTTTATTTAGATTTAACTACTGCACTTTTGGCTAGTACCATAGATAAAAATGTGGCTGATAGTACACTCTTTGCTCCTATTGACCCAGCTTCTCCTACTATACCATCGCCAGCTTCGGTTGATCGAGCACTCAAACTTCTGAGTACAGCTAAGAAGCCATTGATTATTTTGGGTAAAGGAGCTGCTTATGCACAAGCTGATGATACCATTAAAGCCTTCATCGAAAAAACCGGTATTCCTTATATTCCGATGTCTATGGCCAAAGGCTTATTGCCCGATGATCATGTGCAATGTGCTGCTGCTGCACGTGGCTTTGTGCTCGAAAATGCTGATGTAGTAATGCTACTAGGTGCTCGCTTGAACTGGCTTTTGTCGCACGGTAAGGGTAAACACTGGAATCCGAATGCTCAATTTATTCAGTTAGACATTGACGGCATGGAGTTTGATAGCAACAAACCAATTGCTGCTCCTGTTGCCGGCGATATTGTAGCTTCAATGGATGCCATGCTGGCAGGGCTATCTAGTCATAACATCAAAGCCGCGGACGATTGGGTTAAAGATGTGAATGCTGCAAAAGTGCCTAATGACCAAAAGATGCAGATTAAACTAAGCAACACTAAACTCCCGATGGATTATTTCTGCGCACTGAATGCGATGGAAAAAGTTCTTGAAAACCATAAAGATGTATATATTGTAAATGAAGGAGCTAATACTCTTGATGATGCTCGCAATGTAATTAATATGTATCAACCTCGTCATCGGTTAGATTGTGGCACATGGGGCGTAATGGGAGTTGGTATGGGCTTTGCTATTGGAGCAGCTATTACAAGTGGAAAATCTGTAGTAGCTATTGAGGGTGATAGTGCCTTTGGTTTCGATGGTATGGAGGTTGAAACAATCTGTAGATTTAAACTTCCTATTACAATAGTACTGTTTAATAATGGTGGTATCTACAACGATGCGCATGTCGATTTGAGTGGTCATGGCGATCCTTCACCTACTACTTTAATGGCTAATGCTCATTATGATAAAGTCATCGAAGCTTTTGGTGGAGTTCCATATTATGTAACAACTCCAGAGGAGTTATCTAAAGCTCTTGAGGCAGGAATTGCTTCAAAGAAACCAACCTTGATTAATGTAGTTATTGATGGTATGTGTGGTACCGAAAGTGGCCATATCGGAAACTTAAACCCCAAGACGATATCTACAAAGTAAACAAATAAAAACAAATAGACTATGGGCGATATTATTCTAACCGATCTAGTACCTATATTCATTATAATGATATTAGGTTATGTCTCAGGAAAAAGAAACGCATTCAGTGTTGAAAACTCTCGTAGTTTCAATAAGCTTGTATTAAACTATGCATTACCCGCCGCTTTATTTCTATCAATAGTAAAGGGTACTCGTGAAATGTTATTTAGTGATTTGAAGCTTTTGATTAGTAGTATAATTGTTATTGTTGGGTGTTATTTTATCTCTTTCTTTTGTTGTAAAAAGATATTTAAGCACACCAAAGGTGAAGCTGCAATCAGTGGCTTAATAGGTGGTGCACCTACAATTGGATTTCTAGGTTTTGCTGTACTTCAGCCTATTTATGGTGCTACTGCTACTACAGGTTTGGTAGTTGCTATTGTAGCTATTGTGGTTAATGCTATTGCTATTCCTATCGGATTGTTTTTATTAAATCCTGATGATAATCCAGAAGTGAAAAATAATATCGCTGCATTGGCTAAAGAAAATGGAGGATCATCTACTACGGCGGTTGTGCCCAAAAAGAAAAGCAATGCGTTATTAAATGCATTGAAAGAACCAGTAGTTTGGTCTCCAATTTTGGCTGTAATTTTGCTTCTTTCTGGTATACATTTCCCTAAAGTATTAGATCCTACTTTTGATTTAATAGCTAAGGCAAATGCTGGTGTTGCAGTATTTGCTGCTGGTTTAACCCTTTCAGCGAATAAGTTTGAGTTTGATAAAGAAGTTATATTTAATACAATTATCAAGCTTTTCTTAATGCCTGCTTTATTCCTAGGATTAGGGCTATTGTTGCATATGGATGGTGAAAAACTTCAGATGCTAGTATTGTGTGGTGCTTTACCTCCGGTATTCTCGGGTATTATTATTGGTAGTCGCTATCAAATATATGTTCGTACTGGTACTTCATCTTTGGCTGTAAGCACTTTGTTGTTTATGGGTACGGCTCCATTATGGATTTGGATTGCACGCTTAGTGACAGGTGGATAATGATTTAGAGTAAATTAATCAATAAAAAAGACTCTTATGGCTTCTGAAAGAAAAATATTGAGTGGTTGCGATGCCACTACACATGTAGCGTATGCGCTTTCTGAGATAGCAACCATTTATCCCATTTCTCCTGCATCCGAAATGGGGGAGTTGGCTGATAAATGGGGCACAAAAGGGAGAAAGAATCTATTTGATCAGACCATGATTGTGCGTGAGATGCAGTCTGAAAAAGGGGCTGCCGGGGCAACACATGGATGTTTGGTAGGTGGTGCGTTGGCTACAACTTTCACTGCTTCACAAGGGTTAATGTTGATGATACCCAACATGTATAAAATATCCGGCGAGTTACTGCCGGGTGTTTTTCATGTTGCAGCCCGTTCTTTGTCCGCTCATGCGCTATCTATCTTTGGCGACCATCAAGACGTGATGTCTTGCCGTTCTACCGGATTTGCCTTTTTAGCTTCCTCCTCTGTTCAGGAGTGTATGGATATGGCTTTAATCGCTCATCTATCAGCTATTGATGGTTCGGTTCCCTTTCTACACTTCTTTGATGCCTTTCGCACCTCTAGTGAAATGGATATGATTAGTGTTATCGACTATGAAGACATTCGTCAGTTGGTAAATTGGGATAAAGTGCGCGATTTTAAAAACAGAGCAATGAATCCCGAGCATCCTGATATTAGAGGTACGGCTCAAAATCCTGATGTTTATTTTCAGAATCGTGAAGCGGCCAATCAATACTACTTAGCTTTGCCCGATATTGTATCTACCAATATGCAAAAAGTAGCTAAGTTAACCGGTCGCTCTTACAAACTATTCGACTATGTAGGTCATTCTCAAGCCGAATATGTAATTGTATCTATGTGTTCTAGTTGCAATGTCATCGAAGAGTATGTAGACTATATGGCTCAAAAAGGCGAGAAGATTGGTTTAATAAAAGTACGTCTGTACCGTCCTTTCTCTACCCAACACTTTATAGATGCCATACCGCATACTGCCAAGATGCTTTGCACACTCGATCGTTGCAAAGAACCGGGTTCACAAGGTGAGCCACTCTACCAAGATGTTTGTACGGCATTGCATGCCAGTGCAAATGCACTCAAAGTCATTGGCGGCCGTTACGGATTAAGCTCAAAAGAGTTTAATCCCGCTATGGTTAAAGCCGTGTATGACAATATGAAGAGCGATAATCCTAAAACGAACTTCACTGTAGGCATTACCGATGACGTTACTCATTTGTCATTGGCAGTAGGCGATAACATCGAGACCACACCCGAAGGCACCATTCAGTGTAAGTTTTTTGGTTTTGGATCCGACGGCACAGTAGGGGCCAACAAACAAGCAGCAGCCATTATCGGTGATAATACTGATTTGTATACTCAGGCCTACTTTTCTTTCGACTCTAAAAAGTCGGGTGGATATACCATTTCTAACATTCGCTTTGGGAAAACTCCTATTAAATCATCGTACCTCATTACAGAAGCCAACTACATAGCTTGTCACAAAGATAGTTACGTGCAGAAGTTCGATGTATTAGAGAATATAAAAGATAGTGGAGTTTTCTTGTTGAACTCTTCGTGGAGTATCGCACAAATGGAGCACGAGCTTCCGGCTGCTATGCGTCGTGTTATGGCTCAAAAGAAATTAAAGTTTTACAATATTGATGCTGTGAAAATAGCAGCAGAAGTGGGCTTGGGAGTACGCATCAATATGATTATGCAAGCTGCGTTTTTCAAGCTATCACAGGTGATGGATTATGATAAAGCTCTCTCTTTACTGAAAAGCAGCATTCAAACAGCTTATGCCTCAAAGGGCAATGCTGTGGTTCAGATGAACCTGCAAGCTATTGATAAGGTAGCCGATGCATTGGTAGAAATAGCTTATCCCGAAACTTGGATAAATGCTCAAGATGCTCCTGTAGTTACTCCTGCCGAACCCCTCTTCATCTCGAAGCTATTAAAGCCAATTTTGGCACTTCAAGGTGATAAACTTCCTGTGTCGCTATTTCCGGCAGATGGCGTGATGCCTGTAGGTACTACTGCCTACGAAAAGAGTGGTGTTGCCATCAACATACCCGAGTGGGATGTAGATCATTGTATTCAGTGCACACAGTGTTCGTTGGTTTGTCCTCATGCAGCTATTCGCCCTATACTGGCTACCGATGAAGAACTAGCCAATGCTCCTGCTGCCTTTGTTACCAGAAAAGCAGTTGGTCCCTCTTTACAAAACTTAAACTATCGTATACAAATATATCCCGAAGACTGTATGGGGTGTGGCTCGTGCGTAGAGGTCTGCCCCGGTAAGGCTTTAACACTAAAACCGTTGGCCGAACAGGTTAATTTGCAGAAAATCAACCTTGAGTTTGCGCAGCAGCATGTAACTATCAAAGATAACTTGATGCCTATCACTACCATCAAGGGCTCTCAGTTGCAACAGCCTTTGTTAGAGTTTTCGGGAGCATGTGCCGGTTGTGGCGAAACTCCTCATGTAAAACTTCTCACTCAGCTGTTTGGTAAACATCTTATTATAGCCAATGCCACCGGATGCAGCTCGATATGGGGGGCTAGTATGCCAAGCATGCCCTACACCAAAACCAAAGACGGTCGCGGACCGGCATGGGGTAACTCTTTATTCGAGGATGCTGCCGAATATGGCTATGGCATTGCCAATGCGATAAGTCGTAGAAGACAAAAACTAGTATTGAGCATTGATGATTTGCTTTCTACCACCGGAGTAACTCCTGAAATAGCTACTGCACTAAATAATTGGAAAACCAATAAAGACGATGCCGAGCAATCATACTCAGCTGGTAAAGACTTGATTGGAATGCTTCAAAAACAGCCCAATAAAGAACACTATAGTGAAATTACAGATAATGCCGATATGTTAGGCAAAAAGTCTGTTTGGATTGTAGGTGGCGATGGTTGGGCATACGACATTGGTTTTGGAGGATTAGATCATGTGTTGGCATCGGGCGAAAATATCAATGTATTAGTTCTTGACACTGAGTGCTACTCCAATACCGGTGGTCAAACCTCTAAAGCAACACCGCTGGGCGCTGTCACTAAGTTTTCATCTGCCGGCAAGCGCACCAATCGCAAAGAGCTAGGACGCATGATGATGGTATATGGTGATATCTATGTGGCTTCAATTGCTTTAGGAGCTAACAAACAACAAGCCATCAATGCACTGCTCGAGGCCGAAGCTTACAATGGACCCTCTATTGTGATTGCGTTGTGTCCTTGCATCAACTGGGGCATCCGCAAAGGCATGGGTAGCAGTATGGCTGAGGCAGCACAAGCGGTATCTACCGGCTATTGGCCTTTGTATCGTTATAATCCCGATTTGGCTAAGCAAGGCAAAGAGCCTTTAACCATCGACTATAAGCAGCCGAGCAGCGATATGACCGACTTTTTAGAAGGCGAAAATCGCTATGCTGACTTGATGCAGACTATGCCCGATGAGGCTAAAGTATTGCACGGAGAACTAAAAGAAAGGTGTGACGATATTTATAAAGTTCTTACAGATAAAGATTGTAAATAGTCTTTTCTTTTGATATCTTAGATACCCTGCTACTACCTTTTTTGTAGTGCATAACCTTACGCACCGTGGTACAAGGTGGCCTGCACTTTAGTGCGCTCTCGAGCGCACTAAAATAAATAGCCTTAAAAACAAGAGTTAAGCGTTCGTCTCCGATGTTTTAATCGTTATCATCAAGTCTCACTTGTTAACGATTACAAATATTGAGCTACTAAAGCCAATGATAAGTATAAAATTCTACTATCATTTTATTTTATGCTATTAAATAAGTAATTTTGCAGCCAACTTTTTATAAACTATCGGTTATGGATACCATTCAAATAAAAGACAAGCAATTTACTGTTTCTATTAAGGAACAAGAAATACAAAAAGAGGTGATTCGCGTGGCGAATGAAATAAACAGAGATTTAGCTGGTCAAAACCCTATTTTCTTAAGTGTGCTTAATGGCTCATTTATGTTTACTGCAGATTTAATGAAGCATATCACAATACCTTGTGAAATATCTTTTATTAAACTTGCCTCTTATCAAGGAGTGGCATCTACAGGAACCATTAAAGAAGTAATGGGACTGAACGAAGACATCACAGGTCGCACCATTGTAATTGTAGAAGATATCGTAGATACAGGTTTAACAATGCAACGCTTGCTTGAAACTTTGGGAACTCGTTCGCCAAAAGAAATTCATATTGCATCGTTATTGGTAAAACCCGAAAAACTAAAAGTAGAGTTGGACATTAAATATGTAGCAATGAATATACCTAACGATTTCATCGTGGGATATGGACTTGATTATGATGGATATGGTCGTAACTATCCAGACATTTACACAGTAATAGATTAATCCAAATACAAATATTAATAAAATATCGCTTCTCTAAAAGGCAGAAGCGATTAGAAAAACAGGTAAACAAAGATGTTGAACATTGTAATTTTTGGTGCTCCGGGCTCAGGTAAAGGAACACAAAGCGAACGTATTGTAGAAAAGTATGCAATCAACCACATCTCAACAGGAGACGTGCTTCGTGCTGAAATCAAAAATGGTACTGAACTTGGCAAAACTGCTAAAGGATATATCGACCAAGGTCAATTGATTCCTGACACATTGATGATTGATATTTTGGCTAGCGTATTCGATAGCTTCAAAGATAGCAAAGGTGTTATTTTTGATGGTTTTCCAAGAACTATTGCTCAAGCTGAAGCATTAAAGAAGATGTTGGAAGAGAGAGGACAAGATGTTTCTGTAATGCTTGACCTTGATGTTCCTGAAGAAGAATTGATGACTCGTTTGATTAAACGCGGTATCGACTCAGGTCGTGCTGATGATAATGAAGAAACAATTAAAAAACGTCTTCACGTTTATCACTCTCAAACATCTCCATTGATCGATTGGTACAAACAAGAAGGTAAGTATCAACACATCAACGGTCTTGGATCGATGGATACTATCTTTGCTGATATCTGTACAGCAATTGATACAATTAAATAATTAGAATCTGAAAGAATAAATATGGCTGAATCGAATTTTGTTGATTACGTAAAAATATATTGCCGCTCTGGTAAGGGCGGAAGAGGCTCCACACACATGAGGCGCGAAAAGTATTGTCCGAATGGTGGTCCTGATGGTGGCGACGGAGGAAGAGGAGGCCATGTTATATTGCGTGGTAATCGTAACTATTGGACACTGCTTCACTTAAAGTTTGAGCGTCACGTATTTGCCGGACATGGCGAATCGGGTAGCAAGAGCCGAAGCTTTGGTAAAGATGGAGCCGACAGGGTAATTGAAGTACCTTGTGGTACAGTAGTGTATAATGCTGAAACCGGTGAGTACATTTGCGATGTGACCGAACATGGACAAGAGGTTATGCTCTTGAAAGGTGGTCGCGGTGGTTTGGGCAACTGTCACTTCAAAACGGCTACACGTCAAGCTCCTCGTTTTGCTCAGCCGGGCGAACCAATGCAAGAGATGACTGTGATTATGGAGTTAAAACTACTTGCCGATGTAGGTTTGGTGGGTTTCCCAAATGCCGGAAAATCAACTCTACTTTCTACAATCTCTGCTGCTAAACCTAAGATTGCAGATTATCCATTTACCACACTCGAACCTAATCTAGGTATCGTGTCTTACCGCGACAATAAGTCGTTTGTAATGGCCGATATCCCCGGTATTATTGAAGGAGCTAGTCAGGGAAGAGGCTTGGGACTACGTTTCTTACGCCACATTGAGCGCAACTCATTGTTGCTCTTCATGGTTCCTGCCGATAGCGATGATATCCGCAAAGAGTATGAGATTTTGCTCAACGAATTGCGTACCTTCAATCCCGAAATGCTCGATAAGCAACGGGTGCTTGCTATCACCAAAAGTGATATGCTCGATCAAGAGCTGATTGATGAGATTATTCCTACTTTGCCAGAAGGCATCCCATATGTGTTTATCTCTTCGATAACCGGCATGGGTATCCAACAACTCAAAGATATTCTTTGGGAAGAGTTGAATAAAGAGAGCAATCGCATCGAGTCGCCTATCGTACATCGTCCTAAAGACGTGAGCAAGCTTCAACAAGAGCTTAAAGACATGGGTGAAGACCAAGATGTTGAATTTGAATACGTCGAAGGTGGCGATGACGATGAAGACGATTGGGAATATGAATACGAAGAAGATTGGGAAGATAAATGATCTCATTGACTAAAGATAATAGAATGTTGGGGTATAAGTCGTTGGACTTATATCCCAACATTTTTCATTTTGTTACTACTCGCCAAGGCGGGTGTGGACAAGGGGCATATGGCTCTTTCAACTGTTCGCCTTTTGCAGGTGATGATGCTCAAACTGTATTGCACAATCAAGAACGAATCTTCGAGGAGCACCCTTTTGATAGCTCTTGTTTGGTCATCCCACATCAAACTCATGGCTGCGAAGTTGCGCTCATTGATGAGGCTTTTATGGGATTGACCGATTTACTTAAACAAGAACGTTTGGAAGGGGTAGATGCTTTGATTACCAATCAGCCTCAGGCTTGTTTGGCCATCTCTACTGCCGACTGTGTTCCACTTTTGTTGTATGACCGTGCAAACCATGCAGTAGCTGCTGTGCATGCCGGGTGGCGAGGAACCGTACAAAATATTGCACTAAAAACACTGCAACTGATGCGTGATGCATTTGGTACACATGGAGCTGATGTTATCGCTACCATTGGTCCTAGCATTTCGCTTCATTCGTTCGAAGTAGGCAAGGAGGTGTACGATGCATTTGCTCAAGCTCATTACGATATGAGCCAAATAGCCTACTATAACGATAGTCGCGATAAATATCATATTGATCTTTGGGAAGCCAATAAAGTTCAACTTCAGTCGTTTGGAGTTCCTTATGACCAGATTGAGCTGGCTGAAATTTGTACATATTGTCAGCATGATACCTTCTTCTCAGCTCGACGTTTGGGCATTCTGTCGGGTAGAATAGTATCTGGCATTATGCTCAAGCAATAATAACACAATCTAATTTTAACGATCATGTTTACCATTACAGTATCTGACGAAATAAAAGAACGTTGCCCTCAGTTTAAGGGAGCAGCTATTTATGCCAAAGTGAGTAACTCTATATTCTCAGAAGGGTTATGGAACGAAATTAATGCATTTGATGCTGAGTTGAAGGCTGTTTCAAAAATAGAAGATATCAAGAATCAGCCGGTCATAGCAGCTACTCGTGAGGCATATCGACGTTGTGGAAAAGACCCCGGAAGGTATCGCCCCTCTGCCGAAGCACTGCGTAGACGCCTGTTGAGAGATATTCCTCTATATCAAATTGATACATTGGTTGATTTAATAAACCTTGTTTCGCTACGCACCGGCTACTCAATTGGTGGATTTGATGCCGACAAGATTGTTGGAACCGACATCGAACTCGGTATTGGACGCAATGGAGAGCCTTTTGAAGGCATCGGGAGAGGTGAACTAAATATCGAAGGATTGCCCGTTTATCGCGATGCATTAGGAGGTATAGGTACGCCTACTAGCGACAATGAACGTACCAAGATGGGTATTGAAACCACCCATATACTTGCATTGGTAAATGGCTACAATGGCATGGAAGGCTTAACCGAAGCAGCCCGGATGATTCAAGAACTACTCCGCAAATATACCCAATCGGATGGGGGAGAAGTTTGCTTTTATTGAGCAAACTGAATGCATACCGGTTTACTTAGCTTTATCTCACTGTCTGTAGGGTGAAGCACTCCGGTAGTGCTATCTCTTCTAAATATTTGTATGGCATGACTATCTCTACATGCTACCAACAAAAACTTGCCATTTGGTGTAATGTTAAAATTGCGTGGATGGATACCGGTAGGTTGATACCCCACTTTGGCTAACATTCCATTCTCGGGGTTAACTTCGAATATCGCTATGCCATCTCCTTTCAAGCGGTTGCTAGCATAAAGGTATCTACCATCGGGACTCAAATGGATGTCTGCACTACCTTCTGCTCGAAGTGTATCTGCTACTATCGACTGAATTTGGTTGAGTTTACCATCGGCATAACTAAATGCCGTAACTTTGCCCGAAAGCTCGTTGATAACATATAAATACTGCCCATTGGGACTGAAAGTGAAGTGGCGAGGTCCCGATCCCGGCTCAATAGCGATGCTATCTGTCAGCGGATAGAGTCTATCCTCTTTAGGATGAACCGCATATTTCAGTAATCTATCGGCACTAAAATCGGTAGCCAAAACATAGTTTTTATCGGGAGTGAAACTCACACAGTGCACATGTGCATTTTTCTGACGTTTAGGGTGTGAACCACTTGCCTCGCCTTGATAAAGTCCACTAATAGAGTCTAGCGAACCGTCATATCGAATTGGAAAAGTAGATACGCTTCCGCCATAATAATTGGCAGTTATCACCTTTTTACCATCAGTAGCTACATGGCATGGCCCCCCACCAAGGGTTTTTCTACTGTTCAAGACTTTTAGTTTTCCACTTTTCTTATCTAGCGCAAAAGCATGAACAGCCGATTGCTCACCCTTCAATTCGCTAATGGCATAAACAAAACGATTATCTTTTGATAAGGTCAAGAAAGATGGGTTATCTACCGCGATACTATCTAGTGCTTTATAAGCTCCAGTTTCTTGGTTGAACTGATACGTGTAGATACCTTGACTGCCTTCGGGGCTAGTATATGTTCCTACAATCATTGTTAACTCGTTGCTTTCATTTTGGTTGGCTTTACTTCTCGAAGTGCAAGCCGATGAAAACATACTTCCAATCAATAGCGTGATAACCCATTTGTACATAGATGATTTACTTTTTCAGCTGCTCCAGTTTTACTTCGGATATCCCTACCCGGTCGCTGCCAAGCACTATTCGTAAATCACTAGCAGTAGTACCTTTAAAAGAAAACGGAAGAAGCTCGTTATACATTGTAATGGTTCCCGAGTAAACAGTTAGAAACTGACCTCCACCGCCCGAAAGCTGAATCTCAATATCGGTAGGTAAATTGTTCGCTCTGCTGAAAGCTATTGATAAGCCATCTACTTTAGCACCATTTTCTAAAGCAAAGGTAATATAATCTCCTTTATTTCCTTCCCATGCCGTAGATAAATTATTGTCTATCACGTTAGCTGTCATTTCTTCATTGGTGCTTGCGCTAATTGGGTTTATTTCCTCATTTGTTTGTACAAAACTAGTTCCATACTCTCTTACTTTCAACAAACCATTCAATCTGATATCTTCAGAAGAAGCCCCAACCATAATGCTAAAGTCGCCCGGTTCTACTACCCATTCATTATTCAAGTTCAAAAGCTCAAGTGCTTTGCGGTCGACGACAAAAGAGACCACCTTAGTCTCGCCCGGTTGCAAGTGAATGCGCTCAAATCCGGCTAAGTTTTTCTCGAAAGTCGTTACACTGCTCAATAAATCGCGGGTGTAAAGTTGCACAACTTCATCGCCTGCACGCTTGCCTGTATTGGTGATTTTACAGCGAACTGTTACTTTTTGGTTAGGTGTAATCACTGCCGGTGTAATTTCAATATCGCTATAGTCAAAAGTAGTGTAACTCAATCCATAACCAAACGGATATAATGCTCCATTTACTCTCGACATGTTGCCATCCATTCCAGCATTTTTTCCACCATCGATTTGTGATGCCGGTTTATAGGGAAAGTTGAATGGGATTTGCCCCACACTTTTGGGAAAGGTAACTGTGAGTTTTCCCCCAGGATTGTAATCGCCAAATAAAACATCAGCGATGGCTACTCCTCCTTTTGATCCAGGATACCACGTTTCGACAATTGCCGGCACAAAGCGTTCGGCCCAATTGATAGAAAGCGGTCGACCATTGATCAAGATTAACACAACCGGTTTGCCTGTAGCACTTACTGCTTTTAGTAAATCCAATTGTCTACCGGGTAAGTCGAGGCTGGTACGTGATTTGTTTTCGCCACACGTGCGTTGTCCACCACCTAAAACCACCACCGCTACATCAGCTTGGAGCGCTTGTTCTACCGCTTTATCTATTTCGGTCTGTTCCTCATTTGTCAAAGCGAAATCAATCAATTCCGATTCGGGCCAATTGGCATCTACTAAGTCGCATCCTTTGGTGTAAAATACTTCTGTTTGCCATCCAACCTTCTGTTTTATTCCTTCTAAAACAGTAGTTACATCTACTGCTAATGGTCCGTAGTGAGTTAGTGCATATGCTGTTTCGTTTGCATTAGGGCCACAAACTGCAATCTTCTTTATTTTTTCGTTGGTAAGTGGCAATAATTGGTTCTCATTTTTGAGCAACACAATCGACTCTCTCGAAGCTTGCAGCGCTACTGCCTCATTTTCTGCTTTTTCTACCTCCTTATCTGCCTGAGCTAAATCTTTTTGATAAGGTTGATCAAATAAACCGATCAAAAACTTAACTCGTAAAATGTCTCTAACTCGGTCGTTAATGACCTCTTCAGATACTCCACCTTCCTTCACTAACTCGCGAAG
Source organism: Bacteroides sp. UBA7335 (assembly GCA_002471185.1). GTDB lineage: Bacteria > Bacteroidota > Bacteroidia > Bacteroidales > Bacteroidaceae > Bacteroides. The sequence goes on from DKPL01000053.1 coordinate 16,018, forward strand.
CGGAAGTACAAACGAATCGGGCGAGCGAAATGTGCAACGCACATTTAAGCCAGCTTCTACACTTTGTTTAACGGCCTCTTTCATGTCTTTAGCGGTACCATGTTTTGTATAAAGATACTCTACCGCATCACTGTCTGAAACTACATAGCCCCGAAAACCCATATCGCCACGAAGTCTTGTAGTTAACCAATAATAACTGCTTTGTATCGGGAAACCATCGTAATCGTTGTACGAACTCATAACACCTAATAGATCTGCCTCTTTTATCACTCTTTTGAAGGGATATACATGCACCATCTCCACTTCGCGTGGTGACATCTGAGGGTCAACACGCGACATCCCTTCACGAGCTCCTTTGTTATTGCTATAAGCAATAAAGTGTTTGGCAGTAGCTGCCACTTGATAATTATGTTGTAGCCCCTTAACCATTTCAATGCCTAGTTCGGCCACTAGATAAGGCGATTCACCATACACCTCTTCATACCTACCCCAACGTTGGTCGCGTCCCACATCGAGAATTGGTGCATAAACATTGGTGTAGCCCAATGCTCTAGCCTCTCTACCTGTAATTTCGCCCACTTGCCTAATCAATTCTCTATTCCACGTATGCCCAAGCCCTAATTGAGTTGGAAAGTTTGTAGCTCGATAAGCTTCTACTCCTCTAATTCCCTCGTTTGTAAAATCGGTAGGTATACCCAGACGGGTCTCTTCAACAAAGAAACGTTGTACTTCGTTTAGTGCCCACGCATGTTTTGAAGCCGGCCACACAAACTCATTGTCCGAAGGAGGAAGTCCCCATTGTTGAAAACCATTGAGATGTTCATCAATAGCTCCGATACCATCTTTCCAAAGCATTTGTTTCCATTCGGGAGTAGGAAGGTCATCTTTTAGTACTCGTTTGTAACCATAAAGCGTAACCATTTGACAGGTCTTCTCATTTAGGTTCATCTGTCCAAGTAGATCTTCTATACGTAAATCAAGTGGCATCGAAGGATCTTCATAAATATCCTTGATTCCATTTTTATTGAAATCAATCCATCCTTTCTGATAGATGTTTTTGTGATTGGGTTTGTAAGTATTGGGTATTTTAGTTTGTGCGGTGGCATAAGAAGAAGCCATGCCTAGAAGTAATGTGGCAATAATAAAGTTTCTCATATGGTAATTTGTGCGATTAATTATTTGCCAAAAATACCTGATTGTACTTTATTATGTTGGATAAAAATGTACGGAATAGTATCCTACATTGTCCAATAGGGTGTTATTGTGTAGTTTTATTGTGCCTGATAAACACACTCGCCAATATTAACTAATAATTGATAGTACGCTATTTGATAGTTGATTTGCTCTTGAAGTAGTAACAATTCGCTATTGGTTGCATTGGTAGAACTAGTAAGAAGCTCTAAGTTTGTAATTGCTCCCGAAGCATAATTTATCTTTGCTTGTTGATAAGCCTGTTGAGATACTCCTAGCTGAATGTTTAACTGCTCAATGCGTGCCCATGCCGATACTAATGATAGATAACTATCTGCCACTTGATTCGTAATCTCCTTTTTGGCCAATTCAATTGAAGTCAGTGCTTTTTGAATTTCAACATCACCCAAATCTCGTTGTTTACCTCTTCTTCCACCATCATAAATAGGGACATGAAGTGTGGCACCCACCGAATAGTTAAATCGTAGACTGTTGATGTTTGGTTCATATCCATTTTTAAATCCGGCAGATGCTCCAGCACTAAGTGATGGGTTGTATGCACGATCGGCCGCTCTACGTTGTTCGATGGCTAACGCATGTTCTTTTTGCATGATTTGCATCTCTATTCTATGATCCAAAGCATATTCTATCAACTCATTTAATGTACGGGTTTCTTGAATGCGCTTGAAGGTTAGTGGCAACAATGTATAATCGTTGACAAGCGTATCAATTAGTATACTCAATGAAACGTATTGTTTTTCCTTAGCTGTATTCAAGGCAATCAATGCAGTTTTTACCCCATTATACTCTGAATTGGTGTTCAAGTAGTCAAAACTAGTAGCAGCACCGGCATTCTTCTTTACTTCTGTTTGAGCAAGCAATCTACCATAATCTTCGAGCTGACGCTCTTTTACTGTAATAGATTGACGCGCATAAGCTGTCATATAATAGCTTTGTATGGTTTGTAGAGTAAGGTTTTGCATTACTTGATCTTTTTGTAGGTTAGCTAGCTGTTCACTAATTCTAGCCGATTCAACCTTAGAGTGAGTTTTTCCAAAATCATAAATCAACTGATTGAGTGAAAGTCCAACGCTACTGTTGTTTTTAGATTGAATATGTATAGTTTGGTTGTTCATATCCAATTTAGAGATAGGATCTATAAATGTATAAGATGCTACACCTGATAGAGTGGGAAGGTACGAAGATTCAGACATCTTTTTGTTAATCCTAGCAGATTGTACAGCCTCTTGTGCTTGTTGCACTGTGGGGTAAGTATCGAGTGCTCTATGGATAGCAATCTGCAAAGATAGCGAGTCGGAGCTGTTTTGTCCCCATATCTTGGTATTCGTTCCCATTATAATAATGAGTAAACTTATAACTACTTCGGTGAATCTATTTTTCATAAATCTCTTTATTTAGTGTTGATCTTCTTTTTTCTTAAAAATAAAACGGGAATGATGGCTAGTGCTGTAACTATGCCACCAATAAAAAAGTCATCGTTGATGCCTTTGATATATGCTTCGGTATTGAGCCATTGTATAATGTATTGTTTACCTTGCGATAGTGCACTTTCGGTAGTGTCTGATCCTACTGACGAAAAGAAATTGGCCAATTTATTGATGATGTTATTGTATGTTTGTCCGGTATAATCTATTGTTTCGGAGTATAACTGCGAATGAAAGCTTCGTCGTATAGTCAGTAAAAAAGTGAAATAAGCTACTCCTACGCTACCACCCACTTGTCTAATAATGTTTGTGATACTCGATGCTTGTGCCATTTGTTTTGGAGTAATACTTTCTAATGCTACACTAAGAAGTGGAGGGTATAGAATACCCATACCGGCACCACGTAAGATTAAACTAGATACAATAAAAGTTCGATCTGTTTGTAGAGTGAATGTACTATTAATAAAAAAACTAGTAGCCAACATTACCAATCCTGTAATGACAATGATGCGGGGATCTATGTATTTGGCCAATCTGCCTGCTATGGGAGACCCGATAGCCTGAACTAACCCCACCGGTAAAAAAACTAATCCAGCCTCGAAAGCAGAGTAACCTAAGTTGTCCTGCATGTATAAAGGTATAAGGAATGTACTTCCAAACATTCCAATGGCAAAAACGAAGATTACTAGATTGGCAATACTAAACTTCCAATCCTTGAAAATTCTGAGATCAATTAGAGGCATCTTTACATTGAGCTCGAAATAGAGAAATAAGATAAATGATACTGCTGCAATCCACATACAAGCCATTACTACAGGACTACTCCATCCCTCGGGGTTGGTTGAAGCATTGACCTGCGATAAGCCGTAAAGGAATACCGGAAGAAAAGTAGCAGAGGTAACCAGTCCGGCAAGGTCTAATTTTAAGTTGTTAGGATGTGCATAGCGCTTTTGGAGCACCATAGTTACTACAATACAAAGAATGCCTATCGGGATATTAACATAAAAGATATAGTTCCAGTTGAAGTTATCGACTAAGTAACCTCCAATCATAGGACCAAATGATACCGATGCGGCTGTAGCAATAGCCCAAAAACCAAGTGCGGTGCTTCGCTCTTCGGGAGGAAAAACTGTTGTGACAATAGACATACCAACCGGCATCAACATACCACCACCTACACCTTCGATGATACGCCAAAATATTAATTCGCCTATTGTGCCTGAATTGCCACACATAAACGATCCAAATGTAAAAATGACTAGAGAAGCAATAAAGACATTCTTATACCCAAAACGATTGGAGAGCCATCCTGTAGTAGATAAAACAGTTGCCATAGAGAGCATATAGCCTGTTAATATCCATTCGGCAGTATTCATAGAGGCCCCCAATGTACCCATAATTACGGGTAGAGCTGTGTTTACCACTGTAGAATCTAATACTACCATAAAGGTAGATATCATAACATTCCCCAAGATAAACCACTTGTAGCTTGAAGATTCTTTGGGTGTAATCATTCCCGAATTATTCATCTCCCTCTCTATTATTTAATAATGTGTATTTCTGCCGACATGCCCGAAACCAACTTCATATTGGCCTTTTGTTTGCTGTCGCCCTCAATCCTATCAATAGAGATTTTCAATGGAATACGTTGAGTCACCTTGGTGTAATTTCCCGAAGCGTTATTGGGCGGAACTAATGCAAATTCAGAAGCTGCATTATCACCAATATAATAGATACGTCCGTAAAAGGTTAGTTTATCATAAGCATCGAGTGTAAATTTTGTTTCTTGACCAATATAAATGTTACTAAACTTTGTTTCTTCAAGATAGACAGCAACCCAAATGTCACTACCCATATTTAGCGTAAATACGGTTTGTCCTGCATTAATCATATCCCCTGCTAAGCACCAACGTTTTCCGATGATACCATTGGCCGGAGCTACCACTTGATAATAGGATAAATCAGTATCCATAGTTGCCACATTGGCTAGAGCTGCATCGGCCGAGCGCTTAGTTGCTTCGATAGAAGCTTGAGAGGATTGGATACGACTTTGTGCTATCTCAACTTGTAGTTTAGATGATTTCCAGCTTTCTTCGATGGTTTGTAACGTTTCTAGTGGAATTGCATCACCTGCAAATTGAGCCTTTGCCCGATTGTAGTTCTCTCTGCTTAACCCTTCTGCCAATAAAGCAACTTCATAGTCTTTACGTGCTTCTACAACATTAATTTTAGCAACCTCAAGTTGAGCTAGCAATTGCTGATATTGTGCTTCGGCTTGTTGCTTACGCGATATTATAGATGAATTGTCTATCTCAAATAAAATATCTCCCTCTTTCACAGTGTCTCCTTCTACAACCAGTTGTTTGGTAATTCTACCACTAACTTGCGAAGCAACATCAATGCGGTATGAATCGAGGTTAGCATCGTCCGAAGTAATGTATTTGTTATAGTTTATCCACCACAATACTCCCAATACAACAGCAATTATTAATATAATAATTAAGACTATCGTTTTTAGTTTGCTCTTCTTTTTGGGGGCAGTGCTGCTTTGAGCGGTTACTTGTTCTTCCATTTGATTTTAATTCATAAAGTTGTTTAATGGAAAACAAAGAGTTTAACTATAAAGTTCAACTTTGGTCTATTTGTAATTGGTGATTCTTATATTGATTTTAGTCTTTCTAACATCATCTACATTTACTATCATTTCTAGCTTTATCTTCTATTTGTAACTTGTCTTATTCTTATAAGTAGGTAAGAAAGTAAGTACAAAGAGCAGAACCGATATTAGTATAATGTTTGGAAGTGCTATCGCAATATGTGCTAATAGTCAAATACTCTACTATGAGAAATGATCTTATAAAAAGAGGCATACCGCTTCAGGGTAGAATGTCGTCTCACGTTAGTTTGCGTACCGATATAGCTAAGCCTTGTAATCAGTGGTGGTTTTTCTCTATAAACTTTGATGAGAGATAATGTTACATCAATTAAGATATAATATTTGTAAAGAAAGGCTTTTATTATCATCTAAATTATGTAACTTTGCATCTCAATATCACATCTATGGGCTTGACTGGATTTGACAGCGGGCAGAAATGGTATGTAAGCATGCAGTGCGTCGATGATTGGCACTTAAATCTCAGTTGTCAAAATTTTATCTGGCGAAAACAATTATGCTCTCGCTGCTTAATCGAAGTATAGTAGATAAGCTTTATTTTCATCATAGTGATGGAAACGAGATATCGCTCAAAAGCTCTTGTTCCGAGGCGTTTGGTAAAGCGGTACAGTAAAATCGGGAATAGTATGACTCTTTCCTCGTGAGGCATACGAAAATTTAGAGGATAAGGTGCAAGTAGGTGGCTTTGGTCTTGCTTACACTCGAAAATCAAGGCAAAGATAAGCATGTAGAAAGCATATGGTTTCCTCGTTTGGACGAGGGTTCGACTCCCTCCAGGTCCACCAAAGTACGATTTTAAAAGTACAATAAGATTTAAAAAAACGCTGTAAAGTAGCTATATTGCGAAATGCAGCGTTTTTTTATGGTTCCGTCATTCATTCTTGAGGGTTTAATCATTACACATATAACATCATCACTCTATAATGATATAACCTAACATCATCTACCCCTCTGAGTGCAGCTCCAAGTGGTTTTGGTTTTACGTTGAAAGAGTCAGTCGCTACATTTGTTAGTCTGTTATCAACGAAATTCTATCATTGTGAGATTCTTAAAATGGATTTTCAGCATAGTTCCAAAGGTTTG
>DKPL01000053.1:22703-24273 GCA_002471185.1 Bacteroides sp. UBA7335
TATTATTGTTTTGATACTTTATTGTTTTCTTCTTCTTCTTTTTGAAAAGCAAAGCTTGAATTAATATTTTAATAATAATGATAATGTAATCGCTATATCATAAAAATGATTCTATGTTTTTGATATATTCATAAATTATTTAATTTTGTTGCTGATGAGCTATTTTTGCAATTTTGCATAAAGTCTATAGTTTGCTTTTTTAATAATCTTAAATAAAAAAATGTGCTATGTTGAAATTTCTAAGTGTAGTGTTTGGTATCTTTATTAGTAGTACGGTTGTTAATGCGCAACCTTTTTCAAAATATGCATTAAGCAATTATCTGATTCCTCTAAATGAAATAGGTGGAGTTGTTGGTCACGTTGTTCCTGCTCCTACTACTATTAGTCTATTGTCAGACACTTCTTCTCTTTTCTGTATTGATAGTAACACGAAAAGTATTAAGCTGAAAGCTGATAAATTGCTGGCTATAGATCAAGTTCCTTTTCGATATAATGTTGATTTGCTGATAGATGGCACTAAATACAGTTTTGAGTTGCTCAAAGATGGATTTAGCAAAAATAGAGTAGTAGCCCATCGAGGAGCTTGGAAACAAACAAATGTTCTTCAAAACTCTATTCGTTCCTTTGAAAATGCCGTAAACATAAAGTGTCAAGCATCAGAGTTAGATGTATGGCTTACCGCTGATAATAAGGTTGTGTTATCTCATGACCCACAGGTGTATGGCTTGGAAGTTGAAAATATGACTATGTCGCAATTGTACGAACAGTCAAAAGATAAAGCTGATCCTATCCCATCATTAGAAGAACTGTTAATTATTGCTCAAAATCAAAATGTAACTCATCCAATTATCGAAATTAAAAACTCTCAGAAAGGATTGGAAAGAACATTACAATTAACAGACTCAGTAGTTAGTTTGGTGCATCGTTTGAAAATGCAAGGATATGTTGAGTATATAAGTTTCAACTATGATGTGTTGAAACGAATTCGTCAACTTGATGCCACAGCTAAAACTCTTTATTTGATGGGCGGACAACGAGCATTAGAAGAGCTTGTTTCAGATCGTATTAGTGGAATTGACTATTCTTATCAGATATACAATCAAGATGCTGAGTTGCTTAGTAATGCAGAGTCATTTGGACTACTTACCAATGTGTGGACAGTTAATAATGTTGATGAATTAAAGAAGTATTATAAATCCGGAGTTGACTATATTACTACCGATATGCCGGAACTTCTATTAGAAATAATACAAGATGATAAATGATTATTGAACTAATGACTTAACTGTTGTTTTTGTTTATGTCTTATATTATTGGTGTTATTATTAGTTTATAAATATTACATATTTAATCTTTATTGTCGAAAGGTTTTGCTGTTTTTAATAGCGAAACCTTTCTTTTTTTTTGATGCTAAATTGTATAAAATAAAATCTTTTTTTGATGTAAAATCTTTCTTCTTTTTAAACTCTCTTATATAATAAGGTGTATAGATTTTAGTTGATAATATTGAAATCGTATTTTTTCTAAAACGTAAATGTTTGTTTATTAATTGTTTAAGTAAACTTTAATG
>DKPL01000021.1:0-820 GCA_002471185.1 Bacteroides sp. UBA7335
AAGGAAGTGTTGATGTTGGCTCTAATAAAGTAGAAGTGTCAGTAAGTGTCACAGGAGATTGTGATACTGTATATAAAGAAGCAGCGCTACAACTCCAATTGGTTAAAGAAGTGGTATCAGATCTTTTGAGTTAATAATCGTATTTTTTTATTTTAAAAAAAGAGTAAGTTGACTTGATTTAGATGTCAACTTACTTCTAATTAAAATCATATTTATGAAAAAAGTAGTAGTTCTTTTGATGTTTATTCATGTATTAACACCCATTTTGGCACAAACCATAGAGGTAGAATATGATATGTTTCTGAATTTTGGCAATACCGAACAATTTCGTTCTTCATTGGCTTTTAACAATAGTAACGCCTATTTCTTTTATCAAAATACCGGAAATGCAAATGATGCCAATACCGAAAATATCGACAATGAGTATACTACTCATATAAGTGATACGCTGGTATGTTCTATTTTTACCAGTAAATCAGTCGATACAATTTATGAAGTTATTTTTGGAGTTGATAAGAAGAGATATCTTATTAAAGAGGAAATTGAGCCTATTTCATGGACGATACACAATGAAACCAAAGAGATAGGAAACTATTTGTGTAACAAGGCTACTTGTAACTTTAGAGGAAGGAACTACGTGGCATGGTTTACGTTTGCCATACCTACAGTTTTTGGTCCTCTCAAATTGCATGGTTTGCCGGGTTTAATACTTGATTTATCCGATGATAAAGATCAGGTAATCCTTACGGCAAAGAAGATAACCCCCAAAAATATTGAGGTAACATGGCACGAACCTAACTGTCGACAAGTAACTCGAGCT
>DKPL01000021.1:996-1779 GCA_002471185.1 Bacteroides sp. UBA7335
ACAAGTAACTCGAGCTGAATATAACGAAAAGTTGAAACGTGATATCGATACCTTGATGAAACGAATTGCTTCTAAAATGGATAGAGGAGTGAGTATCAGTATATCTGCCCCTAAGTTATATGCAATAGAGGTCTATGAATAAATTGCAGAGTTTCTTTCTGACTATTGTATTGTTGTGCAGCACATTAAACTTAGTTGCGCAACAGGTGAAAGGAAGGGTTACTGATGATAATAATAAGCCTATTGCTTTTGCAAGTGTAGTGGTGCGATCCGCCGATCGTGCTACTTTTATTAATTTTGCACAAACCGACAAGGATGGTATATATCATATACAACTTAAAAAGGAAGGCTGGATTAATATTGAATATTCTATATTATCTTACGAAATTCAACAGATCGATGTAAAGATTGAAAGCGATGAAACCATTGTGAAGAATATTGTATTAACTTCTTCCAGTATAGAGCTAGCTGAGGTAGAAATAAAACCCAACACACCGGTTATTATTAAAAAAGATACAGTAGTATTTAATGTAGCTCCCTTTTTGAAGGGAAATGAACGTGTAGTTGAAGATGTTCTAAAGCAATTGCCTGGTATAGAAGTGAGCCAAGATGGTGTAGTTAGGGTTAATGGACAAGAGGTAGAGAAAATAATGATAGAAGGTGATGATCTTTTTCAGAAAGGATATGCTTTGATGACGCGCTCCATGCCCTCTAATCCTATAGCACAGGTAGAACTTGTTCAACGATACTCCGAAAATAAGTTAATGAAAGAGGTAGAAAATA
>DKPL01000021.1:1955-16807 GCA_002471185.1 Bacteroides sp. UBA7335
GTTAATGAAAGAGGTAGAAAATAGCAATAAGGTAGCTCTCAACTTAAAGTTGTCTGATGGTGAAAAGTCTAAACCATTCGGTAGTTTGAATTTAGAAGGTGGTATAAAGAACAAATATAGCGCTCAAGGTAGTGTAATTAGTATTAGTAAGAACTTTAAAGGGTATCTTTCGGGAGGTAGTAACAATGTGGGCTACTCTACACTGAGTGATGCTAGTTCGCGGATAATCCATGATGGTGATAAAACACAGCAGCCTGTTGATGTGAAGGGTGATAAACTAATTGATATCGATATGCCTACACTCTCTTTGAGTGATAATCGATATAGCTCCGACCGAAACGATTTTGCTTTGCTTAGTGCCATGTGGAAGTTAAACCATAAGCTAAAAATGCACCTATGGGCTCATTACAATCGCTCTATTCGTTCTATAGAAGAGATTCAGACTTCTGTTTACACATCGGATGAACTTTCGTTTATTAACAAACAAACTAATGCGGTGGGGGCCAAAGATAATGGTAGTGCATACAAGTTAAAGTTCACTTATGACATATCTGCACATACGATGCTTGAAAGTACATCCCACTTAAGTCTGGACAATAGCTATAGCACTAAACATATATTGTTCAATGAGAGTCCTGTTCATGCAAATTTAAAGACTAAAAACCATTTTTATCATCAGAGTATAGTTTTAACAAGTAGAACAACCCCCAATAACGTTTGGCAGATTCGATTTAACTATGTCAATGACCGTTTGCCACAACACTACTATGTAGACAGTGTATTGTTTAAAAACATAGCTTCTATAGATCAGTTACAACAAGATATCCAAACAAAGTTAGAATATGCTGATGCTGATATTCAATACATACGAAAATTGCAGGATGATCATACTTTGAAACTAAACTTAGGAACCAGTTATAGGCGAGAATTGCTCGGTGTAGCGCTGCTTGATGATAAAGAAAAGTTTAATCAGACGATGATAAAAAGTTATTTTGATGTTGTTTACCGAAAGAAAATTGATCATATATCGATAGGTGTAGGAGTAGCAGGAAATCAATATTGGAACAGTAATTCTCATCATAGCACTAAATCTCAGTTTGTGATAGAGCCAAAAGCTTTATTTGATTGGCACATTAACTCCAAAAACCTATTGAGGGCCTCATATTTTTATACTTATAAACCTGCTATGCTTCGTGATGTAGCTCCGCTATATGTTTTGACAGACTTTAATTCGATGATGAAGGGTAGCGGAGATATGAAGCTATTTGCTAATCAAGGAGCAATGCTAAATTATCAATTGGGAAGTTGGGGTAGTTCCTCTTTTCTAAATGTTAATGTGCTTTATTTTAACTCATTTCGGTATTACGGTAGTAACCTTAGGTTGACACAAAATTATACCGTAAGCGAAGTTGCTGAATTTAAAAATAAATATTTGTTTGATGTTTCTCTCTCTTACGATCAGTTTATATCAACTCTATCATCTAACCTTAAACTAAAAGGTGGATACAGTAGGGTGAGTCATTCATACCGCATTAATTCGTCTACCAATCAACATTTTATATCATCTAACTACACCTATGACATGAGTCTTAGAACTATGTTTACAGGTTTGTTCAATTGCAATATTGGTTTTAAGGGTACTTATGTATATACCAATAAAGATCAATCAAATTATCAGAACTATAATTTGTTCTCTGATATTTATTTCATCTTTAATCCTCATGTCAATATGGAAATAAATACTGAATATTATTTTCAAAACAAACAGGTTAACAACACTCGAAATAGTCTCTTTATAGATGCCAAAATTAATTTCTCGGCTATTTCTAATAAGCTTCTGTTTTCTTTGACAGGTCGCAACTTGTCTAATACTACTAAGTTTGATACCTATTCCATAACTGAAACTTATCGTACATTTTATACTGCAAAACTCCTTCCTCGAATGATTTTGTTAGGCATTGAATATCGCTTTTAAGACTTATCGATCTCCTTATTTCGTACCGTTTCTATGTTTCTTATTAATCCCGAATACTTCGCACGCTTTACAGCACTTCCTTTAAAGAGTGTTCTATATTGCTCTTCGCTCAGTGTGTGCCAATCTTCTCGCTGCATCTGCAATAACTCTTCTCGAGGTGCAAATTCGGAGGTAGAGCAGGCGGTTGCAAAGCGATTCCATGGACACGCTCGTTGACAATCGTCACAACCATATATTTTATTGCCCATTTTAAGCCCTTCAGAGTGGGGAATGGCTTGGCGATGCTCAATGGTAAGGTAAGATAAACATTTGCGCGAATTGAGGCCTAAATGGGTGGTTAATGCTTGTGTTGGACAGCTCTCTATGCACTTTGTACAGTGTCCACATCTATTTTCAATGGGAGAATCGTAGGTGTCGGCTTCTACATCAATAAATATTTCGCCAAGAAAAAAGCACGATCCCGCTTGGGGAATAATGAGCTGGGTGTTTTTACCAATCCATCCCAACCCGGCACACCATGCCCAGTATCGTTCTAGCACAGGCGCTGTGTCGCAGAAACAGCGCATCTGTGCAGATTGTGGTAGGGTAGTGGCAATATAGCTTTGCAAAGCCGATAGCTTTGCCTTCATCACATCGTGGTAATCTTTGCCATAGGCATACCATGCCAACTGATACTGATTGCTATCTAGCTGTGTAGTAGGGTAGTAGTTTAGTGCCACCGAGATGATGCTGCGTGTGCCTTCCATCAAGAGTCTGGGGTCGAGTCGCTTCTCTAAATGATTGGTCATGTAGTTCATGTCTGCTTGATAGCCATTGTTAATCCAGTTGGTAAAACCACCAGCCACGTTGGGCATAACTGCTTCGGCACGAGCTATGCCACATGCAGAAAAGCCGAGGCGCAGGGCTTCGGCTTTTATCTTTTGTGTGTCAAAACACTTTAAACTCATATCCTTCTTGTTTTAAGTACTCGATAGAGCGAGGTAGCGCATATTGCAAGCACCCATTATCCCACGATTTAAGTGAATCGTGAAAGGTGATGATAGAGCCATTTCGCACATATCGTTTCACGTTTTCGAGCACCTGTTCGGGCGATAGTTTCTTACTGTAATCGCGTGTTACCAAGTCCCACATGATAATTCGGAAATGCTTTTTCAATGCATTATATTGCCTGATGCGCATGTGTCCGTGGGGTGGACGAAATAGGTCGCTCTTCATCTGCTCATTGGCAAGGATGGTGTTTGCCATGTAGCTTTTGGTGCGAAACCCCAGTCCTTGTATATGGTTGTAAGTATGGTTTCCGATGCGATGTCCTGCAGCTACTACTTGTTCAAACTCTTGTGGGTGTTTGCGAATGTTGTCGCCTACCATAAAGAAAGTAGCTTTAATATCATATTTTTCCAGCAACTCTAATACCCAAGGAGTCACCTTCGGGATGGGTCCGTCGTCAAAAGTCAGATAGACTGCTTTTTCGTTGGGATCCATCCTGAAGATGGCATCCGGATATAGCGCCCTGTAAAAAAACGGAGGCTGTTCTATAAACATAACTTATTTTTTTCCTTTAGCGCGGTTCACATATAGTTCGTATAGTGTATTTAGTTTGTCCATATACGGTGCGGCCAAGTCCGACTTGTATTTCTCCATGATGCGAACCTCTTCGTTGAGTAGTGCCAAATGATATTCAAACTCACGAGTAGATACATAGAAGTGGTTGTCGCCCAAGCTCAAATACCAAGTCAGATATTCTACCGCTTTATCCGCCAGCGCTTTCATGATGGCATTTGCTTTGGCTGTTTCGCCCAGTTTATAGTAGCTTTCAGCCATTTGCACTGAGCCGTTTTGCCAGTCATAAGGCACGTTGTAAGCTGGTATTTTCTCTTCGGCAAAATCAAGTACCTCGAGTGCTTTACCGTTTTGTCCCTCTTTGATGAGTTGTTCTGCCAACTGTGTAAAGATGCGACGGTGGGTATAACACATGCGCATGGTGTTTTCGTCGATGTAAATGCCTTCTTTATCTATGCCGCCAAACTTGAACTTATTCATCAAGTTATCGTACATCTTCTCAGTATCGATGGTGGTGCCCAGCTCTTGTGTGTTGAACGGAGTGAAGCGCGAAGCCAATCCTTCTTGAATGAAGTGTTTGTCCATGCCTAAACGGTTCTCTCCACCTACGGTCACTGCCATGTACATGGGGCGTTCCCAGTTGGCATTAGCCAACATCTCAAGCATCATCAACTCGCTTTTATACAATGCGCGTTTGCCCTTCAATGAGAAGCTCATATACTCCGGAATAGAGTCGCCTAGGGCTTCAGGAATCTTCATTCCGCTGCGTTTCACAGCCTCTTTATCAATCTTGATCACGATGCTGTCTGTAGGAATCACGCGAAGTCCCTCTTTGTCCGAACGTACCCAATATTTCAAGATGTTCTTCAACTCATACGGGTTGTCTCCAAATTCATTGCGAATGTTTTGCATCATTTCGGGGTTTCCCTCAGCTTGTGCATACATTGCATCAATTTGCTTTCTGATTTCGGGACGAACAGGCACATACTCGTTTGTTCCTTCTACATACTCCACACGATCCCACGTGATAGGTAACGCTGGAGAGTCGTAAGCCGGACGTTTCATTTGGTCGATGTACCAATCGGTTTGCAAGTAACTTAAGTTGCAAGTACGAGCATCTGTACGTATTCCTTCTGTCTCTTGGTTATACCACAATGGGAAGGTATCGTTATCGCCGTTGGTAAAGATTATTGGGTTACCCTCTTCTTGTAACGTCATCAGGTAGTTTTGACCAAAGTCGCTCGCTACATAGCGGCCGCTACGGTCGTGGTCATCCCAAGTCTGACTAGCCATTTGAATAGGCACTGCCAAGCAAACTACCGACACTACACCCGCCGTAACAGTTTCGTTGCCTTTGAGGTATTTGCGAATGAGGTGGATTAGCCCCGCCACACCCATACCTACCCAGATGGCAAAGGCATAGAATGATGCCGCATACGCATAGTCGCGTTCGCGAGGTTGAGTAGGAGTTTGGTTCAGGTAGAGCACAATGGCAATACCTGTCATAAAGAACAAGAAGAATACTACCCAAAACTGCTGCACCCCTTTTTGTCCGCGATAAGCTTGCCATAGCAAACCAATGATGCCCAACAATAGTGGCAGACAGTAGAACACATTGTGCCCTTTGTTCTCTTTCAGTTCTTGTGGCAATAAATCTTGGTTGCCTACCATCATGTTGTCGATAAACGGAATACCGGTTATCCAGTTGCCGTGTTCAATCTCGCCATTGCCTTGAATGTCATTTTGACGACCGGCAAAGTTCCACATGAAGTAGCGCCAGTACATAAAGTTGAGCTGATAGCGGAAGAAGAACTTAATATTGTCCCATTGCGATGGCATGTTAACCATCACTGTTTCGCCACATTGATCGTAAGGCACAGGGGTACCTTTGATGTCGACCCACGACTTATATTGTTGCTCGTGCGCACTGCTGTACATACGAGGGAATAGCATATTTTGAGCATATTTATACTCCATACGTCCCGGAATCTCGATGTACGAGTCTTTCTCGTCAGCCGAAGTTTTCTCTTTGCGGATGTATTTGTTTGAAGAGCTCGCTACAACCGGCACACAATAGCCGTTTTCTACCTCCAGCTCCACCTTCGAAGGGTATTGTTGGCCGTAGAAGAGTGGGCGAGTACCGTATTGCTCACGTCCCAAATAGTCTCCCAAAGTAAAGATATCTTCCGGTGAGTTTTGATCCATCGGTGTATTGGCAACCGAACGAATCACAATAACCGCATACGATGAGTACCCAATCATGATCATCATGGTGCAAAGTAGAGCCGTGTTCATGGTGCGTGCCGACATGCGGTAGCGTTCAGCAATGACTCCGGCAAATAGATAGAAACCTAACACACCCAATGCCAAAAGACCAATGATGATGGCTGTTGCTCCATGTCCGTAGAAAGGAATACCCAGCAAGGCGATAGTAACCATGAAAGAAACATTCATGCGGGTGCGACTCTTTTCGGTATAAGTTTCGTATACTCCCCAGATAATGGCTGCTGCCACCACTACAATGTAGGCGATAACTCCCGAGTTGAAAGGCATTCCAAGCGTGTTGACAAACAGCAGTTCGAACACACCACCTACCTTTACTACACCCGGCACAATGCCGTAAAGCACGATAGCTACCAACACCATCGAAGCCAATAGTGCCAATAGTGAACCTTTGGCGTTGGCTTGTGGCACTTTCTTATAATAATATACCAATACAATGGCAGGTAAACAAAGCAAGTTGAGCAGATGGACTCCAATACTCAAACCGGTTAAGTAGGCAATCAAGATGAGCCAACGGTCTGAGTGAGGCTCATTTGCCACATCCTCCCACTTTAAAATGAGCCAAAACACCACTGCTGTGAAGAGTGATGAAAAGGCATAAACTTCGCCTTCGACCGCACTAAACCAGAAGGTATCACTAAAGGTATAGACCAAAGCTCCTACCAATCCGCTACCCATCACGGTTATTATTTGGGCAGTAGTTATTTTACTCTCGTCTGTAATTACCAGTTTGCGAACCAAGTGGGTGATGCTCCAGAATAGGAATAAAATACAAGCTGCACTCATTAGCGCACTCATGTAGTTCACCATTTTGGCTACGGTTGTCACGTCCGAAGCAAATTGCGAGAACAGGTTGGCTGTAAGCATAAAGAAGGGGGCGCCGGGTGGGTGACCAACCTCTAATTTGTAGCCTGTAGTAATAAACTCGGGACAGTCCCAGAAACTTGCTGTAGGCTCTATGGTCAGACAATAGACAATAGCAGCGACAATGAAAGTGATCCAACCGATGAGGTTGTTTACGGTTTTGTATTGTTTCATTAAGACGATAGTAAATTATTTATTAACATGTTAAGTGCGACAAAGATAATGATTTGTGCTTATAAACTTAAAACTGGTAAGGAATATTATAAAAAAACACTTTAATAAGTGTATCCCTTTTAAGTTACTTCTACTGTTTGGTATCTTACTACTTAATCACTCTTTAATTACTGCCTAGCCTGCTGCTTCTTACTATTTAATGGTAAAAACATCCCCATGTTTTACCCCACAACATCCCCATGTTTTGCCCCACAACATCCCCATGTTGTTGCCCTTATT
The DNA here is from genome assembly GCA_002471185.1 of Bacteroides sp. UBA7335. Taxonomy (GTDB): domain Bacteria; phylum Bacteroidota; class Bacteroidia; order Bacteroidales; family Bacteroidaceae; genus Bacteroides. Next base: position 9,091 of record DKPL01000021.1, read on the forward strand.
GCTTTATGTTTACCACAGTAGCTAGTATCTTTCAACCTCTTAGATACTGTTTGTTGGGACATTGCAAAGGGCTTGAAACAAAAAGAGCCGGACTTTTTTGAAGTCCGACTCTTTCTATTTTATCTTTTTATGGTGCACCTTTATGATGGTAGTTACCTTAAGAAGAGGTTTACTAATGACTCGTTTAATGGCCGCCACAGCACTTATGATCTGATGTTTTAGCTTCTTTAGAGTGAGGGTGCGAGGCTACGATGCGATGGGGCAGAGAACCATGTCCCAATAGTTCTATGGGGCAATGAAACTTCTTTTCGAGCCACTCACCTGTTACTTCCGATCCCGGATGGTAGTCGAGTGTTTCGTTGACACAGGCTATCGATTTGACTTGTTGCAACACCGTACCGATGTCGTGACTAACCAACACAATGGCACACTCCTTATTGATTTCGGTAAGCAGTTGATACAGTCGTGCCTCAAACTGCTTGTCGATATAGGTGCTTGGCTCGTCCAAAATGACGACCGAAGGATCGCTAATGATAGCCCTCCCCAGTAAAGCACGTTGTAACTGTCCGCCACTCAGCTGACCGATAGAACGTTTTTCTAATCCGTCTAAACCCATGCGTTGCACTACTGTCTTTACCTTTTCGTGTTGCTCTTTGCTAAAACGGCTTATTAGCGATTTCTCAACATTTAGTCCCGACAGGATAACCTCTTCTACCGAAATGGGAAACTTGCGATCTATGGAGCTGTATTGAGGTAAATAACCCACCGATAGACTCGATTTGCGATTCAAACTGCTTTGGTGATAAATAATTTCACCCGACATCGGTTTGAGCAATCCCAATATACACTTTATCAAGGTTGTTTTGCCACCCCCATTCGGACCAATCACACCCAAGAAGTCGCGATCGTAAATGGTGAGGTTGATATCGTGTATCACTGCCTTTCCATCGTATCCGGCCGATAGATTTTTTATCTCTATAATAGGTTGTGGCATATCTTAATGCTATACTTTAGTTTACTACTTTACTTTTTCTCTTCTTTGCCCGATAAGGCTTGCGCAATGGCAATCATCTCTTCAGCCCAGTTGTAGTTAAGCGGATTGATGCGCACAATGCGTGCTCCGGTCTCTTTTGCTACAATTTCGGCATTGCGCGTGTCAAATTCGGGTTGTACAAATATGATGTTCACACGGTTATTCTTGCAAAAATCGACCAATCCCTTTAGGTGGGCGGGTGTAGGCTCTTTTCCCCCTTGCTCAATGCTTACTTGTAGCAAACCATAGTCGCGTGCGAAGTACGACAGTGCAGGATGATAAATCATAAAAGCGTTGGTACGCTCGGGCGACGATAGCAACTCGCATATCACACTGTCAGTCTTCAAAATCACATTACACAAGCTATCATAGCGATGCAAATAGTAATTTTCGTTTTCTTTATCGAGCTGAGTAAGCGCTTTGTATGTGTTGCGCGCCATTACCAAAGCATTCTCGGGCGAATTCCAAATGTGAGGCTCAACACCATTTCCGCACGAATGTGTGTGAATATCGTGGTCGTGGTCGTGATCTTCGTAAATCAGGTTCACATCTTCGGATATATCAAAGACTTGAATATGTGGTGTGTTATCGAGCAATCGATCCATCCATACCTTTTCAAAGCCAATATGGCCGATGCGTAAGAACGCCTTGCTGCCAGCCAGTGACACCATTTGTTGTGGCGTAGGGTCGTAGGTTTCCGGACTCATGCCTTTGGGCACAATGCTCACTACATTGTACTTATCGCCTGCAATAGCCTCGGTGAAGTAGCGTTGTGGCTCGATGGTGACTGCAATCACCGGTTTAGTATCGTTATCTGCTGTTTGGCTCTTTTTCCCTTCACAGGCACAGCAAAACAGAACAATCAGTAAATAGATAAATTTCTTCATAAGTTTTTTCCCTTTTAGTGTTTTATAGCCCGCAATATTTCGCGTTTTCCTCCTGGAGGACCGGGCAATCGTTCAACGATAAATCCTGCGCTTTGAAGCATTCTTCTCACCACTCCTTTGGCGCAATAGGTGGTCAGTATGCCACCCTGTTTCATGATATTATATAGTTGGTCGAACAGTTGTTGCGACCACATCTCAGGCTGTTTTTCGGGCGCAAACGCATCAAAATAAACCAAATCGAAACCTCGTTCGGGCTCATCGGCAATGAGCTTTACGTTGGTGCTAACAAATCGGTTTGCATCCTCTTTTACTTTTACTAACGTAAACCTATCGGTTATTATTGTTTTTTCTTCCCATGGAGCACTGTGTAATTGCTCAAAACGTGGCGAATCGCTATATCCCAGCACAGCCACTTCTTGCCAGTCGAGCGGGTATAACTCGATGCCGGTGTAGTGCACCTTCTTTTTTAAATCATCGGCAGCTTCGAGGGTAAGTAGTGCATTCAAGCCCGTTCCAAACCCTATTTCGAGCACACTCACCGCTTCGTTTGGTGTAGCGCTCAATCCCATATCGATAAAGATGTGCTGTGACTCAGTCCGCGCCCCTTTTACAGAGTGATAATGCTCATCCAGTTCGGGAACAAACAAAGTTGCACTGCCATCGGCTGTTTTTTCAATAACTCTTCTCATTCTCTAAATCACAAAACTAATAATACCCTGGAGTGCCAATAACATTACAATATAACGCACCAGTTTACCAACAAACATAGATAGGGTAGTGAACCACACGTTGCTTCTCATAAATCCCAATGCAACCGCTATAATCTCTCCAATAAAAGGTAGGAAGGCAAAAAATCCCATCAGGGCTCCTTTCCCTTTAAGCTTATGTTGCATTTGGTCTACTTTCTCTTTCTTGATTTTAAAATAGCGTTCTAGCCAGTCTACCTTGCCCAAATGCCCCATCCAGTAGCAAGTCATACCTCCTGCAGTGTTGCCTAGTGTTGCGGCAAGCACACAAGCTGTAGGGTCGAGACCTACCTTTACCAAAGCTACCAAAACAATCTCCGAACTGAACGGGATAATGCTTCCCGCTAGCATGGCCGAAAGAAACAGTCCAGGTAGTCCCCAGTCGGTTAGTATCTGAGTGAGCGACTCTATAAAAGTATCCATAGGTTAAAAGCAAATAATAGAATTAAGCCAATGGTGGCACATATAAAAAACAGGTTCGACCCCTTTGTGTTTGTTAATACAAAAAAATGAGCTGTTAAAAAGCTGATAGGTACTAATAGTATCGGCAATAAATTCATTGCAAAATCTGGTTGTAACCCTATGAATGCAAAGGTGTAAAGGCTCACAATAAACAGAAAGTCTAAGTAAGATCGTACCTGAATTTTGTCTTGATAGCCCTTTTGAGCATAGTGAATGATACTCGTGATATAAAGTATAAAGAGATAAGCAAGCGTCAGTATCTCCCACAAAGGCATTTGGGTTTTGTAATCGATGGGGTAAAAGTTGAACATCTCAGTGAACGGCTGATAAAACAACTCCATCTTTTGATAAAAGAAGGCATGACCAAACAAAAACCAATAGGGGAAAGTAAAGCCCACCAATGCTGCACAAAAGCTACGCAGAGTGAAAGCTTGAAACTTGATGGCCCCTGCCAACCACAATGGGATAAAAAAGACTAATTGCGGAAAAAAGAGTGTTCCCATACCCATAAATGCAAACGATAGGAACAGGTTTGATGCCGGGTAGCGCAAGTGGTAACACTTGAATAAGAAAAACAGAGAGATAAGGAATGTGACAGATGCAATATCGCCCGGATAGAGTAAGTGCAGGCTGGGACAAGCTGTGATAAATAAAAAATAGAGTGATGTTTGTACCGAGGCACGCATACGTATGATACCAAAAACATTGTTCATCTCTATCAAGAAGTAACCCATAGCTGCATAGAGAACAAACCCGGCAATCTTGTTTGTCCACAATGGTGTGGTTTGCACGATTTCCGACCAAATGCCCAGTGGTGCATAGTTGGCACTTCCTAAGTAGTTTATATTGGACATAAATCCGGTGGCTATCCAGCAGATAATGCATATAAAAATAACGGCAGGCAGTGTCCATCTGCCTGCCGTTACTATTCCTTGTAGTCTGTTGTTTCTCATTATAAGTCGAATCCGATGTCGCGACGATAGTTTTTCTTCTCGAATTGAATCATCTCGGCTACTTTGTAGCTTTTTGCAAGCGCTTCTTCTTTGGTTTCACCATAAGAGCTGATAGCGATAACACGTCCACCGTCGGTCACCACCTTGCCATCTTTGCAAGTTGTGCCGGCATGAAACACAATGCTGTCGGTAGCTGCTGCTTGCTCTAAACCGCTGATTTCAAACCCTTTTTCGTAAGCTTCGGGGTAACCACCGCTAACCATCATTACACAAGCTGCTGTGCGTGGATCAAGCTCTAGAGTCTTGGTATCCAAATTGCCTGCTGCAACTCCTTCGAACAACTCCACCAAGTCGCTCTTGATGCGAAGCATAACACTTTCTGTTTCGGGGTCGCCCATACGAACGTTATACTCAATAACCATGGGTTCTCCATCTACCTTGATTAAACCTAAAAAGATAAAACCTTTGTATAAAATGTTGTCGGCTCTCAATCCGTTTACAGTAGGCTCGATGATGCGTGTACGTACCTTCTCCATAAATACCTCATCGGCAAATGGTACCGGAGTAACACTACCCATACCTCCTGTGTTCAATCCTTTGTCGCCTTCGCCAATGCGTTTGTAATCTTTGGCTACCGGAAGCACTTTGTAGTGCTCTCCATCGCTCAAAACAAACACGCTGCACTCAATACCGCTAAGGAACTCTTCGATAACTACAGTAGCCGAGGCATCGCCAAACATACCACTCAACATCTCTTTCAACTCGCTTTGAGCTTCTTCTAGTGTAGGTAGTATCAATACTCCTTTGCCGGCACATAGTCCGTCGGCCTTCAATACATAAGGCGCTTGAAGCGAGGCTAAGAAGTCGATACCTTCTTGTAGATTTTCGCTGGTTACACTTTTGTAGCGTGCTGTGGGAATGTTGTGACGTTGCATAAACTCCTTGGCAAACTCTTTGCTGCCTTCGAGTGTTGCTCCTTCGCTTGTAGGGCCTATTATTGCAATGTGTTTTGTTTCATCGTTGCCTTGAAAATAGTTGTAGATACCCTTTACCAAAGGATCTTCAGGACCTACTACAATCATATCTATCTTCTCGTTTAGCGCAAATGCTTTCAACACTTCAAAGTCGGTTGCTTTGATATCAATGTTTTCGCCCACCGATGCTGTTCCGGCATTTCCGGGTGCGATATAGAGTTTTTCAACTTTTGGACTTTGAGCTATTTTCCATGCTAGTGCGTGTTCACGGCCGCCCGAACCTAAGAGTAACAATTTCATAATGACGTGAATGTTATAGTTGTTTTTTATATTACAAGTGATCTTCAAAATAACGGGTTATGGTCTGATGCAGGTGCACTCTGTCTCTTCCCAAAACATTGTGCTTATGTCCCGGATAGATAAATAAATCGGGATAGGTGCGTGCATCAACGCACGATTTTATAAATGATAGTGCATGTTGTGGTACACAAGTATCGTCATGGTCGTCATGAATCATCAGCAATCGTCCTTGTAGCTTTCCGGCTTCATTGTTCAAATTGGTCAGTTCATAACCTTCGGGATTGCTTTCGGGGCTATCCATATAGCGCTCACCATACATGATTTCGTAGTATTTCCAATCGATAACCGGTCCGCCGGCTACACCTACTTTGTAGATTTCGGGGTAACGAAGCAGTAGGGCAGTGGTCATGTGTCCGCCGAAGCTCCAACCATGCACACCGATGCGACTGCCATCAACATAGGGTAGACTTTGCAAGAATTCAGCTCCTTTTACTTGGTCTTTACCCTCTTCGATGCCCAATTGACGGAAGGTTGCATTCTCGAACGCTAATCCGCGATTGCTGCTTCCACGGTTGTCTACGCTAAGCATCACATAGCCCTTGTTGGCCATATAGATATCCCATCCGCGAGCACCGTTTAAGAAACCGTTGGTTACCATCTGTGCATGCGGTCCGCCATATACATAAACAATGGCAGGATGCTTTTGAGTTGTATCCATATCGGCTGGTTTAATAAGGCGATAGTACAAGTCGGTCACTCCATCAGCCGCTTTTATTGTTCCTGTCTCAATCACCGGCATCTGATATCCGTCGTAAGGATTTGCTGCTGTGAGCAAGCGCTGAGTTTTATTATCTTTAAGACGAACGATATCAATGTTGCGCGGTGTAGTAGGAGAGGTATAGGTATCAATCAAGTAGTCGCCCGATTCGCTAAGCGTTGCACGGTGCACTCCCTCGTGGTTGCCAATCACGGCACGTTTACCGTTACCGATGTTTACGCGATAGAGGTTCGACTGCAACGGAGAATCTTCGGTAGAAGCGATGATTGCCTCTTTGGTGCGCGCGTTGAAACCAATCAGGTTCTGAACAATCCAAGCTCCTTGAGTGATTTGGCGAATCAATTTACCGTCTGTATTGTACAGGTATAAGTGATTATAACCATCGCGTTGGCTTTGATAGATAAACTCTTTCTCGTTCCAGGGTAAGAATACGATGGGGTTTTGGGGCTCAACGTATTTGTCATGCTTTTCTTCGAGCAACACACGCTCAAGTTCTCCTGTATTGGCATTGTATTGGCACAACTTAGCATGGTTCTGATCACGGTTCAACTCTATCAGGTAGAGCTTTTCGCTATCGGGACTCCAACTGATGTTGGTGAAGTATCGATCTGTGGCATCGCCAGTGTTCAAAAATAGAGTTTTCTCGGTTGCCGGGTTGTAAATACCTACTTGTACCTGGTGACTCTCCATTCCTGCCATCGGATAGCGGATGGTGTTGGCTTCGGCAATGCGAGCAGTTACATCTACCAATGGGTATTCGGTAACCATACTTTCGTCCATGCGGTAGAAAGCCAATTTATTGCCTTCCGGATTCCAGAAAGTACCTTTGCCAATGCCAAACTCATTGCGGTGAACCGACTGTCCACATACAACTCCCTGCTTCTCATCGGTTATTTGTTTTCCGTTGATATACAAGTTGTTGCCTATGGTGTAAGCCAGGTTTTCCGACTGCTCGTTGTAGTCTTGATTGGCAGCCTCTTTGGGATATTCAGTTGACGACACCACTTTATTGCCCTTCCAATCATAGACTAAATAGTTGCCTGCTGTTTGAATAAGCATATAAGTCTTGTCTTTCCACGGAAAGCTCGTTGAGTAGAAGTGTTGAATAGGCTTAATACCGTTGGCATTAAGTACTCCATTCACCGCTTCGCGTGTAGTCAATACCTGCTCTTTCCCATTGGCAGGGTTGATGGCAAAAAGTGTATCAATTTCAGGTTTGATACATGTCTCTCCCCACCATTGCAAGTTATAAAGATTCTCGGCATAGCGATACGTATCGCCGCCGGGAATCAATTCTTCCAAAGTGAGAGTCTTTAAATCTTGTGCCATAACGCTACTAATGCAAAAGGCTTGTATTGCCAGTAATAATAGGTGTTTTATCTTAGTCATTACTAAATCTAAATCTATGGTCGTGTGTGACGGTGAATCTATTTATCTTTATCTCTGTCGAAATATTTTTTGCGTTCGGCTCTTGCATCAAAACGCTTTTTAGCACTGTCATCGCGATCTTCGAATGATTTTCTTTCGCCAAAACTACGTTCTCTGCGAGCACCATCTCCCTCTTCGCGACGTGGTCTGAATCCG
>DKPL01000021.1:17140-17286 GCA_002471185.1 Bacteroides sp. UBA7335
TCGTCCGAACCTTCGCGGCGTGGCTTGAATCCGCCTTCTCTACGGTCGTCCGAACCTTCGCGACGTGGTCTGAATCCACCCTCTCTACGGTCACCCGAACCTTCGCGACGTGGTTTGAATCCGCCCTCTCTACGGTCGTCCGAACC
>DKPL01000021.1:17513-58138 GCA_002471185.1 Bacteroides sp. UBA7335
GGCGTGGTTTGAATCCACCCTCTTTGCGGTCTCCACTGCCTTCAGTGCGTGGCTTAAACTCTCTTCTTTCTTTAGGTTCTACCTCTTCTCCGTTTTCATCTTGCGACTTAAAGTCCTTGTATTTACCATCGAAGATTTCATATTTGCGGAATTCACACTCCAATGCACCATTGTATAGTTCGATTTTCTCGCTAGCTTTCAATCCAATCTGGTCGAAACACTCTTCACGATACGAAAGTACCCAAGCAGTATTGCCTACAAAAGCGTGCTTCAAGCGTTCGCCAATCATCTTGTAAAGTCCCAATAAATCATTGGTAGAGATACGCTCTCCATAAGGAGGGTTAGTCACCATAATGGCTTTTTGAGCCGGTTGTTCGAATTGTTGGAAAGGTTGTAGTCTCAAGATGACATCTTTCGATACTCCCGCAGCTTTCACATTGTGGATTGCAATTTCATTGGCCTTAGGGTTATTATCGAAACCATATATTTTGTGTTCGAACTCACGTTCCTGACTATCGTCATTGTAAACTCCATCAAATAGTTCTTGGTCGAAGTCTACCCATTTTTCAAAAGCAAACTCTTTGCGGAACACACCCGGTGCAATGTTGCGTGCTATCAAAGCAGCTTCAACCGGAATTGTTCCCGAACCACACATCGGGTCAATCAAGTCGCATTCACCTCTCCATCCTGTCATCAAAATCATACCTGCAGCCAAGACCTCATTCAAAGGTGCCTCTACTGCCTCTTGACGATAACCACGGCGGTGAAGTGATTCACCCGAAGAATCTAATGATAGGGTACAAGTGGTCTGTGCGATGTGGATATTCAAAAGCACATCGGGCTTATTGATACGAACCGATGGACGTTTACCAGTCTTCTCGCGGAAATAGTCCACAATGGCATCCTTAACCTTGTATGAAACAAACTTAGAGTGACGGAATTCATCGCTGAACACTACTGCATCTACCGCAAATGTTTTATCAGCATCTAAATAATCTTCCCATTGGATAGCTTGAACTTGCTCGTATACCTCATCAGCTGTTTTTGCTGTAAAATGCTTGATGGGTTTCAAAATGCGGATAGCGGTACGAAGACAGAAATTGGCTTTGTACATCATCTCTTTGTTGCCGGTAAAAGATACCATGCGTCGGCCAATTTGCACTTCGTTAGCGCCTAATGTGGTCAATTCCTCTGCCAATACAGTTTCCAATCCCTGGAAGGTCTTGGCAATCATTTCAAACTCTTTATTCATGTAATTTAGGTTAAGCGCCAACTGTGTCAAAGCCCTATTGCTTCGTTCACCAAATTGGTTCGCTTGATTTTAATAATTTGCTATTAATAGTCTCTATATGTTGAAGAGCAGTTAAGTTTACAACGCTTAATCTGCTATTTTTTTGCTTTAGGTTGCACAATGCGTGCTCCTGGTTTTACATCTTCCGTTACCCAAATGTTACCTCCTACGGTAGCATTGCTTCCGATGGTGATTCGTCCTAATATTGTAGCGTTAGAGTAAACGATAACATTATCTTCTAAAATTGGGTGACGCGGAATTCCTTTTATCGGTTTCCCTTCTTCGTCGAGTGGGAAGCTCTTAGCCCCGAGCGTAACTCCCTGATAGATTTTTACATGACTTCCGATAATGCTGGTAGCACCGATTACAACACCGGTACCGTGGTCGATGGTGAAGTATTTTCCAATCTTTGCTCCGGGGTGAATGTCAATACCCGTTTCGCTATGTGCCATTTCGGTGATGATTCTAGGTATCAAAGGTACGTTGAGCTGAAGGAGCTCGTGGGCAATTCGATAATTGCTGATAGCCTTTATGGCGGGATAGCAGAAGATTACTTCGCCATAACTTTCGGCTGCGGGGTCGCCATTGTAAGCTGCCTCTACATCAGTAGCCAACACTCTGCGCAAGTGAGGTAGACGACTGATAAACTTTGCGGCAAGTTTGGCAGCCTCTTCTCTTTTCGACTCGGTGCACGAATCGCATGAGTTTTCGCTTGCAAAGCACAGACCGGCAAGAATCTGCTCGCTAAGCAAATTGAAAAGGGTCTCAATGTTTACACCAATGTGATAATTGATTGTACGGCTGTTGATGGTAGAGTTACCATAATATCCCGGGAAAAGGATAGCACGTGCCAAATCAATAATGTCGCACAACACACGTGCTGAAGGCAAAGGTTCGCCATCCTTATGCTGATGAAACAGTCCTTTGTATGATTCGCTTTCCGAAAGCTCGTCGACTGCCTGTGTCAAAATGTGAGTAAAGTTGAGTGGACTCATTAGATTCCTGTATAACTTGTCAGTAATTGGCGACAAATATACAAAATAAAGTGCGATAAACTATTAAAAGATAGAACCTTTGCAATTTATAAGATTTGTTTTTGTTTCACGTGGCACAAAAAAAGGTTGGCATATCACTACGCCAACCTTTTGTATCATTGTAAAGGTAACATTTTCAAAGAGAGAATTAAATATCTCTGTTGTCCATTGTAACAGTCAACTCTGGAGCAAGAATATATTCTTTTTTCTTGTTATTCCATTGATAATAATTGGTTGTTACAGTTTTTCCGGTATAAGTATAGGTAATTAAAAGATTGTTTTCCCAGCTATTTTTATTACTGTTCCATTTTTGAGTAAGACTTTCAGTCATTCTTTTTTGATCGTCATATTTGTAGCTATGCTTCATATAGTTAGCTAGTGTGTTACCGTCTTTTTTATAAACGGTTTGTCCCACCATCATACCATCTTTTTCTTCTGTGTTAGAGATCAAGTTACCATCGTTTCCACGAGCTGATACTGCCAATACATTAACAAAAAGAACTGCTACTAATGCAAATGCTTTAAAGAAGGTTTTAGTTTTCATGATAAGGTATATTTTAATTGTTACTTTCAATTTGTTATCGCAATGCTTAATTGCGGTGCAAATATAGATATTAAATTCAATCCGCAACTCTTTTATTGACTTTTTAGCTGACTAAATGTAAGTTGATTTGATTTAAATCAATCTCAAAAAGATATAAATGGTGACAATGTGATACTTACAGTGTCTCGAAATTGACTTTTTAAGCTTCATTTAGTATGGTTTCTAATGTTTTTTAGCGTAATTCTGACTAGATAGTTAAAGATTGTTGTCTAACTATTTTCTCTTTATTTTTAAGTTATAAACTGATAGAAAAAGTCATTTCTTCTTGATTTTCCGTTCTACTATTAATTGATATAAAGCTCGTTCTGAGTCTCTAAACCTACTTTTAGGTTTTGCTGATATAGCTATTCACAGGCAGTTGTAGGATAGGGTAATGGGTGAGAGTGTTGTGTATGCAACAAATCGTAAGTAGGCCCTTGTAGGAACAACTACTTACGATTTGATAGTTTTATTGATTTTTTAATGTGCTTCGAGCCAGTTTTTCCCCCAGCCACTATCGGCTTTTAGTGGCACATGCATTCGGTAAGCTTTCTCCATTTCCTCTAGCACCACATGTTCTACACGCTCTTGTTCGGCAATGGGAACGCTAAAGTTCAACTCATCATGTACCTGAAGAATCATTTTAGCCTTTAAGTTTTCGCGCTCAAATCGGTTTAAGATTCCAATCATGGCTACTTTAATGATATCGGCTGCACTTCCTTGGATGGGCGCATTGATGGCATTTCGCTCAGCATAACCCCTAACCACCGCATTGCGCGAATTAATATCCGGAAGATAGCGTTTGCGATTGAATATTGTTTCTACATACCCTTTTTCGCGGGCTTCGTTGATGCAAGCGTCCATATAGGTCTTTACACCCGGATAGGTTTCAAAATATCCATCTATTAGCTCCTTAGCCTCTTTGCGTTCTACATTTAAACGTTCGGCCAAACCAAATACCGATATACCATATATGATACCAAAGTTTGCTGTTTTTGCTTTTCTACGCATGTCAGATGTTACCTCGGTGATGTCTACTTTATAGATTCTTGCTGCTGTGGCTGAGTGGATGTCGTATCCGCTCAAGAAAGCATCAATCATATTTCTGTCTTGACTCAAGTGAGCCATGATGCGTAGTTCAATCTGTGAATAGTCTGCCGAGAAGAATGAGCAGCCTTCGTCTGCAATAAATGCCTTGCGAATCTCTTTGCCATTATCGTCGCGGATAGGAATATTCTGTAAGTTCGGATTGCTTGAGCTTAATCGTCCTGTAGCAGTTACCGTTTGGTTAAACGAAGTGTGTATTCTTCCTGTGCGCGGATTGATAAGCTGTGGCAAGGCATCAATGTAAGTGCTAAGCAACTTCTTTAAACCTCTATACTCAAGAATCTTCTCTACAATAGGGTGTTTGTGTCTACATCCTTCGAGCACCTCTTCTGAGGTCACATACTGTCCTGTTTTTGTTTTCTTGGGTTTATCTACAATCTTTAATTTCTCAAATAAGATTTCACCCACTTTTTTAGTCGATGATACATTAAACTCTTCTTCGGCCAATACAAAGATTTCCGATTCAATCTCGCGCATCTTTTCGGTAAAGTGGATTGAAGATAGCTTTAGTGCTCCTGTGTCGAGAAGTACTCCATTGCTTTCGATATTTACAAGTACGGGCACCAGTGGCATTTCTATCTCATAGAAAAGTTTTTCGGCGCCTTGCTCTTTGAGGGCAGGGGCCAATTTGTTTTTTAGCTGTAAGGTGATGTCAGCATCTTCGCACGCATATAGGTAAACCTCCTCGGGCGAAAGATCGCGCATATTTTTCTGATTCTTTCCTTTTGGACCAATAAGCTCATCGATATGGATGGTGCGATAGTTTAAATAGACTTCTGCCAGGTAGTCCATGTTGTGTCTCAACTCGGGTTGCAATACATAATGTGCAATCATTGTGTCGAACAATGGCCCTTTTATTGAAACTCCATAGTTTTGTAGAACAATCATATCATATTTAATATTCTGTCCTACTTTGAGCGATTGGGTATTTTCGAGCGCTTCCTTAAATTCATTCACAATCTCGATAGCCTCTTCACGATTTTCGGGGATTGGGATGTACACTCCATGGTTTTCGCGAAGACTAAAGCTCATTCCTACCAAGTTTGCCTCCATCGGATCCATGGCGGTAGTCTCTGTGTCTAGCGCAAAACTTTCTGATGTAAGTAATATTTGAATAAATTTGCTTCTATCTTCTTTATTATCAATTATTTGATAATCTATTTTGCTCTTGTCTAATGCCTTTAGAATCGAATTTTTCTCTTCTCCTTGCTCGTCGCCCGAAAAATTTGCAAACAAATCGCCTTGGACTGGTGAGGCGCTTGCAAAGAGTGGTCCCATCTCGGGTGAAGGGGAGGCGAGGGTTTGATTTTCTTTTCTGAGTACTCGATCTATTAGTGCTCGGAACTCTAATTCTTCAAAAATCCGGCGAAGTTCATTTTCGTTAGGTTGTTCTCTTACTAGAGCTTTCATGTCTAGCTCAACCGGTACATCAGTTTTGATGGTGGCCAGAAATTTTGAGAAAATAATCTTTTCTATATTATTCTCAATTTTAGTTTTTAGTGCTCCCTTTAGTTGGTCGGTGTGACTTAGTAAGTTTTCGATGCTTCCAAATTCAGCAATTAACTTCTGTGCCGTTTTCTCGCCAACTCCCGGGCAGCCGGGAATATTATCCGAAGCATCACCCATCAATCCTAGCATGTCAATCACTTGCTTCGGATCTTTAATATCAAACTTTTCTTTAATCTGCTCTATGCCCAATACTTCAAACTCCTTGTCCCCATATTTAGGTCGATACATAAATACATGATCTGTAACCAGCTGTCCGTAGTCCTTATCCGGAGTCATCATATAAGTAGTAATGCCCTGTTTATCGGCCTGAGTCGCCAATGTACCAATCACATCATCGGCTTCATAGCCCATAATTTCGAGGATAGGAATGTGATATGCCTTAATAATCTCTTTAATGATAGGCACAGCCAGTTTGATGCCCTCGGGCGTCTCTTCACGTTGCGCTTTATACGCTTCGAATGCTTCGTGTCTAAAGGTTGGTCCCGGCGGATCAAATGCAATTCCGATGTGGGTAGGGTTTTCTTTTTTTAATACATCTTCAAGAGTATTTACAAAGCCTAGTATGGCAGATGTATTCATACCTTTCGAGTTGATACGAGGATTTTTGATGAATGCATAGTATGCTCTATAAATAAGAGCGTATGCATCCAGAAGGAAAAGTTTATTATTGGTCATAATTCTCGATTGTAAAATCTATTTTTTCAAGGTAAAATTACGAAAAAATACTGTATTAATGGTTTTATTATTACTTTTGTGCATAAATAGCCTAAATATATGGATCGTTTATCTCAAATTCAATCTCCTATTCTTTCAGAAATAAGTGAGTTTAAGAAAATATTTGATGACTCTATGCATAGTCCCAATTTTTTGCTGAATAGTGCATTAGCTCATATTCAACAGAAGAACGGGAAGATGATGCGTCCTATATTGCTGTTTCTTACTGCTCGTCTTTTCGGTTCTGTTCCTACCGAAGCACTTCATGCTGCTGCCTCGTTAGAACTTCTTCATACTGCCAGTTTGGTGCATGACGATGTAGTAGACGAAAGTACTGAACGCCGTGGTCAGTTGTCGGTAAATGCAATATTCAACAATAAAGTGTCTGTGCTGGTTGGTGACTATTTGTTGGCTACCAGTTTGGTACATGCCGGCAAAACCGTCAATTACCGAACAATCGATTTGATATCTCGCTTAGGTCAAGACTTAGCCGATGGCGAAATCCTTCAACTCTCTAACATTTCCAGTCCTGATTTCTCAGAATTGGCCTATTTCGAAGTTATTCGTAAGAAGACTGCTGCCCTTTTTGCTTCGTGTACTAAGGCGGGAGCTCTTTCGGTTCATGTGAACGATGAGCAAGCAGAACTCGCTCGTTTATTAGGCGAGTATATAGGCATTTGTTTTCAGATAAAAGATGATATTTTCGACTATTACGAAAGTTCGGAGATTGGTAAACCTACCGGTATCGATATGCTCGAAGGCAAGCTCACATTGCCTGCTTTATATGTCCTCAATAGTGGTAAATATCCTCAATTAGAAACATTGGCACACGAGGTTAAGCAAGGTACAGCAACCAGTGATGATATTATTAAGCTAATTGAAGGAATCAAAGAGGGTGGTGGTATCGGCTATGCCGAAACCATTATGGATGAATACCGCAATAAGGCGATGGAACTTTTAGCACGCTTCCCCGAGTCGGATGTACGTCGCTCTTTAGAGGTTTATATTGACTACGTAATTGAAAGAACAAAATAGAAAAATGGGTAAAGAAATTAAGCTTTACCCATTTTTTATATCCGTCAATACTAAACTTTGTATTGACTTTACTGTCCTTTTGTATCTGTCGTTTTAGAAGAACTTAATCTCTTCACCTACGATTTCAGAAAGCAACAAGTTAGCCATGCGACTTGTGCCCAATCTGAATAATTCATTGTTCAACCACTCTTCACCCAAAAGTTCTTTTACGATGGTGTAGTACACCAAAGCATCGTGCACCGTGTTGATGCCACCGGCTGGTTTAAAACCAATCTTAATACCTGTTTGATCGTAGTACTCTTTGATGGCCTCACACATCACATACGCTGCTTCAGGAGTAGCTGCAGGCTGCATTTTTCCTGTAGAAGTTTTGATGAAATCGGCGCCGGCATACATCGATAGGATAGAAGCCTTTTTGATGTTTGAAGCCGTTTTAAGCGCACCTGTTTCAAGAATAACTTTCAAGTGAGCCTCTCTGCAAGCCTCTTTTAGTTCTTGAATTTCTTCGCACATGGTTTGGTAGTCGCCATCTAAGAATTCGCCGATAGAAATAACGATGTCAATCTCGTTAGCTCCCAGTTGAACAGCCATTAGCGTTTCGGCAATTTTCACCTCGATGAAAGTTTGAGAAGAAGGAAATCCTGCTGCAACACAAGCGATGTTTACGTTTTCCACTTGCAAGGTATCTTTTACGATTTCGGCAAAGTTAGGGTAAACACAGATTGCTGCTACATTTTTCAAATCAGGATATTTATCATCAAATTCGTTCACTTTCTCAGTGAATTTCATGACGCTGGTTTCGCTATCAGTGCTATTCAGCGTAGTTAGGTCAATGCAGTTGAAGAGCAATTCCTTTACCGCTTTGGTGTTATTTTCAGGAACTTTTTTTTCAATCAGTTCAGCAACTTTTGCCTGAATATCTTCATCTTTCAGGTTGGTTTTGTACTTAGCCAATGTGCTTTCGTACTTGTTCTCATTTAGATCCTTTTCCATCATGATTCTCTAATTTGATATTGTTGATATGTCTTTTATTATCTCTTTGAGTCTTTTTCTCAATGTTTCGTTCAAGCGCCGCTGTCAAGTCCACTCCCGTTTGGTTGGCCAGACAGATTAGTACCCACAGCACATCGGCCATTTCATCGGCTAAATTATCTTTTTCGCCCGCTTTAAACGATTGGTCACCATATTTTCGAGCCATTACTCGAGCCAGTTCCCCCACCTCTTCGGTTAGCACAGCCATGTTGGTTAGTTCGCTAAAGTAGCGCACTCCGTACTGTTTAATCCAGTTGTCTACCAGCTGTTGAGCTTCATTTATAGTCATTACTCCTTATTTTTAGTATCCATCAAGATTGTCACCGGTCCATCGTTTAGTAACTCCACTTTCATGTCGGCACCAAAAATTCCCGTACCCACCTCTTTTCCTAAACAAGAACTCAGTTCACTACAAAATTGTTCGTATCGTGGGATTGAAATATCAGGTTTAGCAGCTTTGATGTACGAAGGCCTGTTCCCCTTTTTGGTCGATGCGTAAAGTGTAAATTGGCTAATCACTAGAATCTCTCCCTCAATCTCTTTGATCGATAAGTTCATAACCCCGTTTTCATCGTCAAACACCCTCAGTCCCACAATCTTCTTACAAAGCCATTCTATGTCTTCCTTTTCATCGGTATCTGTTACTCCAACCAACACCAAGAGCCCTTTTTGAATGGCCGATTTACACGTTCCCTCAATCGTTACCGAGGCATGTGCAACACGCTGTATCACTACTCTCATTCCTTCTCGTTTGTTTAATTGATTACAAAATTACGAATTTGAGTTTGATAAATAGTCTATTATCGTTTTTTTAGCAAATATGCCATTATGTTAACCCTTCTTTTCGCTCTGGTCCAGTTCGTTTTTGATCAGTTGAGCCTTTGCAAACCCAACCACATCTGCCACCTCTTCAATCGAAGCTTCTTTAATACGCTTCACACTTTTAAATTTCTGTAGTAGGGCAGTCTTGCTCTTTTCGCCGATACCTTTGATGCTATCGAGTGCCGAAGCCACCTGACGTTTGCTGCGCTTATCGCGATGAAAAGTGATGGCAAAGCGGTGCACCTCGTCTTGAATCTGCTCTAACAACCGAAACAGCGGTGTGCCTTGCTTCATTCCGATAATTTGTGGAGGGAAGCCGTAAAGGAGTTCCGAAGTACGATGCTTTTTGTCCTTTGCCAATCCCGCTATTGGGATAGACAACTGTATTTCATCTAAGGCCTGTTTTACAGCGCCCATTTGTCCTTTCCCGCCATCAGTGATAATCAGGTCGGGTAGTGTAGTTCCTTCTTCTACGGCTCTTAAATAGCGCCTTTTTACCACCTCTTTCATCGAAGCATAATCATCCGGTCCCTCCACCGTTTTGATGTTGTATTTCCGATAATCGTTTTTAGAGGGCTTAGCCTTTTTGAACACCACGCACGCCGCCACCGGATCGCTTCCCTGGATGTTTGAGTTATCAAAACACTCAATTTGCATGGGCAGTTTATCCAGATGCAACTCCTGTTGAATCTCCTTCATCAATCGGATGCTTCGTTGTTCCGGGTTTAATTTTTCGGTTTGTTTCAATCGATCTGCCTTATACTGTTTCACATTCAGTTGCGACAGGTCGAGTAGCTTCTTCTTATCTCCCTTTTGAGGAATGGTAAAGGTGACGTTAGTTAGCTCTAGGTCTAAATCAAACGGTACGATGATTTCGCGCGATAGACTCTTGTATCGTTCGCGCATCTCGATAATGCCTAGTGCCAGCAGTTCCTCCTTTGTCTCGTTTAGTCTTTTCTTGTATTCAAACGTAAAAGCCTGGTTGATGGCTCCGTTGGTGATGTGTAGATAGTTGATGAAAGCGGCACTTTCATCTTCCTCTATGGCAAATACATCAATGTTGTGTAAGATTGAACTTACCACTTCTGATTTGGCGCGGTAGCTTTCGATTAGTGCATATTTCTCTTTTACCTTTTGGGCCTCTTCAAAACGCATCTCCTGTGCCAAGGTGTTCATCTGTTGCAAGAGCATGCGTGCCACCTCTTGCGTGTTCCCTTTTAAGATTTCCTTGATTTCACCGATGTTTTTTAGATACTCCTCTTGGCTTTGCAAACCCACGCACGGTCCTGCGCACTTCTTGATGTGGTAGTCTAGGCAGACGTTAAACTTTCCACTTCGGATGTTTTCGGGGGTAAGGCTTAAGTTGCAAGTCCGAAGCGGGTAGAGGTGTCTGATTAGCTCGAGCACTGCATTCATGGATGGGGCATGGCTGTATGGACCGAAGTAAGTAGAGCCGTTGCGGATAATCTTTCTAGTTTTGAAAACGCGTGGAAAATACTCGCTTTGAACGCAAATTGAAGGATAAGTCTTATCATCCTTCAGCAATACATTGTAGCGTGGTTTGTACTTCTTGATTAAGTTATTCTCGAGCAGTAAGGCATCCTCTTCCGAGTTTACCACAATGTATCGGATGTCCGCAATCTTGCTAACCAATACCCGCGTCTTTCCCGGTTGGTGCTCTTTATTGAAATAAGAACTGACTCGTCTTTTTAAGTTTTTCGCCTTTCCTACGTATATTATTACTCCTTCTGCATTTAAATACTGATAAATGCCCGGTGTTTCGGGTAGGTTAAGTACGATACCTTTGAGGTATTCTTCTGCTGATTGACTATTGCTCTTTTCCATAACAAAACAGGGTGTAGCTATGACTACACCCTGCAAATATAAAAAATTAATCGATAAAGATCTTATAATGATAAAACAGATTCTACTTCCACGTCATCTCCAAATAGTGCTCTTCCGTTAAGCTCTTTTAGTTCGATGATGAAGTTTACGTAGATCTTCTTTGGTTTT
Source organism: Bacteroides sp. UBA7335 (assembly GCA_002471185.1). Taxonomy (GTDB): domain Bacteria; phylum Bacteroidota; class Bacteroidia; order Bacteroidales; family Bacteroidaceae; genus Bacteroides. The sequence continues at coordinate 28,654 of DKPL01000021.1, forward strand.
AGTTTTTTCACCAATTCGCAAGCCGCTTTCATGGTTCCTCCGGTGGCTAGCAAATCGTCGTGTAGCAATACTACATCGTTTTCATCTAATGCATCTTTATGAATCTGCACGGTGTCTTTACCGTATTCTTTATCGTAGCTCTCTTCAAGAACCTCTGCAGGTAGTTTCCCTGGTTTACGAATAGGAATAAAACCGGCATTCAATCGGGTGGCCAAAATCGGTCCCATGATGAATCCTCTAGATTCGATACCTACTACCTTTGTGATTCCTTTATCCTTGTACATGTTGTACATGGTGTCCGAAAGGTGGTGCATACATTCGGCATCTTTAAAAAGGGTTGTCACGTCGTAGAATAAGATTCCCGGAATTGGGAAGTCTGGAACTTTTCTGATGCTCTCTATTAGTCTTTCTTTGCTCATATTCACTGTTTTAATTTATTTTCTTAAACTGTTTGTTTCACGTGAAACGCTGCTGCTATCTGCCCGACAAAACAAGTAGGACATTGATGTCGCTAGGCGAAACACCCGGTATGCGGCTTGCTTGTGCTATCGTTTCCGGATCAATCTTAGTCAGCTTTTGGCGAGCCTCAGTCGATAATGATTGAAGGGAGTTATAGTCAAACTTACCTTTTATTTTGATACTCTCTAAGCGAGAGAGCTTATCTGCAATTATTCTTTCGCGCTGGATGTAGCCTTCGTATTTGATTAATATTTCAGCTGCTTCAATAATCTCTTCTTTGCGTTCGGTAATCTCGTCAAGTACACGCTTAAATGCCGGTACATATTCGGCTATATTAAGAATTGTAACTTGTGGACGATTGATTAAATCAATCAGTTTGCATCCTTGGCGAAGTGGGGTTGTTCCCAACTCTTCGAGTGCGCTGTTGATTAACGCTGCTTTGATTGAATAAGTTCGTGCAAACTGAATAATCTTATCAATTGCCTCGCGTTTTCTAACCAATAGTTCGTAGCGGTCATCTTTTACCAAACCAAGTTTGCGTGCTTTCTCTGTCAATCGCATATCTGCATCGTCCATACGCAACAAAATGCGATATTCGGCACGCGAAGTAAACATACGGTATGGCTCATCCACACCTTTGGTCACTAAATCATCAATCAATACTCCAATGTAGGCCTCGTCGCGACTCAGGGTAAATGGTTCGCCACCGTGGCAATTGATGTGTGCATTGATACCGGCAATGATGCCTTGTCCGCCTGCCTCTTCGTATCCGGTAGTGCCGTTCACTTGTCCGGCAAAGAACAGATTCTTCACAACCTTCGATTCCAGCGTATGTTTTAGCTGTGTAGGTTCAAAGAAATCATACTCTATGGCATACCCCGGACGGTAAATCACCAAGTCTTTGAATGCCGGGATTTGTTTAAGTGCATTGATTTGAATATCCATAGGTAGTGAAGACGAGAAACCATTCAAGTAAAACTCTTGAGTTGTTTCGCCTTCGGGTTCCAAGAACAACTGGTGTTGGTCTTTATCGGGGAAGGTTACAATTTTTGTTTCGATGCTCGGGCAGTAACGAGGCCCAATGCTTTGAATTTGTCCGTTGAAAAGGGGAGAATCGGCCAAGCCATCCTTCAGTATGCGATGTGTGTCGGCATTGGTGTAGCAAGTCCAGCATTGCAACTGCTTGAGGTGACGTACCCCCGTATCCATAAATGAGAATTTATGAAAGTCGCTTTCGCCATCTTGAGGTTCCATAAGGTCATAATGCACGCTTCTACCGTCAATTCTAACCGGTGTACCCGTCTTCATGCGGTCGTGTGTGATGCCATGACGTGTGATTGATTCGGTCAGCATATAAGAAGCAGGCTCTGCCATACGTCCTCCGGGAAGCATGTTTTTGCCCACGTGCATCAATCCATTTAAGAATGTGCCGGCAGTAATCACCACACATTTCGCTCGGAAAGTCACGTCCCATACTGTTTTAACACCAACAACTTCGTCATTTTCCACCAATACCTCTTTTACCGTATCTTGCCAAGTATGTAGGTTGGGTGTATTTTCTATCACTTCTCGCCAGGCCCAGATAAACTTATTGCGGTCGCACTGTGCGCGCGGGCTCCACATGGCCGGTCCCTTAGAGCGGTTAAGGATGCGGAATTGGATAGCGGTACGGTCGGTTATGAGTCCCATCATTCCGCCAAGAGCATCGATCTCGCGAACAATTTGCCCTTTGGCGATACCACCTACAGCCGGGTTACAACTCATTTGCCCAATCTTATTCATATCCATGGTGATTAGGCAAGTCTTTGATCCTAAGTTGGCGGCAGCCACAGCAGCTTCGCAGCCGGCATGTCCCGCACCTATTACAATCACATCGTATTTAAAATCCATCTTTTTTTTGATCTCTTTTTTACGTGGCAAAGTTACGAAAAAGAAAACATACTCTTTATGATTAGTAAGCCCATAATAGCTTTGTTAACAGCAAAGTGTTATTTTTTATAGAATATCTATTTACCTCTCTCTCTTTCTACTCTTCCTCTTTTTCCTCAACTTTTCTCCATTTTCCCATCTATAAGCTCAGCAACAGTCATTTTCAGTCACTTGCTCATTTTTTAGCCGTTATTTTTAAACCTTTAAAAATGCACCTAACTTACTGTATTTTAACTTTATATCTCTGTTTTTAGTTCGATTTAAGCCTCTCAGAATCGTTTTTTTTCATCTTTCGGGCAGCTATGCACCATTTTTTGCAAACAAATGCGGTTAAAAACAGTGCGGTGCAACAGACGAAACGTTTGGATTCATCTGTTGCACCGCACTACCTCTTCGGTTCTCTTGTCAGCCTGCCAAGAGAGCCGAAAAATCATTCTCTTATTTTTTCTCGTTTAGCAGAGCCAATGCCTTGTTCTCTTCTGCCTCCATAATCTCGCGTTCGCCCGGTCCTTTGTCGTTGATACCACAAAGGTGCAAGATACCATGGATGATGGTGCGATACAGCTCCTCTTCGTAACTTTGTGCAAATTGCTCAGCATTTGTCTTTACCGTATCTAAGCTGATGAAAAGGTCACCCGAAATGCGATCGCCTTCTGTATAGTCGAAGGTGATGATATCCGTATAGTAATCGTGTTGCAAATACTCCCGATTCACCTCGAGTATTTTTTGGTCGGAGCAGAAGATGTATGCAATCTCGCCCAAGCGTTTCCCGTAGCTATTAGCTACCTCTTTCACCCATTCGGTGGTGATGCGTTTTTTGATATCGGGCATTTTGATGCCCTCTGCATGATAAGTAACGGCCATATAATGTTGATTTTAGTATTTTAATAGAAGAACAAATAACTCATGAAAATAGCTGCGATAATGCCCGAAAAGTCTGCAATCAGTCCGCAAGTCACAGCATTGCGTGTTTTACTGATGCCTACGCTTCCAAAATAGACAGCCAAGATGTAGAACGTAGTATCTGACGCTCCACGAATCACACAGCTCACCCTACCCACAAACGAGTCCGGTCCGTGTTGTTGCATGGTGTCAATCATCAGTCCGTTGGCACCACTTCCGCTAAGCGACTTCATGATGCCCGTGGGGAGTGCCTCTACAAAAGCCGTGTCGAAGCCTAGTGCCCCAATGGCATACCCAATACCATCAGTAATGATAGTCATCGCCCCCGAAGCCCGAAATACAGCAATAGCCACTAAAAAAGCAACCAGATAAGGAATGATGCGTACAGCCGTAGTAAAGCCCTCTTTGGCTCCCTCTACAAACGAGTCGTACACATTAATCTTCTTCCGCAGTCCACTTACAATAAAGGTTACAATCACTCCAAACAAGATCATGTTTGCAATCAGTGTCGAATAAACTCCCATTTCTTCGCGCGAGATGGTGGTAAATAAGTAGATCAATCCACCGAAAAAAAGGCTGAGTATAGCCATTAAAATCAGTATCGGTTTGTTGATAAGATTGATGCGTTGCGATATGCTCACAGTAATCACCCCCACCAAAGTCGAGATAAATGTGCTCAGCAAAATGGGGATAAAAATATCAGTAGGTTGTGCCGCACCCATTTGTGCACGATATACCATGATAGAGATTGGTATAAGAATCAGCCCCGAGGTATTGATCACCAGAAACATAATCATGGGGTTGCTCGCCGTATCTTTTTTCGGGTTCAGCTCTTGTAGCTCCTGCATCGCCTTCAGTCCCATGGGCGTTGCAGCATTGTCTAGCCCCAGCATATTGGCCGACATATTCATAAAGATGGCTCCCATCACCGGGTGGTTTTTGGGAATATCGGGAAACAAACGGCAAAACACCGGACTAAGCCACCGAGCCAACGTGTTGATGAGTCCGCTATTCTCGCCTACCTTCATAATGCCCAGCCAGAGCGAGAGCACACCGGTAAGCCCCAGTGATATTTCGAAAGCCGTTTTAGACGAGTCGAAAGTAGACTGAATAATGTCTGTGAATATTTGCGTGTTGCCCGTAAACAGAAGCTTCCCCAGCGCCACAACAAAAGCAATGATGAAGAAAGCAATCCAAATGTAGTTTAATACCATCTTTTATTCTTGATCTATATATTTGCAAAAATAGGGATATCTTTCTAATACCTAATTGATATTTCGTTATTTTTGAGCTCATCAATTTAGATATTGCCATGAAAAATCATGCTATTGCCATACAGAGAGAGCTTGAGAGTTACATTGATCCGGTGAAACGCGAGTATCTGCCTCGTTTCTTTAAAACGGGCAAAGGGCAGTATGGCGAGGGCGATCAGTTCTTAGGAGTCATTGTGCCCAACACCCGTATTGTAGCTAAGAAACATAAAGATTGTGACTTTGAAGTAATGAAAGAACTGCTACAAAGTCCCTGGCACGAATGTAGACTCTGCGCACTCCTTATGTTGGTAGAACGCTTTAAGAAAAGCAAGCCGGACGCTCGAAGAGAGATTTATGAGTTCTACCTATCACAAACTAGCCACATCAACAATTGGGATTTGGTCGACCTATCAGCACCCGGCATTGTGGGCGAATATCTTAAAGATAAAAGTCGCGACGACCTCTATCGGTTGGCAGATAGCTCTCTATTGTGGGATCAGCGCATTGCCGTTGTAGCCACTTTTGCCCTAATCAAAAAGAACGACTTCGTCGATATCCTTGCCCTATCCGAGCGACTCTTACCTCATCGTCACGACTTGATGCACAAAGCCACAGGCTGGATGCTTCGCGAGTTGGGCAAACGCGACAAAGAGCTGCTGCTTCAGTTTTTAGATCAACACGTCACAGCCATGCCCCGCACCATGTTGCGCTATGCCATCGAGAAGTTTCCCGAAGAAGAAAGGCAGTACTACTTGAAGCGGAAGTAATGGATAAGAGATAGAAAGTAGCTCTGTTGTTGGATGAAACTATCTTTCCTTTGGCCTAAAACTACCTTTGTTGTTATCACAACATCCCCATGTTTTACCTCACAACATCCCCATGTTTTTGGTCACAACATCCCCATGTTTTTACTGTTAGAAGTTAACTTTCAACCGGTAAGAAAGCAAGTTTCAGCCTGTTAGGTAGTCATAACTCATCTCTCAATCACTGTGTTTCAGTAATAAGATCGTTGATTGCCTGTTAAATAGAAGTAACTAAGCCTCTTGATTGCCCGATAATTTAGGATTGAAGTAGAGCGAAATAAACAAAAAAGCGGACGTATCAACTCGATACATCCGCTCTAACTAACCAATTCTAACTTAATAAATCGTTATTTACGATTATAAAATAAACCTTATTCTCATATTATTATTTACCTATTGAACTCCCTCTGTGGTCATCACCACGCGTTTCATTGTTCCATCGGGGTTATAGTATAACTTGTCGATGCAAACTGATCGACGGAAACTACCACCGTTTGTATTGACTCCACCATTGTGGTAGATGAAATACCATTGACCATTATATTCTACTATGGCTTGATGATTGGTGTTTGAGTTGCCCGCTATCTCATTTAATATCCCTTTATACTCCCAAGGACCATCTATGCTACGACTCATAGCATAACAAATCTTCTCCGGAAATTCCGAAGCATACGATAAGTAATACCAGCCATCACGCTTATGCATCCAAGGTGCTTCGGTGAAGCGAGGCAATGCGATGGGCTTGATAGGACCATCCAACTCGGTCATATTCTCTTTTAGCTTGGCATAATAACACTGTGTGTTACCCCAAATAAGATAAGCCTGTCCATCATCGTCGATAAATACCGTAGGGTCGATATCATCCCAATGAATGGGAGTATATTCGGTAGTCATGTTATTGGTGACCAGTGCCGAACCACGTGCATCCTTAAATGGACCTACCGGAGAATCGGCTACGGCTACTCCAATTGATTTTCCCGGCACTGTTTTATGTTCTACTGTGACATACCAATAGAATTTGCCATTGCGTTCTATCACTTGGCTGGCCCATGCATCGCCTTTGGCCCACTCAAAGCTCTTGGCTTGCAGCTTATGTGCATGTTCGGTAAAGTTTTTCATGTCTTTGGTAGACAAGATAACCCACTCGTTCATCAAATAATACTGTTCAGGTGCAGGACATTCATCGTGTCCGGCGTAGATGTATAGTGTACCATCGTGTACCAAAGCGGCCGGGTCGCCCATGTATTTATGAGTGGCTATGGGGTTGCCATTAGCCACGAAAGTCGTGTCTTTTTGTGCAAAAGAGATCATTGAAACGGATGTCAAGCATCCCAACAGAACTAGTTTTTTCAGCATATTCTTCATTATTATTAGTTTGTCAGTTTCTGAAATTTATAGATTGCAAAGGTGTTGGGTGCCAAAGTTGTATCCAACACATTGCCATCGATGGCAATAGCACTCTCTTGTGGCACAATCGCATTTGGATTTTCTATGGTGTTGTCTGCATCGGGGTTTTGTGCCTGGTAGAGTATGCAAGCACCATTACCCAATTTTACATTTTTCTTTAACCCCGCAAAAGTAAGTTGCAAAGGTTGTGCTTGATCCGAAGTATTAACAACTTTCACAATATAACTATTCGATGCCTCGTCCCATACCGAGCTGGCGAAAAGTCCATTTTGCCCCTCTTGACCTGCAACAGCCTTTTTATTCATCGTTAGCGGAACCACATGACTACCTTTGTTGTGGCTATACAATTGTTGTACATAGTAGCTACAAGTGCGAACAGAGTTTAAGTTATCGAACCAAATCATATCGGGGCGCCATTGCCATCCTTCAACATGTGCAAAAAGCGGTGCATAAGTAGCCATGTGCACAATGTCAGCGTTGCGCTCTAACCCTGTCATGAAGGCAGCTTCGAGAAGTGCCGCATTAAAATGATTGTATTTTTTCCCTTTTCCGTGGCAAGCATATTCGCCGGCAAACACTTTAGGCCCTTTGCGGTCGTAATTGTCGTAGCGGTTGCCCTGTGATAAGAACCAGCTTTCGGGGCGATAGAAATGTTCGTCTACCAAGTCTACTTTTAGATTTTTCATTTCAGGCCATAGGTAGTCAAACTGCTTACCTTCAGAGTCGGGTCCGGAACTACCAATAATCTCAATTTCAGGATGAGCTTTGCGCAAAGCCGTGATAAACGGTGCTAAGTGTTCGGGATATTCGGGTCCCCACTGCTCATTGCCAATGCCCACATACTTTAAGTTGAAAGGAGCCGGGTGCCCCATTTCGGCACGCACTTTTCCCCAAGTGGTATTTACATCTCCATTGGCAAATTCAATCAAGTCGATAGCATCTTGAATGTAGCTATCCAGCTCGCAAACCGCTACATGAGCAGCACTATCTGTATTTTGAAACTGACACGAAAGTCCGCAACTTAAGATAGGAAGCGGTGCTGCCCCTAACTCTTCGGAAAGTAAGAAGTATTCATAAAATCCCAATCCATAGGTTTGAAAATAATCGGGAAAGAAACGATGCTTAAAGGTATAGTGCCATCTGTTTTCGTTTAACGGTCTGTTTTCAACCGGTCCTACCGATTTTTTCCAGTCGTAACGCGACTCTAAATCAGTGCCTTCTACAATACATCCTCCGGGAAAGCGAAATACTCCGGGATTGATTTCGTAAAGCGCTTGTGCCAAATCTTTGCGAAGTCCGTTTTTATGTCCGTTCCAGGTATCTACAGGAAACAATGAGATATGTTCTAAATCGACAGTTCCTGCACTTTCAAGAAATATTCTAAGATGAGCTTTAGGGTCAGTAACAGGTGCAGTGAAAACCACTTCATACTGTTTCCATTCGTTTGAGTCGATATCTATTTTCTTGTTCACAAAAGCTTGTCCTTCATTCATGGTATTATTATCAACCAGCTCAATGCCAATCTTCTCGCCTTTGCCACGTGCCCAAACCGAGAATCGATACTCTTCGCCCGCTTTTACACCAATGCCAAAGAATCCTTCATTTTCTAATCCCGTATGTTTGTGCTGATGTCCGGCATTGCCCAGACGCACATAGTGTGGGTTATTCTCAAATGGTCCGTCATTCATTAGGGTTACATTACCAAATGTTTTCCATCCCATAAGATTTTGTGGAAACTCAAATGAACGGTTCTTGATTAACTCGGCATACAAACCACCGTCGGCGCCGTAGTTGATGTCTTCAAAAAAGAGACCATACATGGTAGGCTGTATCTTAGCCCCCAGTTTGTTGGTTTGAATAACTAGATTCGACGAACTTTGGGCATGAAGTGTCATGCCGGCTACCAGAGCCGCAGTTGCGAATAGTGTTTTGTGTAGTTTCATGATCTATCTATTTAAGTTATTTAATTCGTTTTCCCCAAACCGAACAGCCCTGTTTGTCGAGCCCGGTAAACAAGATTGTTTCAGTTTCGTTCTCCCAATCTTGTCCCGCAAAAACAATCAGATTACTAATTTCTTCTTCATTCGACTTAAGATTTAGCATCTGTTTATTGCGGCTGAAACTCCAAGAGGCATCTCCGGCACTTCCATCAGCATTAAAATCAATCAAGGTAGATAAGGCTTGCTCTCCTTGTATCAAATTGCCCTCGCCCCATAGTATTTGTCCCGCTTCGAGATTGCGTACCAATGGTGGTTCGCTCAATCGTATGATTTCCCATTGTCCCACTAAATCTTTTTTACCAAAGTTGCGATGCACTGTTGCTGCATAGCGTTGAGGCGAAACCACAGGCCATCCACTTTCTGTAAAAAAGAGTTCGCGCACATGCAAGTCCATCAAGTGATTGTTGGGCGACAATCGACCTTGGTGTGCCATAAAGAAACGGCCGTCGTTACTGCTTATAATGCCACAATGTGCAGTTCCTGCCCAACCCGAATGGTTCTGAAAACGATAAGGAGCGGTAATAACAGGCACATTGTTGGTTGTATCTTTAATGTCTTGTCCCTTAAAATCTTTAAACGGACCTTCGGGCTTTTCTGAATATGCCACACGTACGTTGTAGGTAGTCATCAACGGATCATACGAGGTGAAAAGATAATACTTCTTTAGTTCAGGGTGATAAAATATTTCAGGAGCTTCCAAGTTATCTTTTTTATAATCGGCTCTGCGAGCAATTAAATGGCCTTTATCATCTGTGCGAGCTGCCATGCCGGTCTCGGGGTTGAGCTCAACGCAAAATAAACCTCCAAAGTATGAGCCGTAGTGCATCCACCACTTACCATTTTCAGCATCTTCTATGACCGACGGATCAATGGCATTCATGGCATCAGTTGTTGTGGTTTTTACCACACATCCCTTCTCTGTCCACGGTCCGGTAGGTGAGTCGGATTCGGCCATACCAATGTAAGATGTATTTAAACCAAATGCCGAAACACAGTAATATAAGCGATATTTATTGCCATAACTAATGAGGTAAGGTGCCCAGATATTGGTTGCTCCTTCTCCATTGGCTTGGCTTTTTACCCACTCTTCTGCCTCTTGTGGGATGTTAGGAAATGCCCAACCGATAAACTCCCAGTTGACCAAATCTTTTGATTTGCGCATCTGGATGTAACCCAATGGGATGTTTTTTTGCTTAGCATCTTCTTTATCTTCTCCAAAAATAGCATCGGTAGAGTACATGTAATACGTGTCTCCAATTTTCTTACAAGCCGGGTCGTGTACATTGTAAGTTCCCCACGCTTTATAGTTCTCTATTGGTGCTATTGATGTGTAGTCATCCGGCCATGGGTTCGAAGTAGGTATAACCATGAAATGCTCTGGCGCTTTGCACGAATGATACAGTCCTGATATTGCTCCTATAGCGATGAGAGCAAACAAAAGAAGAGAGCTTTTATATTTATGAATGAATGATGTTGAGGGTGTGTTATTCATGTTATTTATAGATTTTATGATGTTGCAAATTTAAATTCATACCTACTTTTACGGGTGGACAAAGATATAATTAGGGTGGACACAAGTATATTTCGCGTTAAATGTGTAGTAATATATGTTTGTATATACTAAAAAAAGATATATTTGCCGCTGCTTACTTAGATAATGAAAACACATCATATGAAACGCTACCTATTCCATTTACTTCTCTGTTTCTCTACTATTTTCAATTTATTTTCTGCAAACAATGCTACTCAAGAATGGGCCAATCGCTACAATTTTACAGCATTGACCATGAATGATGGAGTGCCCAATAACTTTATAGACGATATCATAGCCGATAGTAGAGGCTTTATCTGGATTGCTACTCTTTGTGAGGGGGTGGCTCGGTATGATGGATACAATTTTATTACTTTTAATATGGCATCCGAACGTACTAAACTCAAGAGTAACTTTGTGCGAAGTATTTGTGAAGATGATTTTGGGCGAATATGGGCAGGTAGCGAGATGGGGGTTGATGTTATTGATGTGCAAGACCTCTCTGCCGTACAACTACCCAGTTTTGAAGGACGATTTATTCCATTTAGTCATTTGCCGGTGCACTACATCTATAAGAGCAAAAAGGGCAATCTATGGTTGGCGTCGACCAACCAACTCTATAAAATAACCTTTGCAGAGAAGGGTGATATAAAGCAAATCTTGAAGGTTTATGAACTGTCTGATAAGCAAGGCGAAATTGTAACTATTTGCGAAACGGATGATGCCATCTTGTTTAATAATAAAACCAGTGTATTTGCCATTAAGGAGGATATCGAACAATTCTCTGATAATCAGATAGCACTGGTTGAACTCCCTTACGGACAGAATAGCATAAAGACAATGTATAAGAAGGATAATGAGTTATGGATTGGTACTTTGTATGGTTTGTATCGGTATAACTTGGCTACCAAGGCCATGCGACTTTATCAACATTCGTCTTGGGATAAATCTTCACTGTCGCAAGATTGCATTACCCACATCATCGAAACCGATGATAACTTCTTGTTGATAGCTACTCTTAAGGGATTAAATGTATACAATAATACCACAGACAGCTTTGAACGTATCAATCGAGATAAGGTAATGGACGACCATCAATATAGCCACATCTCGAATACGCTTAATTGCGATTTTATCAACTGCATGCTAAGCTATGGCAATACCATATGGATTGGTACCGAAGTAGGCGGAATCAATAAAATAACCAAACGAAAACTCTTTGTTGAAAACTATACTAACTCTCCGCTTTCGGAACATACATTATCTAAAAATCCTGTAAATGCCATCTTCGAAGACGAAAACGGAACACTTTGGGTAGGAACGGTCGAGGGCGGGTTGAATCGCAAAGCAAAAGGAGAATCTTTTTTTACTCACTATACGGTTGATGCACCGAGCCGATTAAGTCACAACTCGGTGAGCTGTTTTGCTACCGATGGAAGCAACCGGTTGTGGGTTGGCACGTGGGGAGGCGGAATTGGCTGGGTAGATAAGCGTGATAATGCACCGCGTCTTTTTCATCATGTATTATCAGAGGGTATAGGCGACTTTTCATATGGGCTTGTTGGTTTTATTGCTTACGATAAGATTAATGAAGTGTTGTGGGTGGGTACTGCAAATGGTATTTATACCTATAATCCAACTACTGGCGAGGTTACCGAACCGTTGCCTGTCTTAGGAGGGATAGAGGGGAGCTTGGGTTATTGCATCGATAGCAACAATCAGTTATGGATTGGTCTCTCTACGGGATTGGCCAGGATAGAGCTTAATACGCTTCATGCACCCCGAATGCTCTATCAATTGTGGCATAGCAAGTTAGATGACCCTAACTCGGAATTGCGCGAGCGAGTATCGTATATTGCTGAGTCTGGTGATGGTACCATTTGGGTGGGAAGCAATGGGTATGGTCTTTACCGTTCTTACTTCAACGAAGAGGGCGAGTATTGCTTTAAGGCTTATAAAACCGATGATGGGTTGGTGAATAATAGTGTGCGGGGTATTCGCGAGGATAAGAAAGGAAATATATGGATTGCCACTATTAATGGTCTTTCGTGTATGAATCCTATGACTGAAAACTTTGCCAATTATACTGAAAAAGATGGGTTGGCATGTAGTCAATTCTATTGGAACGGCATAGCAATGGGGAGCGAAGACGATTTGTATCTTGGCAGTGTTAATGGCTTGACAGTGGTGTATCCCGAAGTCTATACGCACAATCGTGAAGATATTCCATTGGCTTTTACTCATGTTAGGGTGGCAGACAAAGAGGCACAGCTTCAAAACAACCGACTGGAGTTTCATGAACGCGATAAATCGCTCTACATCGAGTTTGCTGCTTTAGATTATAATGAGTCAGAGTTCTCGGCTTACTCTTATCGATTGAAAGATTTTGAGGATAAGTGGATTAATGTGTCGCACAACCGTAGGGCAGCGGCCTTTACCAACTTAAAACCTGGTACTTATAGCTTCGAACTACGCTATGCTCCCGATGGAAAAGACTGGATGGCGCACACCGAAGAGCTGCACATTGTGGTAAAACCTTACTTCTACAAAACGATGTGGTTTATCTGCTTAGCAACGATACTTCTATTAATCATCGTTTACCAAGTGTGGAACTGGCGCATTCGTTCTCTTAAAGCTCAGCAAGAGATGTTGCAGCGCAAAGTGGAAGAACGTACTTCAGAGCTCGAAGAACAGAAGCAGCTACTGACTCTTAAAACGGATGAGTTGTCGCGTCAAAATAAACTATTGATGCAGCAAAATGAAAAAATCACCAATCAGAAAGCACAAATCTTAAAGATGTCGAAGAAGGTACAAGATCTAACTGTTGATAAATTGGCTTTCTTTACAAATATAACTCATGAATTTCGTACACCCATCACCTTAATCATTGGTCCTATAGAACGTGCACTAAAGTTAAGTGTCAATCCGCAGGTAATTGAGCAATTGGGGTTTGTAGAACGTAACTCACGGTATCTGCTATCGCTAGTTAACCAATTGATGGACTTCCGCAAAGTAGAATCGGGTAATATGGATATTTTGCTAAAGGGCGGTGATTTACAAAAATTACTCGATGAGATTATCACCCCGTTCAAGGCTTTTGCTACCGATAAAGGTATCGAACTAAAAAGCTTCATTCGTCTTCCTAAGCAGCAACTGATGTTTGATGAGGATGCCATGCGAAAGATAATGACCAATTTGATAAGCAATGCACTTAAGTTTACACCACGGGGTGGGGTGATTTGTGTTTTTGTTACCACCTTAATGCACAAAGGCAATGCTTCACTCTTTATTGCTGTAAAAGATAATGGATCGGGTATTGCCGAAGAGGATCGCATCAAGATTTTCAATCGTTTCTACCAGTCGCGCAGTCAGCAACAGGTTTCATTGGCAGGACAAAGTGGTACAGGTATTGGCCTCTATTTATGTAAGCGCATTATTCAGCTACACGGGGGGACTATTTCTGTTAAAAATAATAGAGTTTGCGGATGTGCTTTCCGAATCGCTTTACCCCTTCATATCTCTAATGAAGCTAACCTAGATGATATCTACGATAAGTATTTGCCATTGGCTCAAAAAGAAGATGTTGATAAGCTTCCTGCTATGGCTATGACTATTTTAGTGGTAGAGGATAATAGGGATATGCGCGATTATATATCGTCTATCCTTCGCGAACATTATAATATTATGGAAGCAGCTAACGGCCAAGAGGCGCTTGACTTGCTTCGTAAGCACCCCATTGATTTTATTATTAGTGATTTAATGATGCCGATAATGGATGGCTTAGAACTGTCTCGTCAAGTCAAAGCCGACTTTACGCTCTCGCATCTCCCTTTCTTGATGCTTACTGCTAAAACTTCCGAAGAATCTCGCTTAGAAGGATATCGCAATGGGGTAGATGAGTATTTGCTTAAACCTTTTGATGAAAATTTACTTCTGGCTCGAATCAATAATCTTCTTGAAAACCGCAAACGCTTGCAACAGAAATTCACTATCAGCATGGAGGTGGATGCACTCAATATTGATTGTGAGTCGGGCGATAAAAAGTTTTTGGATAAGGCAATGCAGGTGGTGAAAGGTAACTTCCAAAACTCATACTGGGAAGTAAGTGATTTTATCGAAGAGATGGGGGTAAGCAAGAGTTTGGTGAATAAAAAAATGCAAAGTCTAACCGGGCAAAGTGCGGGACAATTTATTCGAAATTATAGACTAAATATTGCTCGGGAGCTGATTGGCCGTAACACGAAGTCGAAGGGCATGAACATTTCGGAGATTGCTTATGAGGTAGGTTTTAATGATCCGAAGTATTTTACACGTTGTTTTACAAAACATTTTGGAAGTACGCCATCTTCTTTGTTGGAAAATTAAACAAACATAGCTTTTCTTAAGTGGCTATGTTTAAACTATTAGTATTGTAACTGTCTAATAATCGTATTTTCGGACTTTTTGTTAAAACCAATTTTTTAATAATTTAGAACAAAAGTTCTACATCTACTCAGCCGTGTTTTTATAGCTTTGACGCAAAATAGTTGACATGATAAAACTAGATAAAAACACCAAGCATCAAGTGATAACAATGAGTAAATAAGCCTCTTTATTGTCTCAAAAAACACAAAAACTCTTCGGAGAAAAATAACACAAAATAGAATGACTATGAAACACCAAACCTTATTAAATTGCTTCAGACCAGGAATAAATGTGATTTATACACTTTTATCCTCATCGAAAAATCTTTTGTCCACCCTCCTTTTGGGAAGTAACTGTAGCTTTGTGATATAAGAATAACATTAAGTTATAACCCTAAAAATCTATATTATGAAGGCAAGCAAATGGACGTCATTTCTGGCGGCCACATTTACAGTTCTTTGTTTTTGGTCTTGTAAAGACTGGGGTGAAATGGATCCTCCCGCAGGAAATCAGGTTTACCCAAAGCTCGAATTAAAAGGAGAATATAAGTTCGATGAAGAATTGTCTCCTGAAACCGCTCTGCTAGTGGCTTATGAAAATGGCCAACTACCTAAAATTGTAACCGATGAAGAAAAAGGCAAAGTGCTCCAGCTTAATGGAGGCTATGTGCGTTTGACAAACCCACTTTATGGGGTGAAAATTCAAACCGGTGCTTCGTTGACCTTCTGGGTAAAAACAACTGAGGATAACCTTAAGGGAGCAATCTATAGTTTTACCGATGAAGAAGACTCAAAAAACCTGTTTTTTACGCCAAATGCTTGGTTGAACTATAGAAGTTCTACAGCTTCGTTTGATGTGAATAATCCTGAAACCAATGTGACTCATGCCATTTCTCCTGATGAGTGGCACTATGTAGCTATGATTATTCGGACTAACGGATATACTATATATATAAATGGTGAGAAACAATTTGAAGAGATTATGGAAAATGAAGGAGATACTTACGCTTATAGTGAGTTTGTGTCTTCATTAAGAGATTTACCCTTCTTATATCTAGGATACGGATCGGGCGTTGAACCACAAAAGATGTGGATCGACGATTTGTCTGTTTATAGAAATATAATCACAGCCAAAGAGGTTACTGTACCACAAATTAGTGGCGGTGAGGATTATCGTTTCCCACCTCGTGGAACAGTGGGATACTATAAATTAGATAATAGTTTTGCAAATAGTCTTAATCCGTCACAAAGTGGTGAGCTTGTGACTGTTGAAGAACAAGCAACGCCATCTGACTTTGAGAATGATGCAACTCGTGGAATAGTTTGGCATCAACAAGAGGGTTGGACAGGAAATCCTAACGGTTGGGCATATACTCGCTTTACTAATCCACTTAAAGGGCAAACGGTTGAAGATGGTGTGTCGGTGAGTTTATGGATTAATCCTCCTACGTTAAACTGGTGGGATCAGATTTTTGTGCTCAATGATGGTGCAAATAAGTTGTGGTTCAATGCCATTGGATATTTAGGATATAATGGCGCTGGTGGCTGGTTTGATTGTCACAATAATAATGCCGATAATGCTCTAGAGGCTGGTGTTTGGACATTTGTAACATTAAACTTCTTTAGCGATGGCTTTGAGGTTTACTACAATGGTGAGTTGAAGTTTACAAAAGATAATAATGCTGCGTATGGCGGAGATCTTACCGATTTTAGCAACTTGATAAACTTATTTACTAGTGCAAATGATTTCTATTTAGGTTATGAAACTTGGTGGAAATGTGCTCCGGCCTTGGTTGACGATATCTTCTTGACTACTCGTCCGCTTACTGATAAAGAGGTGAAAAATCTATTTGCTGATACGAAGAAAGATAATGGTGGTGTTTCTACAAATCCATCCTATGCACCTTCTTTATTTGGATATTATTCGCTCGACAATACTTTTGCTAATGGATTGAATAGTGATCAAAGTGGTGAACTTATCACCGTAGAAGAACAAGCTACTCCTTCAGCTTTCGAAGAGGATGCAGTACGTGGTATGGTTTGGCATCAACAAGAGGGCTGGACTGGTCATGCTAATGGTTGGGCATATACTCGTTTTGACAACCCGTTGAAAGGAAAAACAGCACCCGAAGGTGTTTCGGTGAGCTTATGGATTAATCCTCCTGTGTTGAACTGGTGGGATCAAATCTTTGTATTGAACGATGGAACAAGCAAACTTTGGTTTAATGCCATTGGGTATTTAGGATATAATGGTACGGGAGGTTGGTTTGACTGTCACAATAACAATGCAGAAAATGCACTTGAAGTAGGAGTATGGACACTGGTTACCATTAACATTCTTCCCGAAGGATTCCAGGTATACTATAATGGTGCATTGAAGTTTGACTTAGAAAAGAATGCAGGCTTTGGTGGCGATTTGACCGACTTTACAAATATCATCACCTTGTTTACTAGTGCTAATGATTTCTACTTAGGTTATGAAACTTGGTGGAAATGTGCTCCGGCTTTAATTGATGACATCTACTTGTGTGCAAGTCCGCTAAATGAACAACAGGCTGCTGCCATGTATAGTGCAACTAAAAAGTAATTTAAATCTAAATATAAAAAACACAATATGAAAGAAAAGAAAATAAGTAAGACATGGAATGCACGGTGTTTGTGTCTACTGTTAACACTTAGCTTTCTGTTTATGAATCAATCAATCAATGCCCAGACTAAAACTGTGTCTGGGGTTGTGAAAGATTCTTCAGGAGAAGGAATTATTGGTGCTAGTGTTCTGCAAAAAGGTACTACAAATGGTACTATAACCGACTTTGACGGAAACTTTACTTTATCGGTAACTGGCAATGATGCTATTTTGCAAATTAGCTTTGTGGGATATACAACACAAGATATTCCGGTGGGAAATAAGACTTCATTTGCGGTTGTCATGCAAGATGATACGAAAGTGCTGGATGAGGTTGTGGTAGTGGGTTATGGTGCTCAGAAGAAGGAGAGTGTAGTCGGTGCTATCTCTCAAGTTTCTTCTAAAGAACTTTTAAGATCGCCTGCTGCCAACGTGTCGCAAGCCATAGCTGGTAAAATTCCGGGAGTGATAACCACTCAAACATCGGGTGCTCCGGGATCAGACGATATGCAAATCTTTATTCGTGGACGTGCCTCTTTTGCAGGAGATAATCAGCCCTTGATTTTGGTGGATGGGGTAGAACGTTCTTTCTCGCAAATTGCTCCCGATGACATTGAAACAATATCTACTTTGAAAGATGCTTCG
This sequence comes from Bacteroides sp. UBA7335, assembly GCA_002471185.1. Taxonomy (GTDB): domain Bacteria; phylum Bacteroidota; class Bacteroidia; order Bacteroidales; family Bacteroidaceae; genus Bacteroides. Next base: position 46,613 of record DKPL01000021.1, read on the forward strand.
GCAACTGCAGTGTATGGTGTGCGTGGTGCAAACGGGGTGATGTTGATTACAACAAAGAGGGGACGCGATCAAAAACCAGTCGTAAGTTTAACGGCTAATTATCAAATTCAGTCGCCTACTCGTAAAGATTCATATTTGGACTCATTTAACTCTGTGCTTTTGCTTGAAGAGGCTCTAGCTAATGATGGAATGCCTTCGCAATATTCGGCATATGATATCGATATGTATCGCAAATCGTCTAATGGTGAACTAAACGGACTGGATGCGCTGCTTTATCCTAATGTGGATTGGTACGATACGGTATTGCGTAGTTCTGCACCGGCACAACGCTATAATATCAATATTCAAGGGGGTACAAAACGTATGAGTTATTTTGTATCCGGTGAGTTTTATGATCAACAAGGTTTGTACCGTAACTTTAGTACCGATCAGTATGGTAATAAATCGAACTCTAGCTTCCGTCGTTATGCTTTCCGTGCCAACTTGGACTTCTTGTTGACAAAAGATTTGAAGCTTTCGGTGAACTTTGGTACTCGTTTTGAAGAGCGTAAAGGACCTAATACTAATGAAAACTCTAACTATAATGAGGTATTCTACGAATTAAATCATACGCCGGGGTGGATTTTCCCGGTAAGTTATACGGTAGGCGAAGGTGAAGACCAACAAACTCTTTATGGAGGTAGCTCTCAGTATCAGAACAATATTGTAGGACGCTTGGCAAAGGCTGGTTTCTATAGAGCTACGAATACCATCAATGAAACAAACTTTGTGTTGGATTACAAAATGGATTGGTTGACTCCGGGACTTAGTGCTAAAGGTATGGTATCGTTTGATTATGATGCTTATTACAATCGCAAGTTTAATGCTTCGTTTGCTACTTATGAACTAAATGATCGCTCAAACTTCCAAAGTTTTGATGCTTACAATCAATTTAATAGCGATACTGAATTAGCATATGGTGGAAATAATCAGACAACTGTGTATAAGCTATATATGGAAGCTCAAATTAACTGGAACCGTACTTTTGGCAAGAATGACATTTCGGCTATGGTGCTTTATAACCAAAACGATTATCGCTATCAAGCTAACTTAGCCGAACGTTATCAGGGTTTAGTAGGGCGTGCTACTTACTCTTATGATAATCGCTACTTGGCTGAGGTTAATTTTGGTTATAACGGTTCTGAAAACTTTATTCGTGGCAAACGCTTTGGGTTTTTTCCTTCTTTCTCTTTGGGTTGGAGAATTAATAATGAAGCTTTCATGAAAGGCACAGAAGATTGGTTAAGTACTCTTAAACTACGTGCTTCGTATGGTCAGGTGGGTAACGATGTTTACAAAGTAAACGGAGTAAAACAGCGCTTCTTGTATCAAGCTATATGGACTCAAATCAACAATGATTATTACTTTGGAACAACCGGGCAAACTGGTATTTTTGAAAGTCAATATCCTAACTATGGAGTGACGTGGGAGCGTGCTCATAAATATAATGCAGGTCTTGAAATTGGCTTTTGGAATAATAAGTTAACTGGTAATCTTGACTTCTTCTACGAGAAACGCGATAACATTTTAACTCCATATGCTACTCGCCCACAATGGGTAGGAGTAAATATGGCTGCCGGTAACTTAGGTAAAACAGAAAATAAGGGATATGAAGTAGAATTAAAATACAACGATCAAATCGGTTCTGATTTTAATTACTCTTTAGGGTTTACTTTCTCGCACGCCAAAAACAAAATTGTAGACATGGATGAGCCGGAAGGTAAAACAGCTTATCGTAAACGCGAAGGACTTCCAATCAATCAATACTTTGGTTTGGTATGCGATGGTTTTGTAACTTCTGCTGACTTGGATAATCCTAACTTTCCAATCTCTACTTATGGAAATGTACAAGTGGGTGATTTGAAATATCGCGATATGAATGGCGACGGGTTTATTGATGACCGTGATGAAACATTTATTGGTTTTAGTGATATCCCAGAGAACACTTATGCGTTGAATCTGAATATGAACTACAAAGGCATTGGATTTAATATTATGTTTCAAGGAGTAAGTAATGTGAGCCGTTTTTATGATGCAGAATCTATGTTTGCATTTATCGATGGTGGAAAAGTTCGCGAACATCACATGGAGCGTTGGAATCCGACATTGAGCGAAACCGAAAATTTAGCAAACGCAAGGTATCCTTTGTTGCATTACGATGGAAACGGTGATCACAACCAACGTGCAAACTCTTTCTTCTTGAAAAATGGTAACTTCTTCCGGTTGAAGAACATTGAGTTGAGCTACACCTTCCCACAAGCATGGAGCTCTAAAGTGGGTATGAGCGATTTGAGATTCTATGTAAATGCCAATAACTTGGTGACATGGGATAAGCTAGACAACTTGTGCGACCCGGAAAGTAATGGTTCTAATCGCTATCCGATTATGAAAACCGTAAATTTTGGTGTTAATATTAAATTCTAATAGCATATGAAAAAGCAATTATTATATACTGCCTTTGTTTTGGGATTGGCTGCTTCAACACTTTCTTCATGTGAAGATATTTTTGGCGGATTTCTTGATAAACAGCCCAGTAATGAATTGACAGAGGAACAAGTGTTCAGCGATTGGAACACAATGAAGCAGTTTCATACCGACACGTATAACTTTTTAAGACACGGAGCGCTACGTGTTAATAACTCGTGGCTCGATGCTGCAACCGACTTAGCTGAGACTAGTTTTGCTTATGGTGGAACACGTACTAGCTTTAATATCGGCAACTACTATGCAGGTGGCGGTAGGTCTGAGTTTATTGATACTTGGGAAAGTCGTTACCGCGGTATACGTAAATGTAATATGCTTCTCGAGCGCATTGATGGAGTACCTAAAGCAGCCGATGATTCGGAAGAGAAGTATGAAAAGGAAAAGAAAAACTTTAAAGCAGAAGCCCGCTTTTTTAGAGCTTACTTCTATTGGGATATGTTTTTGAGATATGGCCCTATCCCTATTGTTAAAGAGGTTCTTGATCCCGATGGTGATTTGATGTCGGGATATACTACTCGTCCTTCACTGAAAGAGTACGTAGTTGATTTTATTCTAGCTGAACTGAATGAGTGCGAACCGGATATGATTGATTATGAGGAAGGTTCAAATTCGTCAAATGCAGGACGTGTGACTCAAGCTGTGGCAAGTGCTTTGAAGTCTCGCATTATGCTCTATATGGCTAGTGATCGCTATGCTAATGAATCCGAGATAACTTGGGAAGAAGCTAATCAAGCTGCACAAGATTTTATCGATAGATATGGTGCTAATTACCAACTATTCACTAATGATAATCCTAAAGTGGCCTATACTAACGCTATTTTGAGAACGACTTATGAAGGGGGAAATAAAGAAGTTATTTTCTTTCGTAACGATGTAAAAGTGGGTTGGGGTGCTATTTTAAATGATACTCCTGTAGGCGAAGGTGGAAATGGTGGTCTTTGTCCCTCGCAAAACTTAGTTGACATGTATGATATGGCTGATGGAACTTCACCTTTTGCGGCTTATGACGAAACAGGAGCTCCTATTTACGAAGGTGTTTCAACTCCAGCAATTAATTCGGGTAGTAACTACAATGATGCTAAGCCTTGCGAAAATCGTGATCCACGTCTTTCTGCAAGTATCTTATACAACGGTGCAGCTTGGGGAAATGGTATAATAAATGTGATTAAAGGGCAGCGTGATAATCCGGTAGGTAATGCTAATGCTACTCCAACGGGCTACTATGTTCGTAAATACATTCCTGAAGGTATTCTTAGCGCTGTACATACCGGTTCAAGTTATCGCAATTGGATTATTATTCGCTATGCTGAGATTCTACTTAATAAGGCTGAGGCTTTGAATGAAGCAGGCGGAAGTAGAGAGGAAGTGTTGAACACAATACAGCCCATCCGCAATCGCGCAGGAATGACTACTTTGTTAACTGATCGTACCGATTTGCAAACTAAAGAGCAAATTAGAAACTTTATTCGTAAAGAGCGCACAGTTGAATTTGCATTCGAAGAACATCGCGCTTGGGACGTACGTCGTTGGAATGTTGCTGAAAAAGCGCTCTCACGACCTATTTATGGAGTGGATGTAGTCGAATCAAATGGTACCATTCATTATACTCGTAAGGTAGCTCAAAAGCGTGTTTTCAGTGAGAAAATGTATCTGTATCCAATACCGGAAACCGAAGTATGGAAAACAAACATCAAAAATAATCCCGGTTGGTAATTTAAATTATACTCTAATATGCAAACTAATAATATAAATCAGAATATAAGAGGACTTAAAAGAGTGATGCTCTTATCATTCATCATTTTGTTTAGCTGTATGGTCCGGGCACAGGATGGCCGCATATTGAAAGGCCGCATTGTTGACCCCGAAGGAAAACCCATTCCCGGTGCTGTAGTTAATGTTTCTGAGGCTAGTCGTATTGCTTTATCTGATAAGGATGGCTACTTTAGTCTTAAGAATGTAAAGCGCGCTGATGAACTGTGCGTGAGTAGTGTAGGATATATGCCTGCTACTGCTATTGCCGATTTTGAAGAGGGCTTTAAAATTGTGATGGAACCCGACTTGGATGAATATATGCATGTAGCTAATGTTCCTTTTGGTACTAAACCAAAGAAGTTGATTACTGAATCGACTTCGGTAGTAACAGGAGAAGAGTTGCAAAAACATCCGGTAACTGTATTGCAAAATGCATTTACCTCAACGGTTACCGGTATGCAAACCTATGAATGGGCAAGTGAACCGGGGTGGTCTGAAACAGCAATGTATATTCGTGGACTTCGCACAATGAATAAAAATGCTCGCAGTCCGCTTGTAATTGTTGACAATGTAGAGCGTGACCTCTCCTTCTTAGATGCATACCCAATTGATAATATTACAATATTGAAAGATGCTGCTGCTTGTGCTATTTATGGTATGCGTGGTGCTAACGGTGCTATTCTTGTAACGACTAAGCGCGGTAGTGCTGGGAAAACAAATATAAACTTTACACAAGAGGTTGGTTTTCAGACCTTAACTGGTAAGATGGAGACTCAAAACTCTTACAACATGGCCTTAACCCGTAATCAAGTAAGATATTTGAGTGGTCAAGACCCAATGTATAGTGATGAAGATATTGAAATGTATCGTCGTGTAAGCGAAGGCGAGCAGCTTACCGGAATGGATCAATTTAGATATTACAATACAAACTGGTACGAAGAGTTATACCGCGACAAGTCGCCTATGTATAAGACCAATTTGACTGTGAGTGGTGGTAATGCACGTGCACGCTATTTTGTCTCTTTCTCTTATTTGCGTCAAGAAGGCATGTGGAACGATAAATGGACAGAATATAATGATGGATTTAGTACGCAGCATATGTTGAATCGCTTTAATCTACGTTCAAATATCGATATTGATGTGACTAAATTCTTAAATGTTTCGGTCGATTTGGGCGGACGTATTGATAACATTTCTCAACCTTATACCGGTGTATTTAGTATTGTAACGTTTGGTGCAATCGAAGCTAACCCAATGGAACCTGTTTATTGTCCTAATGGCGAAATCTATGCATCGAGTACTGCTGCCAATGCCGGTCGTTTATTGGCTTCTTCAGGATTAGAAAAAAACCGTCGTCGTAACCTTTATAGTACGGTTAATGTAACTGGCGATTTAGGCTCACTTGTGCCTGGGTTGAAAGCAAATGCAGTGATTAGTTTTGACTCTTATGAAACATTTGAATCTAGTCAAACCAACAATGTAAACTCTTACAACTATAACTATACCGCTTCTGTAGGAGATGTTTCTGATTATAAATACACTCGTTTCTCTACCTATTCAGCACTTTCTAATCCGGTGACTAATCCACGTGATTATTACTACAACATCAATTTTAATGCTGGATTGAAGTATGGATATACCTTTGGTAAACACACGATTGATGCTGCGGCATTTATTCGTACCTACCAAAATGTAACTCATGGCTATGAGTCGTCAAACCGTTATCTTTCGTACAATGCTCAAGCAACTTATTCTTATGATAATCGCTACGTCTTGTCGGGAAACATTTCTAGAATGGGATGTGATAACTTCTCTCCTGAAGAGCGTTGGGGTACATTCCCTGGTGGATCTATTGGATGGATTCTGTCTGAAGAGTCATGGATGAGAAATAAGAATATCCAAATGTTGAAACTTCGTGCTTCGTATGGTCGTGCGGGTCAATCGGTAACCGGAGCCGGACGTTATCCTTATCAAGGAACCTATGCTTCGGGAGGTGGATATGCTTTTGGTACTTCGCAATCGGTAATCGGTGGCATTTATGAAAGCAAAGCCGGTAACTTAAATAGTAAATGGGAAATATCGGATATGTTGAATTTAGGAGTTGATTTCAACTTTTTCAATAATAAACTTTATGGATCGGTTGATTTATTTAAAGAATGGCGTTCAAATATCTTGGTAACTCGCTCTACTGTTCCTGCTATTTTAGGGGTTTCGGCTCCTCAAGATTCATATGGTAAAGCTGAAACAAAAGGTCTTGAGCTTTCTTTGGGACATCGCAACAATATTGGTCAATTTAACTATTCTATCGAGGCCATGCTTACTTGGAATAAAAATAAAATCACCGAGATGGATGAGCTTGAACCTAACGTAGAATGGCAACGTAAAACAGGTAATCGTATCTTCGATTATACTTCGGTTGCAGAATTATACGAAGGATCGTTTACTAACTCTGTAGGTGGATGGAATATCTATAAGTTTGAACAATGGGCCAATGATCAAAGCAAAGTAGCCACTAGTCATCAAGATGCGATTGATAACCCTTGGAAATATCCCTATAACTCAGCATCCAATGGAAATCAACCTTTAGGAACTGCCGTATTTAAAGACTTAAACGGTGACCGCATTATTGATTCAAACGATATGACTCCTTCTGGTTATACTATGATTCCAGAGTTGACACCTTCGCTTAATCTTGGTATCTCTTATCGTGGGTTTGATGCTCGCGTAGTGCTTACAGCCTATTTAAATCGTTCTGTTTTCTTGTCTCCTGCTATTAGTTTCTCTGGCTGGAGTAATATGGGTACTCACGAGGTTACCAAAGCTTGGGGATACTATACCGATGATCCAAACGATGAAAGAAATATTAATGCAACTTATCCTCGTCCGGTTTATGGTAGCTTTAATGCTATTGATAGTGACCGTGGTTCGGGTACATATCAAAATGACGTATGGGTTAGAAATGGTAATTACCTATCATTGCGAAACATCGAGGTAGGATACTCTTTACCCAAAAACTTGATTGCAAAAATTGCGATGACAAACTGCCGTTTCTACTTTAGCGGATATAATATTTGTACTTGGAGCAACTTGCCAGATAATACAGATCCGGAAAAACCGATGAGTTATTGCTGGTGGTATCCTAAAACACGCTCATTTACCTTCGGTGTAAACGTTGGATTCTAAACCCTGATAATTAATATATTATGAAAAAAGTAATTAAATATATGGCAACTGCACTGCTCACAGTATCACTGTCGGCATGTAGTGACTTCTTAGATAAAGAATACGATACTTCAATGTCCGAAGAACAGGTATTCAAAAACAAAGATAATACACGTAGCTTTCTTGCAAATATCTATACTAACTTGCCTGATGGTTTTAGTGGATATACTAATGGCCAGTTTCTGGGTGCTTCGCGAGATTGTATGACTGACAATGCGATCTCTTTTTGGAGTGTGCATTACTATCATGGTGTATTAACTGATAGCTATTCTGCCGTGAATCATCCACTGTTGACTCCTTGGGGCAATGCTATGTATGGCATTCGTAAAGCAAATCAGTTTATGAAGAATGCTCGTCCATCTGTGATTGGTAACGTTGAAAAAGAGGGCGATGATAACCGCCTTTACGACCGCAATATGGCTGAGGCCAAACTGCTTCGTGCTATCTTTCATTTTGATGTAATAGGTTGGTTTGGTGATGCACCGATTATTGGCGAAGATGAAAACGGTACTCCTATTATTTTCGATTTGAGTAATCCTACTGCTATGAATATGTCGCGCACCAATGCTGCCGATGCTTTGAAGTGGATTGCTGACCAGTGCGACCAAGTGAAAAATACGTTGCCTTTCAGATATAGCAATGAAACTGAAAACTGGGGACGTGTAAATGGGGCAACTGCATATGCTTTGAAAGCAAAAGCGCTACTTTATAGAGCCTCAAAATTACACAACAGAAGTAACAATAGTCAATATTGGAAAGAGGCTGCTGATGCTGCAAAAGATTTTCTTACTGTTAATGCTAAACAAAGCAATGCTTATAAACTTTATAGCACCGGTGATAAGAATAATGACTATTACGAATGTTTTGTGACTAATCCTGTTTATAACGATGAATTTATACTTTGTCGTTCAACATGGACTACTTGGGACATCGACCTGTTTTTGGCACCTTGCGGATTTAGTGGAACTATAAACTCCACCGGTCGTGTCAATCCTACCCAAAATTTAGTAGACTGTTACGAAACCATCAATGGGTTGCCTATTGATAAGGATAATAGTTATGATCCGCAAAATCCATACAAGAATCGTGATCCTCGTTTGGCTCAAACTATTTTGCATCATGGTGCTATGTGGGGCGATAAAGACCAGGAAGAAAACCGTGCGGTAGATGTTTCTTATCCTGACGGACAAGATTATCAAGAGATTCATGGAGGTACACTTACTGGCTATTATACCAAAAAGTTCTTGAATAATATCTCTTATAAAAACCCAAGTCGTCCTACCCATGCATGGCCAATCTTCCGTTTTGGTGAAGTGTTGCTTAATGCTGCCGAGGCTATCAACGAGGCAGATGGACCTGAAGCTGCTTATCAATACATTAACCAATTGCGTAGTAGAGTGGGGATGCCTGGCTATAGCGGAATGACTAAAGAAGAGCTTCGCGAACGTATTCGCAATGAACGTCGTATTGAGTTGTGCTTTGAAGACCATCGTTTCTTTGATGAGCGTCGCTGGATGTTGTTCGAAGATCAAACCGTAAATAGCGAAAAGAGTCTGCCGCTTTATAAACAATACTACAATCTTTATGGAGTAACGGTAACTAATGCTTCAAATCCATCTTATGAATTCGGTCCTGCTCAAATGCATCAAGCACGTGCTTTCAATAGTCCCAAAAACTACTTTTTCCCACTGCCGGACGATGAAGTGAAAAGAGCACCCAACTTGAAGCAAAATCCCGGTTGGGAGTTGACTAGCGGAAGCAATAGCGATAATGAGCAATCTATCACTGAATAACTTGAAGAATAATCTGGGATAAACAGGTTTAAGTCATGTTTATCCCGGCTTTATTTATATAACCTATATTATAAATTAGATAAAATCTGGTTTTTTTCATTAAACCCCTTTTTACTCTGACAAACTTTAGTCGTATGAAGATATTTAAATGGTTTAGTATTTTCCTTTGTTTATTGGCTTATACATCATGCAACGATGACCATGAAACAATAAATGAATCTATTACAGTTTCAACACCGAGTGTATCGGATATCACTTATGAATCTGCAGCTTTTTCTTCATCAGTTTCGAGCAATAGAAATGTATTGAAAAAGGGCTTTTGTTACAACACACAAGCTGCTCCTACAGTGGCTGATGCATTATTAGAGGTGACAGATGTTGCTACCGAGTTTGATGGACAAGCTAAAGGGCTTTCAGCTCAAACGCTATACTATCTTCGTGCGTATGCAATGTTGAAGAGTGGAGATATTATTTACTCTTCTGAAACAACTTTTACTTCAAATAACAAAAGCGTGGATGATGAGTTAGGAGAGTATGTTGCTCCATCCTACAGCGATGATTATACTCCGATTGCCGATTGGTCTAAAAGAGCACAATGGAATTTGGCCAATGTGCATGACCCCTCTGTAATGCTTGCTGCTGATGGCTATTTTTATATGTATCAAACAGATGCTTCTTATGGCAACGCCCATCAAGGTCATGGGCATTTTCATGGACGTCGCTCTAAGGATTTGGTAAACTGGGAGTATATGGGGGCTACAATGCCCGAAGTTCCTTCATGGGTTAAGACTCAGTTGAATGAATATCGTGCTACCTGTGGTTTATTGCCTATTGAGAATCCTAACTACGGTTGTTGGGCACCTGTGGTCAGAAAAGTGAATAGCTCACTTTATAGAATGTACTATTCTATTGTTGTCGACAATCTTATTGATGGTGCTAATACTTGGTCTGAACGTGCCTTTATTGGATTGGCAGAAACGACCGATCCTGCATCAAATGTTTGGGAAGATAAGGGCTTTGTTGTTTGCTCTGCTTCTGATAAAAATTTAGATTGGACAAACACAGGGTGGGAGAGTGCTTACTTTAAGTGGAATGCTATTGACCCTACTTATATTGTTACTCCTTCAAACGATCATTGGTTAATTTATGGATCATGGCATAGTGGTATAGTGGCTCTAGAGTTAAATGGTGAAACGGGTAAACCTAAAGCTGATCTTACCAACCCATGGGGTACGCTAGACGATATCGCTGGATATGGAAAACTTCTAGTTAGCCGTAACTTAAAAAGTCGTTGGCAGGCATCTGAAGGACCTGAGATTATTTACAATCCCGAAACTCAGTATTACTATTTATTTATGGCTTATGATGGACTTGATGTTCCCTATAATACACGTGTGTGTCGTTCTAAAAATATCGATGGACCCTACTATGGTATTGATGGCCGAAATCTGACAGAACAAGGTGGTGAAATGTATCCTATAGTAACTCATCCTTATAAGTTTGCCAATAGTGACGGTTGGGTAGGTATAGCGCACTGTGCTATTTTCGACGATGGTAATGGCAATTGGTACTACGCTTCACAAGGCAGACTTCCTGTTGATGTTCCGGGTATCAACGTCAGCAATGCTGTCATGATGGGGCATGTTCGTTCTATCCGTTGGACTACCGATGGTTGGCCTGTTGTTATGCCTCAACGTTATGGTGCTGTTCCGCAAGTAGCTATCACCGAAGATGAGCTGATAGGCAACTGGGAAAATATCAACTTGAGCTATAACTATGGCAAACAAAAAACGTCAGAAACACTGACGTTAACATCAGATCATAAAGTGACTTCGGGAACCTGGAGTGGAAAAACCTGGAGTTTTGATTCGGCTAAGCAAGCTTTAATAATCAATGGTGTAGAACTTTGTTTGCAGCGCGAAGTAGACTGGGAGCTTTCTCCACGCACTCATACTATTGTATTTGCTGGTTATTTAGAAAAAAATACTTATTGGGGAAAGAAGTCAAAATAAAAAGAGCAAATGTAGGCTCGTCATTTTGCTAATGATCGGAGTTTAACAACGAAGAGTCTTATTGGGATATAGTAAATATACTATTTGCCAATAAGACTCTTCGTTGTTTTAGATGAATTCAATACTATGAATTCACACCAACCTATTTAGATGGTTTGCTTAACTATGAATTAGATAAGAAATAGCATTTTATAGTTCTCATTGTTGCATATTTTTATTAGATA
>DKPL01000021.1:58355-111346 GCA_002471185.1 Bacteroides sp. UBA7335
TCCTATGTTTTGGTCCAAAAGTTACTATGTTTTGATGCAAAAGTTCCTATGTTTTGGTTCAAAACTTACTGTGGAATTTTTAGGACATTTTACGTGTTTAAAACATTGTAAACCAATCGTTTGTCTTTTTGGTTTTTGTGCTTCAGAGCTCTGTGGTAGCACAAAATAGCATGACTATGCTATTTTAACAATAAGATGAGGTTTATTATTTTTACTATTTGATTGTTTCAAAATAGGAGTTGTAGAATGGCTTTTCAATTTAGAAGAGAAGTAAACAGCTTAAATCACTATATTTTATTCTACTTTTGAATAAAGCAAAATATCTCATTTGGTAATACGGTTCGTCTAGAACATCTTAATCTGAAGCGTATAGACTGTTTCTTAGCTTCAAGTTTTGCAAATAAGATGTTAGTTGATTTTTAAGTTAGCTACTCTAATTCCTATAATTTGATCATCAATATAAATTATATTTATTTTTAAATCTTCCAATATTCATATTAGTAACTTAATCAGCAATATAAATAACTCATACTCTTGCTTACAAATATCCAAGATAAACATACCATAACTGATGTAATGCTTAGATGTCAAAAAAACACTATTGCTTTTGGAACGCTAAATCACTGGAGGAAGCTTGATAAATAGCTTTTTCGAATTTTTTGTTATTTTCGCTGCAATTTATCAAGCTAAAACTGTTTTTTCTGTCATGTTAGCTTACTTTTTTCTAATCATGTTGCACAACATATAATGGTGTAATATACACACTAAATAAAAGTGTTACTTTTACACTATAAACATGTTAATAGCTTAATATTCAAGAAAAATAGGATTATGAAAAATACAAACTGTTTTAATGGCTTACTCCATTGCTAAATTATCAGGTTTCATGCCACGCTCGACCTTAAATAACTTTCAACTGATTTATTTCTATAAAATAATATACATGCTATAAATACTTTTTTTATGTAATAAATCTATCGTTGATTAATCGTATAATATACACATGGTCATGCTTGTAAATGTATGCTTATTTTGAATAAATAAGTATGTTCTTTATTTTTAAACGCTCTTATATTCTTATAATCTTAGTCATATGAAAACACTAATTTCTACCTGCTTACTTCTCCTGGCTTCTAGCTCTATTTATGCTCAAACCGATAAAAAAGTAGAGTACTTCTTATTGCAAGATGTAAAACTTCTTGAAAGTTCTTTTGAGAATGCTCAACAAGTCGATAGAAACTACATATTAGCACTTTCTCCTGATCGTTTGCTTGCACCTTATCTTCGCGAGGCAGGGCTTACCCCTAAGGCTGAATCTTATACAAACTGGGAAAATACGGGGCTCGATGGGCATATTGGTGGTCATTACTTATCGGCACTTGCTATGATGTATGCCTCGACAGGTGATGTTGAATTACTAAATCGGTTGAACTATATGGTAGATGAGTTAAAACGTGCTCAAGATGCTGTAGAAACCGGTTTCTTGGGAGGTACTCCGGGTAGTATATCGATGTGGAATGAGGTAAAAAAGGGTAAGATAGATGCCGGTGGATTTAGTCTGAATGGAAAGTGGGTACCTCTATACAACATTCATAAGATTTATGCAGGTTTACGCGATGCTTATCTTTATACCGATAATAAGAAAGCTTTAAAGATGCTTGTAAAGCTTACTGACTGGATGATTGGTGTTACTGAAAATCTTACCGATGCGCAAATTCAAGAAATTCTTCGAAGTGAACACGGTGGATTAAATGAAACCTTTGCTGATGTAGCAGCTATCACCGGAGAAGATAAATACATAACTTTGGCCCGTCGTTTCTCGCACAATAGTATTCTTCAACCATTGCTTGAGTCTAAAGATCAGTTGACGGGTATGCATGCCAATACACAAATACCCAAAGTGATTGGTTTTAAGCGTATTGCCGATCTTTCGCATGATAACGATTGGGACAAAGCAAGTCGCTATTTCTGGGATCGGGTGGTTAACCATCGCTCGGTTTGTATTGGGGGAAATAGTGTGCGCGAGCATTTTCATCCTGAGACTGATTTTACACCAATGTTGACTGATATCGAAGGACCTGAAACATGCAACACTTACAATATGTTGCGTCTCACTAAACAGCTCTATCAAACTTCACCGGATGTTGATTTTGTAGATTATTATGAGCGTGGACTTTATAACCATATTCTCTCTTCGCAAGAGCCCGATAAAGGTGGTTTTGTTTACTTTACTCCGATGCGTCCCGGGCATTATCGTGTCTATTCACAACCCGAAACTTCAATGTGGTGTTGCGTGGGTTCAGGCTTAGAAAACCATACTAAATATGGTGAATTTATTTATGCGCATAGCAACGATTCGCTATACATTAACCTTTTTATTCCATCACAACTCAATTGGAAAGAAAAGGGAGTTGTGCTGACTCAACAAACAAGTTTTCCCAATAGCGATAATGTGAATCTCGTGGTGGAAAAGACGAGTAAGAAGCCTTTTACACTGATGTTGCGCAATCCATCGTGGGCCACTGATATGAAAGTGTACGTTAATGGTGAGTTGCAGCAAACTACCCATATGCCAGGCAATTATATCGCTTTGAAACGTAAATGGAAAAAACAGGATAAGATAGAAATGAACTTTAAGGTTTCGGTTACTGCTATGCAGATTCCGGATAAGCAAGATTATTATGCTTTTAACTATGGGCCTATAGTGCTTGCCACTGCTACAGGAACTGAAGATATGAAAGGGCTTTTTGCCGATGATAGTCGCGGAGGTCATATTGCCCACGGACAACAAATTGCTTTGCAGGATGTACCGATGTTAGTGGGTAGTGCTACTGATATGCCGTCGAAACTACACCGTATTGATGGTGATGAACTAACTTTCTGCTATGCTGGTAATAGTTATCCAAAACAAGAAAAAGCGCTCACTTTTATTCCATTCTACAAGCTGCATCAGTCGCGCTATGCTGTATATTGCCATGTGGCTGATGAGTCTGAATTTCAGACTATTCTGGCACAAGTTGAGGCACAAGAAAAAGCAGCTAGCGAATTAGCCAATCGTACCGTTGATTTAATTTATCCTGGTGAGCAACAGCCTGAGTCTGATCATCACATAAAATACGAAGCTGCTATTGCAGGAGTTAACAAAAATCGTCATTTCCGTAAGGCAACCGGTTGGTTCTCTTACGAACTAAAGATGAATGATGAGGCTAAACAGATTGCATTAACGCTACATCAAGAAGATAACGCGCCGTTTACTTTATTGCTTAATGACACAGTGCTCGCTCATTTTGATTGTTCTCAGCCTGATGAAGAAGGATTTATAACTCAGACTTATCCTATCCCTTCATTTCTGTATAAAGCTGACAATATAGTTCGTATTCAGTCTGATGGGGGCGTTTCAACTCCTGCAATTTACGAAGTGCGTATCTTGAAATAAAGAATCTAATATTAAGAAATCTATAATTGTAAAAACAAAATTATTTATGAAAGCCAGACTATTTTTAAGTACAGTATGCCTCACAGCGGCAGTCTCACTTTCAGCACAAAAAAGTGCGACAATCACTCTTCAGCCCGATCAGGCTAATGAGGTTATTCCAAAAGAAATCTACGGGCAGTTTGCCGAACATCTAGGTACTTGTATCTATGGTGGTCTTTGGGTAGGAGAAAATTCAGCTATTCCCAATGTGAATGGTTATCGTACCGATGTTTTAAACGCTTTAAAGGAGTTGAAGGTTCCTGTATTGCGTTGGCCGGGCGGTTGCTTCGCCGATGAGTATCACTGGATGGACGGTATTGGTCCTAAAGAAAATCGTCCAAAGATGGTTAACAATAACTGGGGAGGAACAATTGAGGACAATAGCTTTGGTACACATGAGTTTCTGAATCTTTGCGAGTTGCTCGAAACAGAGCCTTATATCAGTGGAAACGTAGGTAGTGGAACAGTAGAAGAGTTAGCCAAATGGGTGGAGTACATGACTTCGGATGGTGACTCACCAATGGCCAATTTACGTCGCCAAAACGGTCGTGATAAAGCTTGGAAGGTTAAATTCTTGGGTGTAGGTAATGAAAGTTGGGGATGTGGTGGTAGTATGCATCCCGAATATTATGCCGATTTATATCGTCGCTATGCCACTTATTGCCGTAACTACGATGGTAACCAGCTTTATAAAATAGCCAGTGGAGCAAGCGACTATGACTATAATTGGACGAAAGTGCTTATGGATAAAGTAGGTCGTCAAATGAATGGTCTTTCTTTGCACTATTACACAGTTGCCGGATGGGACGGAAGCAAAGGCTCAGCAACCAATTTTGATAACGAAGACTATTACTGGACCCTAGGAAAATGTCGTGAAGTTGAAGATGTGCTTCAAAAACACATTAACATCATGGATCAGTATGATAAAAACAAACACGTTGCTCTATTATTAGACGAATGGGGCACTTGGTGGGATGAAGAACCGGGAACTATTCGCGGTCATTTGTATCAGCAAAATACAATGCGCGATGCTATGGTTGCTTCATTAAGTTTAGATATCTTCCACAAATATACCGACCGCTTAAAGATGGCAAATATTGCTCAGGTAGCCAATGTACTTCAGTCTATGATACTTACTGATGGAGATAAAATGGTACTTACCCCTTCTTATCATGTATTTAAGATGTACAACGTGCATCAAGATGCTACTCACCTGCCTTTGACTATTGCTTGTGATACGATGAATGTGCGAGACAATCGTCAACTCCCTATGATTAGCGCTACTGCCTCAAAAGACAATAGTGGTAAGGTGCATGTGTCACTGACAAATGTTGATCTTGAAAAGTCGCAAACTGTAACCATAAACTTGGCTGATATGAAGTTGAAAAAGGCCACAGGTGAAGTGTTGAAAGCTAAGAATATCTCAGATTATAATTCATTCGATCAACCCAATAAAGTAGTTCCTATCTCATTTAAAGATATGAAGTTGAAGAATGGTTTATTGACCGTTAATCTTCCTGCTCAATCTATTGTAGCTATTGAGTTGGATTAAATTGTAAGTTAGTACTACAAGAAAATCCCCTCTATGCATGGCGCATAAAGGGGATTATTTTTATCAGTTAAATTACTGCTTATTTCTTTTTAGGTTTACGTCTTGCCCATCCGTCTTCGCTGAAGTCCGGTTCAGGTTGGTCGAAAAACTTTTGCCAATCATCTTTTTTACCACGCGACTGTGTATATCCACGCTCTTCGCGCGAGGCTTTGGGTTTTCTATCGGTTGCTGCGCTGTTGTCTCTTTTAGGACGATCATTGCGACCTTCAGAGCGACCTTCGCTGCGACGGTTTCCTCCTTCTTTATTGTATGAAGGACGATTTCCTCTTCCTCCCTTTCTACTCTCAGAACCTTCGGCATCCGCTACTTCAACAACAATCTTACGACCATTGTAAGTTGTACGATTCAATGCTTTAACTACATTTTGAGCCTCTTTATCTTCAACTTCAAAGAAAGAGAAGGTTTTCATTAAGTCAATACGTCCTAACTCAACACGTCCGCGTGTATTGTTGTTGAGCAATGTAATTAAATCATGAGGGAAGAAGTTATCTGTTTTACCAATGTTGATAAACAATCTTGAGAAGCCGGCTTGTGCTTTTCTGCTTCTTTCACCTTGTCTACGATCACCACGTTCGCCACGCTCTCCGCGACTGTCAGTCACAATTTCGATATCAGCTTTATCGCGGTAGTATTCTAAGAATCGATTAAACTCGTGCGAAACCACACGTTTAATCAAGTCTTCTTTGCTCAACCACTCTAACTTACGATAGATTTCGGGCATGAAATCATTGATTTCTTCATCGTTAACCTTAACCTTTTCCAAGTCATCAATCACCTTAACCAATTGTTTTTCGCAGATTTCCTTTACGGTAGGAAGTTCGCCTACAATAAACTTCTTGCTGATGATACGTTCGATTTCGCGCATCTTTCCTTTCTCGCGAAGATTGATGATTGCAATGGAAGTACCAGTCTTGCCTGCACGACCTGTACGTCCGCTACGGTGTGTGTAGCTTTCAGTGTCATCGGGCAAACCATAGTTGATAACGTGAGTCAAATCATCTACGTCAAGCCCACGTGCTGCAACGTCGGTAGCTACCAATAGCTGAAGATTACGAATACGGAATTTTTGCATAACCGTGTCACGTTGTGCTTGCGACAACTCGCCATGAAGCGAGTCGGCATTGTAGCCTTCGTGCATTAATTTATCAGCAATCTCTTGAGTCTCCTTACGAGTACGACAGAAGATAATACCATAAATTTGAGGGTTGCAATCCACAATACGTTTCAGTGCAGCATATTTATCTTTAGCATGTATGGTGTAAGCTATGTGCTTTACATTGTTGCTGCCTTCGTTTTTGCGACCAATTGTAATCTCTTTCGCATTACGAAGATAGTTTTTTGAAATACGTGCAATTTCAGGGCTCATTGTAGCCGAGAAAAGCAATGTGTTTCTATTTTCAGGAACATCAGCAAGAATCGCATTGATGCTATCGGTGAATCCCATATTAAGCATTTCGTCCGCTTCATCCATTACCACACTGTGGATAGTTGAAAGCGATACTGTTCTGCGTTGCATCAAATCGAGCAAACGTCCGGGAGTAGCCACAATAATGTGAACTCCGCGTTTAAGGCTACGGATTTGACTATCTATAGAAGAACCTCCATAGACTGGCAAAACTTTTAATCCGTCAATGTATTTAGAATAATCATTCAAGTCGCCGGCTATCTGTAAGCAAAGCTCACGAGTAGGGCAAAGTATAAGTGATTGTGGAACGCGATTTCTTACGTCAACTTTTTGAACCAGAGGCAATCCGAAAGCAGCAGTTTTTCCGGTACCTGTTTGGGCGAGTGCTACTACGTCATTATTTTCTCCTAAAAGGTAAGGAATTACCTCTTCCTGTACCGGCATGGGATTCACATATCCCATTTCTACAATTGCTTTTTGTATCTCCGCAGATACGCCAAGCTCTTCAAATGTCTTCATTAACTATTTGTATATCTTTTTATTTGGGTGCAAAGGTAGCTATAAAAAGCGAACATTTAACGCCATAGCTCGAATTATTCGAGCAGTATGCTTCTTAGCTTTTTAATCTCTTCGTTGCTTAACCCGATTTGTTCTTCGAGAAAAGTAGGAGTATCTCCACTAATCTCTTTAATTTCCGCACGTGCGGCATTTAAATATTCCTCTTTAGCCGTATAAAGGCTCGTCACAGCTTCCTGCGCATGAAGTGGAAGCTTATAAGCATAATACGATGCCTTAGGAATATTGTAGTAATCATTACTTAAACGATAATCTTGCATAACCGTGTTATCGTCAATTCCTAAAGCGGCAAGTATAAGGGATGCTACCACGCCTGTTCTTCCCTTTCCTGAAGTACAATAAATAATAGCCGGATAATTGTCTTTATCAAGCAATAAGTCAAACAATTGTCTATACTTATCGTGATGATTGGCTATTAATTCCCGATTGAACTGTTGCACCATTTTGCCTACCTCTTTGCTACTTACTGTTCCGCTTTGAATGTTTCTCAAAAGTGGATTGAGCATATCTACATTAATTGGTAGATGAACTACTTTGGCTCCGGCAAGACTATCTCCAATATCAGAGCGTTCATCATCTGTCCGGAAATCAATTAATGTTTTAATTCCAATGTTCGTAATCTCTTTGATGGCTGAGGCTTTAAGACCATCAATGTAAGCTGAACGATACAACATTCCCCAACGAATCAATTTTCCTTCTTCTCCCGATTTGTATCCGCCTAAATCGCGAAAATTCTGGATCCCCGGAATATTAACATTGCGTGAGGCTATTTTTACCCGATATTTATTTTCAAATACCAGGCTATAAAAGTAGCGTTGTGTTGGATTGTTGGTGATGATGGTCATTTTACCATCTGAAATAGGTGCCGACGCAATCGGATTGACTTCCGGTATGCAATCGGGGTCTAATGAGGCATACACCTTTACTTGGCCCGGGATTGAGGGAGATGTTTCCCATTTTATAATACAATTTCCTACATAGTTCTCCTCACATACCGCCGATATGTTTGGGGACGATTTCGAACAAGAAGGAAGTAAAATAACAATAGCCAGCCAGTTCAACAGGTTTTTGTACATAGTGTATTTGCCTCTAAAAATTCATGCAAAGATACATATAATTCATTTTGATTGATACATCCTTTGGGTTTATTAGTCAAACTACACCTCATTTAACACGTTATAGCAGAGAAGATTGTCTAATCGCTTATCTGTATCAATAAAAAAAACAGCGCATGAGAACTTTATTTCATTACTTTTGTATTATTAATTAAAAAAGATAAAACTGATTTCTTGTTGTTATGAATAAATTAAATGGCTTTCTTTACGGCTTACTGTCTTCCGCTTCTTTTGGTCTTATTCCGCTATTTACCATTCCTATTATGTGGCAAGGAATGGGGTTTGAATCCATTTTAGTTTATCGCTTTTTGTTTGCAACTTTAGCCTTGGCGGCTTTAATGTTGCTCAATAAAGAGTCATTTGCCATTACGAAACGTGATGTCCCATCTTTAATGTTGCTCTCATTTTTTTACTTAATGTCTGCTTTGTTTTTATTTTGGGGATATAAATATATGCCCAGTGGCATTGCTACTACGCTCCACTTTATGTATCCCGTACTTACCACAATTATTATGATGTTATTTTTTCAGGAGAAAAAATCATTGTGGAGGGTGTTTGCTATTTTATTAGCGATCATAGGTGTTTATTTTCTATCTACCGAGCAGGAATCTAGCAGTGTAAGTATCATTGGAGTTATCATTGTATTGCTATCTGCTTTGGCTTACGCTCTTTATTTAGTTACCATTGGTCAAGTAAAAGTAGGACAAATGAAAGGTATTAAATTGACTTTCTATGTGTTTCTGTTTGGCTCTATTTTCTTGACAATTGGTACCGGCTTAACCGGTACAATACAGCCTATTAACAATTGGAGTGTGGCAGGCAATTTAATAATGCTTGCTCTTATTCCTACAGTAATCTCCAATTTAGCCTTAGTGCGTGCAGTCAAATCTATCGGATCTACTTTAACCTCTGTATTGGGGGCTATGGAACCAGTGACAGCCGTTTGTGTTGGCATTGGTATGTTTCACGAGCCTTTTACTGCTGGTATTTGCTTTGGTATTGCCCTTATTATTACCGCAGTAACTGTTATCATCCTAAAGCAATAACAGCGTTTATTTTAGCTTTAACTCTCGAATAATATTTTCGGCCTCGCCATACTTTTCGATGATAAACAGCATATAGCGAACGTCTACTCCAATGCAGCGTTGAGCATTGGGTTCAAATGCTACATCGCTACTCATGCCTTCCCAGTTGCCATCAAAAGCGAGTCCTATAAGTTCGCCTTTGCCATTGAACATAGCGCTACCCGAGTTTCCTCCTGTAATGTCATTGTTTGAGATGAAGCAGACATGCATATCGCCATCATCTTTATCGATATATTTACCATAGTCTCGTTTGCTAAAAAGCTCCAATAGGCGGGCTCCAATTTTGAAATCGGGGTCTCCCCAATGTTCTTTGACCTTTTCGATGATACCCAACGGTGTAGTGTAATAGTTATAAAACACACCATTGTTGGGTGAGTAGCCGCCTACCGTACCAAAACTCAAACGCATAGTCGAGTTGGCATCCGGATAGAAATTCTTATTTGCATACATTCTTCGCATTGCATCGTTGAGTAGGCGTTCTCCTTGTTCAATTTTACTGTTAGTTTCAACCATCGATTGGCTCATGTCGTAGTAGCTAACAATTAATTCGATAGCCATATCTATTGCCGGGTCTTCAATGATTTGAAAAGTCGTGTCTTGTTCCAAGAAACGCTGCAAGGCTCGGGCTGATGTTACCTCCGAGTGTGCATATAACGAGTCTACATACATCGAAACACTTCCATTGTATAGCGTATCTATTTGTGCATATATTGCAGGCAGATACTTAGCATCTACCTGTTTTTGGTAAGCCTCTATCATAGCTTTAAATACCTCCTTATCTACCTCAATATCTAAGTTCTCATATTTATCTATAATGCTATTTAGGCTTCTTATTACCTCTTTTTCTTCGCCTTCAAAGTCGAGGTTGAGTATTTCGAGAGCCACTTGAACCAATTCGGGGCCATTCATGAAAGCTTCTGTGAAATAGGAAAGTGCATGATTGGTTTCACTACGTTGGTCGTACTCCAACCTGAGTGAAGTCAATAGATGAAGAAGCTTCTCACGTTCTTTAGGGTTCGCTTCAATCCAGCGTTGCAAGGTTGCCTCTTGCATTCTTTTCTTTTCGAGTATCTTTAGTTTCTGGATGGAGCTATTCTTTCCAATGCTATTTTTCCAGTAGTTTGAGCTTTCGTCGTATTTACTACTGTATTTGATGCGAATGCTGTCATTCTCAATCATTTCTCGTTTCCAAATCTCTTGTTTCACTCCACGCATATCAATCATGGCTTGATTCATGCCATTCATCATTTCTTCTATGCCATACGATGAAAGATAACGCTCTGTGGTACCCGGATATCCTAACGTCATGCAAAAAGAACCACTTTGGTAGCCATCAAGCGAAATGGGTGCTACATAATCGGGGCGATAGGGGATATTCTCGGGTGAGTAGTCAGCCGGCTGATTGTTTTTGTCGGCGTAGATACGAAAAACACAGAAATCACCGGTATGGCGTGGCCACATCCAGTTGTCGGTATCCCAACCAAATTTTCCCACGTGTGAAGGTGGTGCAAAAACCAAGCGCACATCGTTGTAGTCGCGGTAGATTGATAACCAAAATTCATTTCCTCCATAATAGGTATCTACCACTCCAACCAAAGTTGTGTCTTTGCGACTCACCTCATCGGCTATTTCACGCGAAATAGAATCAATTATTTGTGTACGCATCTCCTCGCTCGTGTCAAAGGTTACATCTTTGAGCACTCGTTTGGTTACATTTTCAGTCCGAAGCAAAAAACGCACGTAAAGTTCGGGGTTGGGCAGTTCTTGGTTTAAACTATCGGCTATATATCCATCTTGTAAAATGTCAAAATCGACTGTAGAGTGTTGCTGAATACTACTAAAGCCACAGTGGTGATTAGTGAATACCAACCCATTGTCTGATACTACTACACCCGAACAAAACCCTCCAAAGCTAACTACAGCGTTTGTCAGTGAATGATGCTTGGGACTATATACTTTATCAAAAGGCATTTGTAGTCCCATCTCTTTCATGGTAGACCGCAATTGCTTGTTGATGTTTCCAAGTAGCCACATTCCTTCATCGGCAAACGATGAAAGAGTGCATAACGAGAATATAAGTACGAAAAGTGATCTTAATACCATAGTAGTTATCATTAAGGGGGTAATCGTTATTACTCAATAATCAGTCTAAGTTTTTGACTATTCATGCGAGCCTTTAGCCACTGATCTATTTTAGTTAGCTCATTTTTATTGATGGTTTTATCAGCCGAGAGCAAAGCTACCTCAATAGTATCTCTTTTCATGGTAGCTAGATTCGTTTCAATCATTCCCGATATGGCTACATTTTTTATTTCAGGGAAGAGTGCCTTGATTTCTGCCATCAGTGAACTATTGGTGTTATCATAACTTTTATAGCGTTGTAGCTCAGCCTCTAATTTCCCAATCTGAGCTCTTTGCTCCTGCAAGCGCTGTTCGCTATTCTTATAAAAATCTTCCATCAACATAGCACGTACCGAGGTGATGTCGAGTTGATTATTATTGATGCCTTGCAGTACGGTTAGTTTGGTATCTCCCAACTGATATTTTTTCATCATATCGCGGGCAATAGCTAAAGAGACCTCTGGTATGTCTTCACCCAATAAGACTACTCTAATCTCTTTCTCTTCAAAATTGATTTTTCTATCTACCACTTGTGAGTTCTCAAAACTGAGTTGTTCGCTGATGAACTTATTGGCAGCAGACTCATAAAAGGTAGACTTGATAATGTCTATTGTTAAATAGATGGCTGGTGCCATTGTCAGAACTGCAATTAATATGATATATCGCTTTACTGTTGATTCTCGTTTTTTATCAACAAACTCTTTGCGCTTAAAGTGCATCACCCGTACCCCGATAAAAGTGGCAACACTGATAAATACAGAATTAATAAAATAGAGATAGAAAGCCCCCAAAAAATAAACTAAGTTGCCCGATGCTATACCATATCCTGCTGTACACAATGGAGGCATCAATGCTGTAGCAATGGCTACTCCCGGAATTACATTCCCTTTTTCTTTGGTAGAAAGCGCCACTACACCGGCCATACCACCCAATAATGCGATGAATACGTCATAAATTGAAGGCGAAGTTCGTGCTAATAACTCTGATCGAGCTTCGGCTATAGGGGTAAACAAGAAATAGACAGTAGCTGTAACTACGCAAAACATTGTGGTAATGAAGTAACTCTTTAACGAGCGTTTCATCAATTCAAAATCATTCATTCCTACAGATAATCCCACACCCATGATTGGCCCCATCAGCGGTGAAATCAACATGGCTCCGATAATTACTGCCGTAGAGTTTACATTAAGTCCTAACGAAGCCATAAATACTGCAAAAATAAGAATCCAAAGATTAGCTCCTTTAAACTCAACCCCTTTACGAATCGATTCAATGGTTTTTATTTCATCTTCTTTATCTTTTCGAAGGTCGAGATATTCATTGATGAACTTACGGATGGCGAGTGCATTGCGTGGATCTGTCTTCATAGGCTATTTCTTTACGAAACGGTTGATAATTGGAATTTGTTTTAATGGCAAATCGCGTTTTATGATGAAAGCGATGAAAATGAATAGTAAGAATGTGCGAAACACTAGTCTGATAGCTACATTTTCAATAGGAATACACTCACCTGCGCCATAAATGATTAAAGCAAAAAGAACATAAGTGCCGATGCCTTTTAAATCGTACCCGATGGGGTATTTCTTTTGTCCCACAAAATAAGAGAGCAACATAGCAATGGCATATCCGGTAAATCCTGCCCATGCACAAGCCATGTAACCATAAATTGGAATTAAAAAGATATTCATTGCAATTACAATGATGCAAGCGGTTAATGAGAAATAGGCTCCCCAACGAGTATCATCAGTGAGTT
Source organism: Bacteroides sp. UBA7335 (assembly GCA_002471185.1). Lineage (GTDB taxonomy): Bacteria > Bacteroidota > Bacteroidia > Bacteroidales > Bacteroidaceae > Bacteroides. The sequence continues at coordinate 71,498 of DKPL01000021.1, forward strand.
TATACCAAAATGATAGGTTAAAATAGATACCCATAAACATCTCTGCAATCATTACAATAGGAATGACTCGGAGTCCTTCCCAATAATCTCTACCAATAAGGTATTTTAGAATATCTAGATAAAACATTACTGCCAGAAAACCCAAAAGGGCAAAGATGATAAAGAACTTCATGGCTTGTGCATACATCGTCCGGTTATCTTTCTCTTTGCTTTTGCCAAAAACAAAGGGTTCGTAAGCGAAACGGAAGGCTTGAATAAACATAGCCATAATCATTGCTATCTTGCTGGTAGCGCCATAGATACCCAGTTGAACATCTGCTGCGGCTTTGTCGGGATATACAAAAGGAAAGATGATACGGTCGGCGACTTGATTGAGTATGCCTGCTATGCCTAATATCATGATGGGAAATGAGTAGCTCAACATTCGCTTCATTAGTGCTTTGTCCAACTGGTAATGAAATCCCCAAAGCTGTGGCAGTAAGCAGATCATGACCACCGATGTGCAAATCAGGTTAATTAGAAAAGCAGCACCTACATTGGTACCCTTTAGTATCACAAAATAGACAATATTGAGAACAATGCTAGTGATGATGAAAAGCATTTTTAATGCGGCAAAGCGTATAGGACGTTTTTGATAGCGCAAGTAGGCAAACGGAATACTTTGTATGGCATCCATTGCAATAACGATAAGCATCATCCCTAAAAACCAAGGATGATCGCCAAATCCCATTGTGCGGGCGATGGGGTTGAGAAATAGCAAGCAGAGCACCAAGAATGATACCGATATCATTCCTACCGTAAGTAAGGTGGTAGAGTAAACCTTTACCGGGTCTTCTCCTTCTTTGTTTGCAAATCGAAAGAACCCTGTTTCCATGCCACAAGTTAGCAACACCAAAAGTAGTGCTGTGATGGCATACATCTGGGTAATAACTCCATAATCGCCGGTTGAGGCGGGCATGGTAAGGGTATAAATAGGTACCAACAAGTAGTTGAGAAATCGACCAACAATGCTGCTGATACCATATATGGCGGTGTCTTTGACTAAAGATTTGAGTTCTGCCATGTATTGTTAGGTTGTCTTTTTTGAGTTAAAATAGGGTAGACTGCGTACCAAACGAAACTCTACCCAAGTGTTTATAGGCTAAGTCGGTTACTTCGCGTCCACGTGGTGTACGTTTCAGAAATCCCTCTTTGATGAGGAATGGCTCGTACACCTCTTCAATCGTTCCCGGATCTTCGCCCAAGGCTGTTGCGATGGTTGTCAGACCTACCGGTCCTCCTTTGAATTTGTCAATGATGGTCAGCAATATTTTATTGTCTATCTCATCTAGTCCATATTTGTCTATATTCAACGCTTCCAACGAGAAATCGGCAATCTCAGTATCGATAGAACCGGTACCTTTTACTTGTGCAAAATCGCGCACGCGGCGAAGCAGTGCATTGGCAATACGAGGAGTTCCGCGACTGCGTGAAGCAATTTCTCCAGCTGCCGGAATGGAGCAGGGGACATTGAGTATGGACGCTGAGCGACGAATAATACCACTCAATATATCATCATCGTAATATTCTAAATGTAGGTTGATGCCAAAGCGAGCACGTAGTGGGGCAGTGAGTAGTCCACTTCGAGTGGTGGCACCTACCAAAGTAAACGGATTTAAATCAATTTGTATACTACGAGCCGATGGACCTTTATCAATCATAATATCGATGCGGTAATCTTCCATAGCCGAATAGAGATACTCTTCAACAACCGGTGATAAACGATGAATTTCGTCGATAAACAACACGTCATTGGGTTCAAGGCTGGTAAGTACACCTGCCAAGTCTCCCGGTTTGTCGAGTACCGGACCCGATGTCACCTTAAATCCTACGCCTAATTCATTAGCGATGATATTAGACAACGTTGTTTTACCCAATCCCGGAGGACCATGTAGCAACACATGGTCGAGGGCTTCGCCACGCAAGCGGGCAGCTTGCACAAAGATGCGCAAGTTCTCCACTACTTTCTCCTGGCCGCTAAAATCGTCAAAATTCAAAGGGCGTAGCGCATTCTCAAAATCACGTTCTCTCTTTGAAAGTTGTTGATCGCGTATATCAAAACTATCTTCCATACCTTCTATTTCGTTACAGACAACAAACTTAGATAAAAATTCCGAGTTATAAGGGGGTATCTATCCTAAATCTTTACTAAAGCAACTTATGTTTTATCAAATAGCACAATGTTACTTTGAAGTACAACATCCTATTTACATTTTTCGTACCGATTCTTTTTTAAGAAAGGGAGTGTTGGTAGTTATCTAGTATAAAAAAACGCTGCACAATCATTTAGATTAGGCAGCGTCATATACTCTCTTGTTACTTACAAGCTGTTTTCTTTAGCAAACTCCATAGAAATATTGTTGCTGAGGCTTTTACACGAATCTGCAGAAAAGCGTATGCCGCAATCAATAATTCTTTCCCACCAATTATCGGCAAGGTTTCCCAAGTCACGGTGGCGAATGTCATATTTAAGCAGTCCGTAAACCACGCCTGCGTTGAAGTTATCGCCCGCACCCACAGTGCTAACTGTTGGTATGCTGGCTACTACAAAGTTTTTATTGCACATACGTGTGCGTAGCACCACCTCTTTTGCACCTGCTGTACAGATAAAGTTCGGACAGTAGAATTTGATTTTATCTTTGTATATTTTATCTGCATCGCGCAAGCCATACATGTAGAAGAAGTCATCATCCGATCCTCGTACGATATCTGCATATTCTAGGTTTTCGATGATAGTTGGTGCCAACTTCATAGCCTCGTTTTTGTGTGTACTTCTGAAGTTTGGGTCGTAGTACACAATGGCTTTTTTCTCGCGTGCTATCTCCAATAGTTCTACTACTTTTTCACGCAATACCGGGTTTAGCGCAAAGTACGAGCCAATTACAACAATATCATCCTCTTGTATCTTAGGTAATATCACGTCTAGTCGCTGACTGGGGTAGTCTTTGTAAAATAAATATTCAGCATTGCTTTGTTCATCGAGAAATGCCAGTGATACAGGCGATTTTCCGTCTGGAAAAACATTAACGTACTCCGTTGTCATGCCATTGTCGCGCATAAACTGTAGAATAGTCTTTCCTACACGGTCGTTACCGGTTTCGCTGATAAATGAAACATCAGCACCTACTCGTGCCAGCGAAACCATTCCGTTGAATACCGACCCTCCGGGAATGGCCGCTGTAGGCTGACCATTCTCGAAGATGATGTCGTAAATTGTTTCGCCTATACCAATTACTTTTCGCATAGTTCTCTTGATTTTTCGCCCAAGTAACCACCGTGATGGCGCTTAGAGTACTCTTCTATGGTAAATTCTGTTTTCACTTGAGTTTGAACTACCAGAATATCACCAATTACAGTCATGGCTGTAGTCGACGTAGTGGGAGTCATGCCTAGTGTACAAACCTCATCGGGTTTACCTGTACTTAGACAGACATCTGCATTGTTGGCTAACGGACTTTCTGGGTTTCCGGTGATAACAATAAATTTTAAGTTTGGATTTAGATTGTGTGCTAAGTGAGTAAGTTCTACAATTTCACGCGTCTTTCCAGAGTTCGATATCAATAGCAGAACATCATTTTCTTGCAAGATACCCAAGTCGCCATGTTGTGCTTCGCTTGGGTGTAGAAACACAGACGGGATACCAGTAGAGCAAAAAGTCGTAGCAATGTTCATCGCTATTTGTCCGGCTTTACCCATACCACTAGTAACTAATTTCCCACGCTTGTTGTGCACCTGCTCTACAATCAAGTCTACCGCCTTTTCATAAGCATCGGTTACGGGAATGTTTAATACGGCTTGCGCCTCTTTTTGCAATAGTTGGTTAATAGAATTAATCATATCCTTGTTATTTCAGTAAGTTGTTCTATAGAATTTGCTACCAAGAAATAGCTTGACAGGTTGTGTCTCATAAATCCTTTTTGTGCCATTTCATCGAGCATTTTTAGTAATGTGTCGTAAAAACCATTTTGATTGTAAAGAATCACTTTTTTACTGTGATAGCCGATAGAGGCAGCTGCCACTACATGAAATATCTCATCTAATGTGCCTACACCTCCGGGTAGTGCTATCAGATAATCGGAGAGTTCAACCAGGATGTCTTTGCGGTCGCTTAGGTTGCAAGTAGGAATTGTTTTATCAAGCAGATGGCTTACTCTTCCTTTCTCCTCTAGTTTAGTTGGTACTACACCGATAACCTTTCCACCAGCCGATTTTACTGCTTGTGCTACACATTCCATCAGTCCTAAATCGGCTCCACCATAAACCAAAGTATTACCCTTTTCACCGATCCATTGTCCTACTTGTGCTGCATGCTCAAAGTACGAAGAATCCATTTTATCCGATGCTGCGCAAAATACTCCTATCTTTATCATAAACTATGGCTTGTTAATATAGTTGACAAATATCTATAAATTTAGATTAACTACAATAAGTTTTATTGTATTTTTGCAGCTTAACAAAGAATATAACAGAGATGAAAATAGTTAAACTAGACCCTGTGGAGCACACTTTGTCGAATGGGTTGCGGGTGATATATCGTCCGGCTCAAACCGATGTTACCTATTGTGGATTTGCAATAGATGCCGGTACTCGCGATGAGTACGACAACGAGCAGGGGATGGCTCATTTTGTAGAACATCTCGTGTTTAAAGGCACCAAGCACCGCAAAGCCTGGCATATATTGAACCGTATGGAAGCTGTTGGGGGCGATTTGAATGCTTATACAAATAAAGAAGAAACTGTGATATACAGTGCCTTCTTATCATCCGATCTTCCACGTGCTGTCGATTTGCTTTGTGACATTGTGTTTCGCTCGGTATTTCCACAACATGAAATAGAGAAAGAGGTTGATGTGATTATTGATGAAATTCAATCATACGAAGATAATCCATCTGAGTTGATCTTTGATGACTTTGAAGATCTTATATTTAAAGGACATCCCTTGGAACGCAATATTCTAGGGCTTCCTGAACAACTGAAACAGTTTCGTACCGAAGATGCATTAGCCTTTACTCAACGCCTTTATCAGCCCGAAAATATGGTATTTTTTGCACAAGGCAATTTAGACTTTAAACGTCTTATTCGTCTGCTCGAGAAGTGTATGGCTGATATTCCTTATGGTATCTTTGCGAAAAATAATCGTTTGGAGCCGCTACCTTATTCTGCTTGCAAGCTCATTGTTCCACGCGATACTCATCAAGCTCATGTGATGATTGGCAGTCGTGGTTATAGCGCATACAATGATAAACGTACTGCCCTCTATTTACTGAACAATATTTTGGGAGGTCCGGGTATGAATAGTCGTTTAAATGTAGCCTTGCGCGAACGTCGCGGATTGGTTTATAACGTTGAGTCTAACTTAACCTCTTATACCGATACGGGGGCATTTAGTATCTATTTCGGAACCGATACCAACGATGTTGATACCTGTTTGCGACTCACCTATAAGGAGCTGAAGAAGCTACGCGACAACCGGCTCACCTCGTTGCAGCTGCAAGCCGTAAAAAAACAGTTGATTGGACAGATTTGTGTGGCTTCAGATAATTATGAGAACAATGCACTGGGGATGGCTAAAATATTCTTGCATTACAATAAATATGAAAATTTACCGGCTATTTGCCAGCGTATCGAAACCGTTACTGCCGATGAATTGTTAGAAGTAGCAAATGAAATGTTTGCGGAGGATTATCTCTCAACATTGATTTATAGATAATAATCATTCACTTAAAATGTATAGTTATGAACAAATCATTTATTCTTTATTCTGCATTGATTTTGGCATTAGGTATTGTTTGTTTGGGTGCATTGCTCAAAAGTGGTATTGTTGGTTTCAAAGATAGCGAACGTGTTGTGACAGTAAAGGGACTCTCTGAAAGAACAGTAAAGGCAGATAATGTGCTTTGGCCATTGCAGTACAAAATTATAGGTAACGACCTAACCATGCTTTATGGTGATATGGAGAAGAATAATCAAAAGATTATTACTTTCTTAAAGAATAACGGCATTGCGGATAGCGACATCTCAATAGCTCTACCGGTAGTAGTCGATTTGTATGCTGACCGCTATGTTAATACCAATGATGTACGTTCGCGCTACAACATTACAGCTACCGTTACGGTGACTAGTAAGAATGTTGATCAAGTACTAAAAGCTATGAACAATACCTCAACTCTCTTGAAGGATGGTCTAGCTATCTCCTCTAACGAATATGGAACTAGTGCTATCTCATTTACCTTTGAGGGTTTGAATGCGATTAAGCCTGAAATGATTAAAGAGGCTACTCAGAGTGCTCGTGAGGCTGCCGAGAAATTTGCCGAAGACTCTGCTAGTCGTTTAGGTAAGATTAAAATGGCTTCGCAAGGGCAATTTACGATCACCGACCCCGATAAAAATGCGCCTTATGTAAAGCAGGTTAGGGTGGTAACAACTATTCAATATTATTTGAAAGATTAAACTAGCTCATGTACTTGATAGCATTTACAAGAGATACAAAAGAGTGAGTTATCTATTAAGCATTAAGTTAATAGAGTAGGTAAGCACTTGATTATATCTGCTTACAGTAATTTATAGATTTATAAAAAAGGGAATGTAGTTTGTTCTACACTCCCTTTACCTACTTTTTAATTAACCATGAAATAGTAGTACCGTGATTGTTTTGCGTTTAGTGTTCTTTGTATTATTGTTATCAAATGCTTAATTCTCAACAGTTTCGGGCGCTCCTAGGTAAGAAGGTTTTAGTCCTCCCAAGTCAATCATAATCTTTTGCATCACCAATCCTGCATTTAACGGGCGGATGCGAAGTGTGTGGGTGCCGGGGGCTTCCAATCGATGCATTGTTTTGCTATCAATAACATGCTCTGCTTGCCACTGTCCTAAGTCGCCATTATAGTGTCCGTTTATATTCACCATCTGTTCGGGTGCATCGTCTATTTTGATGGCATAGCTCAACCCTTTGTTCTCATTGTAGTTTAGTGTTGGCGAGAAACGAACGATAACATTTGCTTCACCCATACTGGTGGTCTTAAAATCATAACTAACATAAGTGTTGGCCTGAGGCTGCACCGTGTTGGGCCAAGTAGTAATGGCCGATAAAGTTCGCCCCATATTGGGGATAGTAATCCATTCAATTCCATCGTTGGTAGAAGCTTGAGTGTAGTGTTCTGCTTCTATTGATACTACTCCCTCTTGCTCCACAAAGGTGTATGTTTGAGGTTCTGTCTCATCGGGCAGATAAGTCACAGTTGGCATAATATTCTTTTCAGGATGATTCCATGAAGTATATCCAATGTGTGTTTGATCCATCATGTGGTTCCACTTTCCGTTTGCCATTACTTCATTATAATGCTTAGTCAACACAGAGTCGCGCTCAAAACAAGCCACTACTTGATCTGCCCAGAAGTTAGCCTGATTGTTTTGTGCAGCAGCCAAAGCCTTGTTCATGGCCAATGCATAATACATGTCGTAAAGGTTGGATGAGGCTTGGATGGGATATAAAACCAATTGATCGTATGCATCGCGATACTGTGGTGCCAATAGATAATATATCTTAAGAGCATCAAGTAGTAACTCTTCATACGCTTGGCGTACATTCTCCCACTCGTTATAGTTAGTCAAACTGTATGTGTTTTCATTCAATAACTCGGGGGTGATGCGTCGGTTATACTTCGAATAGTTATCTATCAGGTGTGCAATCTCTGTAGCATGCTGTCCGCCAAACTGAGCTTTGCAAAAGTCTACTGTATGCTGAAAAAGATTGCTTTCATCGTATTTTTCAGGATTCCAAGCCATGTCCATAAAGAAGCTGATAGGATATTCCATCGGTTTTAAATCGCCTACGTTTACTACCCAAAGTTCTTTTACCCCATGATTATAGGTCAGTGCCATTTGTTCCCAAACTCGTTGTATCTGGCTAATGTTTATCCATTTCGAATTGCGAGGTGCACCTACATAGTCGAAGTGATAATACATTCCGTACCCTCCCTTACGCGATTTAGCATTGAGAGCCGGTAGTTTGCGTACGTTACCCCAGTTGTCATCACAAAGCAATAGTGTGATATCATCGGGCACTCTCATGCCTTTGTCGTAGTAATCTTGCACCTCTTTGTAGAGCGCCCATACCTGAGGCGTCTCTTTGGCTTTCTTTCCGGTTACTTTCTCAATGATGCTGCGTTGATCTTTTACGATATTCTGCAACAACTCGATGTTCGACTCTTCGCTCATCGGTTCATCTCCATCGCCTCTCATTCCTACGGTAATCACCGATTCCCAATCTTTAGCACGCTCCATGCCAGTTTTCCAGAATTCATCGAGCCCCTTTTTGTTGGTTTGATAGTTCCACTCTCCTTTGCCTCTACGTTTCCAGTCTTGCTGTGCCAAAGCCATCGGTTCGTGGTGCGATGTGCCCATCACAACACCCATCTCGTTTGCCAACGGTCCATTCATGGCATCATCATCGTAGAAGGCACTTGCCCACATGGCAGGCCACAAAAAGTTCCCTTTTAATCGTAAGATTAACTCAAATACCTGTTCGTAGAATTGACTGTTGAAACCACCATATGTGCTGGCAGCCCACTTGCCGAGTGAGGGCCACTCGTCGTTTAGAAAGAGACCTCTGTACTTCACAGCCGGTTCGCCATCGGTATATGTTCCAGCTTTGATACCAATGGTGTTTTGCTTCTTCACCGGCACATCTGCCCAGAAATACCAAGGCGAAACTCCCATTTGTTGGCTCAGCTCGTAAATACCGTAGATGGTTCCTCGCTTATCACTTCCTGCCACCACTACCGCTTTTTCTACTCCCTCAAAAGGACGATTGACGGTAGTGATGATGTATTTTTCTGTTTTACCTATTAATTCTGTTTTGTCTATTTTCCCTGCTTTCATCAGTTCCTTTATCCATTTGCTGTGCTCTATTGAACCTACAATAACCAGGTTGGTGCTATCGGGAGCATAAATCAATTCAGGCTTAAGGCCAGTCACCTTAAAAGCATCACGTTGCAAGTTGTCAATGGCTCTTACCACTCCCTTGTCCTCTTCACGATCGGTCAAGATGGGTAATGCTCCTTTCGGAGAAATCCAGATGAAATTGTCGGTAGGTCCAACAAAGCGTTGCGTAGCGTGGCAAACCTTAGGCAGTACACTTACTGCTAATAATGTGATAAAGGCGATAAGAAGTGGAACTCTTTGTTTCATGATAAATGTAGTTTTTAATGAAGGGGTCGATGAAAAAGATACATTGACCACTTATTAGGGGGAGAACGAACAATGTTTCAATCTGTCGATTAATCTTTGCACTGTTGTTTTAACTTTATGTTGAGCAACAAGAAGCTCTCTTAACCGATTCAGTCTTTTAGTTTCAATTTAGTTTCAAGGGTTTGGAACTATTGTTTCAACTACTCGGAACTATAGTTCCAAGCCTTTGAAACCAATTGAAAAAATAGCTATCCAAAAACCGAAGCATCAGGAATGAATATACAACATAGTACTCACCTGGTGTAGCTGCTGCTTGTCTGATGCTTCGGTTGGATAGCGTTTATTTTAGTAACCCGGGTTTTGATATACCGCTTTTTCTTCGGCAGTCATCTCTAACCCTTCGAGTTGACCTGTTGGGATAGGACGAAGATAAAGAAAATCAAGTATCTCGCGTGTTACTGTTTTAGGGGTATGGTCGCCATAGGCTGTGCCACAAATCTCGTAACTACCGGCACGCTCTTTCCAAGTTTGAGTGCGCACCAAGTCGAACCAGCGGTAACCCTCGCCATAAAACTCGCGTGAGCGTTCATCCAAAAGATAATCAATGGTGATAGTAGATGGAGTAGCTGCTACCATTGTAGCGCTGTTGTCTTCTTGTTTTGCTGCATTAGCTGCGTTGCTAAAGCTCCATTTTCCGGCACGTGAGCGAAGTACATTTACTAAATCTCTAGCACCGCTTCCGGCTTGTGTAGTAGCTCCTTTTACAGCAGCTTCGGCAGCCACTAAGTAGAGCTCAGAGAATTTTAGGATGTTGAACGGACGAGTGCTAGCTGCATTGGGTTGACCTAGACCATCACCATTGTCGGTGCGATAAGGGCCTAACTTCCAAAGTCCTGGATATACTACACGACTGATGCCTTGAGGTGAAACCACAAAATCGGCTCTGCCGGGTAGCGTTCCTGTACCAATATTACTATTTCCTTGTCCGCTTGGATAAGTAATGGCTGTTTCAGGTTCTTCACCCAAAAAGGTAAGTACTGCATCGCCCGGATAAATTTTCAGGTTGTTGGCATTGTAAACAAAGTCGGCTTTTGTACCGCCTTTAGGCCAGTTAGCACGATATACGGTAGTAAATGTTCCATCGTAGCGAGAGTCATTGGTTTTGTCGACAAAGATATCTCTAATCACGTTGATGGTAGGGCACATACGTGTCCATGGGCGTCCCAAAGGTTGAGTGGCAGCACGTTGCACAGGATTAATTTTAGTAGTCCATGCTTCGTCGGTGGCACTAGTCATATTGGTATAGTTCCAAGTCATCATCCATCCTGCAAAGTTATCGGGAGCTGCCCCACTACCATAATTCAAGCTACCACCGTTGTAGTATTCGCTATCTTCAGTATGGTCAGCATAAAGTAAGATTTCGCTGTTGCGGTCGTTGGCTCCATTGTTTACCATATAGTAAGTTTCTTGCAGCGCATAGGGACCAGGGTTAGCAATGGCAGTAGTGGCAATATCGTATGCCTTTTGGAAGTACCATTGTGGTTGCTGTCCATCGGGGTCTACGCGTGAACACTGTGGATAAGTTGGGATATTATTAGGGTTTTCTAACCACCATGCATAGGTAAGATATGCTTTCGACAACAATAGGCGAGCAGTTGTTTTGGTAACCGCACCGGTTAGTCTGGGTTGTTCGGGCAAATCCTCAATGGCAATAAGCAAATCGGGGAAGATTGCTTTTGTGTACACCTCGGGCACTGTGTTGCGAGTAGACACACGCGAAGGGGTGGTGTTGAACTTCAGCTCACCGGCACCCAAGTCGAGAGGTACACCGCCAAAGGTTTGTACCAACAAGAAGTAGTCGAATGCACGGAAGAAACGAGCTTCGGCAATCAAACTGCTTGCTATGCCCGCTTCAACAGCATTCTCTATGATGCCGCTGGCAGTGTTGATGTTTGGAAAAGCAGCTCCCCACAACACATCTGTACGGCTGCTACTTGGAGTAAGACTACCTACTCCCGAAAGGTCGGCATCTTTAAAGTTTCCATCGGCCGATTGTGCATAGGTCACCTCATCGGTTCCTGTAAGGCAAGAGTTATAGTAATAAGCCTGTCCATAAATGTATCGAAGGTGAGCGTACATAGAGGTCAATCCGCCATACACACCTTTTTCGGTTTTAAAGAAGCCAGGTTCGAAGAAGCTGCGGGGTTGCTCATCCAAAACAAATCCGCAAGAAGTAGCGAGTAGCAATGCTAGTGCAATGGGAGTCGCCTTTTTGATTCTAGATATAATATTTTTCATATCGGTATAAGCTTGATTAGAATGTTAGATTAATGCCGAACAAGAAGTTACGAGTAGCTGGAGTGTTGGTTCCTACAATAGGAAAACGGCTTACCATGCTTACCGCTACGTTTTCATCGCCCAATGAGTTGGTTTCAGGATCTAAGCCACATTCATTGTTGTATGGCGAGAAGAGCACAAACGGATTTTGGATGGTGAAATAGGCACGAAGATTGTCTACTCCAAAGTTCTTCAAGCGAGGCATATTGTTGAAGTTGTAGCCCAAAGTAATGGTACGAATCTTAAGATAAGATGCACTGAAGTAGCCTAATGTTGTACCATATTTAGGGTTGTCACCACTCATAATGCCACCGGGCTTTGGATATTTGGCATCAGTATTGGTTTCAGTCCAATAGTCTACCTTAACATTGTTGCGACGTCCCGAAAGCATATTCAAATAGCCATTGGCCGAGTGAAGCGAACTGATTAGTTTACCTCCACATTGGAAAGCACCGATAACGGTCAAATCTAAGTTTTTCCAAGCTACTCGAGTATTGAATCCACCCATAAACTTAGGCTCCATGCTGATAATCTGACGGTCTTCGGTTCCAATTTGGCGTACTGGAGTTCCATCTGCATTATATTCACCAGTATATTTCACTTTAATCATACCTACATTTCCACCTGGCTCAAGGATGTCTAAATACGGATCGCCAGCTTGCCATAGTCCTATCTTTTCGTAATCGAAGATTGAGTTGATGGGGTAACCAACGAACCAGTTGTTGGCTTCATCGCGCTCTTGTCCCGATGCCAAAGCTACCAATTTGTTGCGATTGGCATAGATGTTGATTCCGGCATCCCATGTCCAGCCATTCTTATTATCGATGATGGTTCCGTTTAGTGTAAACTCAATACCTTTATTTTGTGTTTTACCAATATTGCCCATGTAGCTGCTAACACCTGAGGTTGAAGGAAGATTTACATTCAACAATAGGTCGTGAGTTTTTTGAATGTAATACTCTAACGTACCCGATAAGCGTCCGCCAAATAGGGTAAAATCAACACCAAAGTTCCAAGTAGAAGAGTACTCCCAGCCCAAAGCAGCGTTGGGTAGTGCAGAAACATAATATCCGGTGAGGTAGTTAGAACCGAAGTTGTAAGGGCGAGTGCTCAATCTACCCAAAGTAGAGTAGGGAGCAACGGCTTGATTGGAAGTCTGCCCGTAACCGGCACGAACTTTTAAGATATCGATAAAGTCTACATTGTCCATGAAGCGCTCTCTTTTAATATTCCAACCCAACGAAACCGCAGGATAAGTGTGCCATTGATGACCTTTGGCCAAGCGCGAAGAAGCATCCGAACGAACTGTGGCCATCAACATATATTTGTTATCGTAAGCATACATCACACGTCCCATAAACGATAATAAGCCACTCTTTTCATACCCTTGATTATTGGGGTTGACAGTGATTTCGCCATCAGCACGACCAATGTTATAATATTGGAAATATTCGGCAGGAATGTCTTTTCCCGACATATACGATTTGGTATATTTAGTCTGTTCGGCCGAATACATAGCTACCACATTAAGCTGATGCTTTTGCTTGAAGGTACGATCATAAGTAAGCATATTTTCTACTGCCCAGTTTGTGGTTTCGGTGTGTTGTATAGAAGCAGTCGATTCGGTAGTAGCATTGGTGCTATTTACTCCTTGGCCGGTAAAAGCTCCGGTTTTGCCACCACGGTAGTTCATACCGATATTAACACGATATTTTAATCCTTTCACCCATGGGCATTCTATTTGTCCATAAAATGTATTGTACGAACCAATTGCTGTCGATTCATTAACCCAACTTTCGCCAACTTCTTCCAACACACTTTTGGTTATTACCCACTGCTCGTCAAGTGGCATGCGAATGGTTCTTCTGAGTGTTCCATCTTCGTTGTAAGGATTGGCAATAGGCGAAGCACTAAGCACATTGTATAACCCAATTTGGCTTCCTTTGGTAATGTTATAGTTGGTAATGGTAGAAGCTCCAAAACGAAGATAGTCGCCAATGCCTTGATCGATTGTTGCACGTATGTTGTAACGCTCGAAAGACTGAGTAGGGATGTTCGACTCATCATAATAATAGCCTAATCCTACACTGTAGCTACCGTTTTTGGTACCATTGGCTACACCAACATCGTGACTGGTAACGATTGCTGTGCGATACATCATGTCTTGCCAGTTTGTATTTGTATCATCCGACTCATCTAAAGAGTTGGTGTAGATGCCTGCATCTTTACGAAGTTGTGCAAACTCTTCTCCATTCATCATAGGATAATCGTGAAATACAGTTTTAACTCCGAAGTATCCATTGTAGGTTACACGAGCTGGTTGTCCTTCTGTTCCTTTGTAAGTAGTAACGAGAATTACCCCATTGGCTCCTCTCGAACCGTAGATAGCGGTAGATGAAGCATCTTTCAAGATATCCATACTCTTGATATCGCTTGGGTTGATATCTGATAGGTTGCCCATAAACGGAATACCATCGAGCACAACCAAAGGATCGTTTGATGCAGTTAGCGAGCGAGTACCACGAATGCGAATCTGCATATTTGCTCCCGGTTGCGATGAAGTCTGAGTCATGTCTACACCCGCAATGCGGCTTTGTAGTGCATTACTGATGTTGGATGCCGGCACTTCACGCAAGATATCACCTTGCACCGATGCGATTGACCCGGTAACGTCCGACTTGCGGGCAGTACCATATCCTACTACAACCACCTCTTCTAAGGCTTTCGAGTCTTCTTTTAAAGTAATATTAATTTGTTTTCTTCCGTTAATAGGTATCTCTTCGGTTTGATAACCTATATAGGTTACTACTAATGTTGCATTGGGGGATGCGTGTAGAGTAAATCCACCTTGTAAGTCGGTGATGGTTCCGTCGGTTGTACCTTTTACTAAGATACTTGCTCCGATAACAGGTTCTTGATTGACATCCTTAACTTCTCCTTTTATGGTGATATTCTGTGCAAATATCTGTATGGGCAGTGCACCCAGAACAAAGAAAAGAAGTAGGGCTCTAAATTTTAAATTAGTGTTCCTCATAAAACGTTTTTTTAGGTTATAAAAGATTTTTAATTCAGTTGCAGAATCCGAAAAAACGAGGACAATTAGGTTTTCATGCTTTAAATAGATTTATTGGGTTTAACAATCGATTTCAGATGATGCAAACTTATCTCTTTTTACTCTTTACTACTGTTTGATGAGTTACTAGTTTCATCAAAGCAGTAACTTGATTTGTGTTGATGTTACAATCTCTGTTTTATATGTTACATCAGACGCTGTAACACTCAATTAGTACTCTAAAACTCTTCTTATGTATTCTATATCGTTTATCTTTGCTTATTATCTTATTTTATTTTTTCCTTAATTTGAGTTTAATCTATGAAGAGAGTAATCTTATTTATCGTTCTTTGCGTTCACTTCTTATTATCGCCCGTTTGGGGACAAGCAGGTAGAGTGTACGACACAGAAGATGGCTTATCAAGTAGTTTTATCAATCAAATACTTCAAGATAAAAGAGGATATATATGGATTGCTACCGAATATGGTCTTAATAAGTTTGATGGGGTACACTTTACCAACTATTTTCACGATATTGAAAATAAATATTCACTAAAGAACAACTATGTACGCTCGCTTTTCGAAGATAGCGATGGAAATCTGTTTGTGGGGTGCTACAATGGATTAATGCGCTATAACTATGATTCGAACCATTTGGAAGAGGTGCCTATGCATCGAAATAACCTTATTCAAGCGCCGCATATCACTCAAATTTATCAGCTCAAAAATGGAAAGGTATGGGTTATAACTGCCGGACAGGGTATTTTTGTTTACGATACTAAAACTAAAGAGGCTTATAGCTTGGATGATTTGATGGAGCAAATACAAGTCTATTTTCTAAATGCAATCTACGAAGATTCAAAGGGAATCATTTGGTTGGGAAGTGAATATAATGGTATAATTAAGGTTGACCCTGAACTGATGACTATTGAAACTTACCGATATCCTCAAATTCCGGAAAATAGCATTACCTGCTTAACGGAGACAATAGATGGTGAAATATTGATTGGAATGCAGAAGCATGGGGTAGCTCGTTTTGATTCTGAATCTCAACAGTTTATTCAAGTTTCTACCCGAAATTCGTTGAAGCCTTTTTCTGTACTGACTTTTGAACGAGTGGATGATGATGTATGGGTAGGCTGCAATGGACAGGGAGTCAGAAAATATAATAGGTCAACTAAATTGTTGGAAGAATATAATCCCAATATTGCTACTCTTAATTATAACTATGGCAAAGTATACTCACTTCTTGAAGATCGCGATAAGAATATTTGGTTAGGAATGAGCCAAAAAGGAATAGTCTTAATCAATCATAAAGAGATAAAATTTGATTATATAGGCAATCACTCTATTCATCAGAATCCCATCGGATATAACAGTGTGACTGCTCTATGCAAAGACAGTAGACAGCATCTTTGGATTAGCAATGATAATGAGGGTATATACGAACTCGATCAGAATGGAAAAAGAGTTAGGCATCTGCTTCCTGAGTATGAAGGTGGTGAAATTTCGAATGCTATTCGAGCTATTTACGAAGACTCTGAAGGCTCATTGTGGATAGGAGGGGATACAAAACCTATTGGTCAGGTTGATAAGCAAACCGGGCAATATCATCTTGTGCCGGGTGTTAATGTAGAGAAGGTGACCTCTTTGTCGGAGTCTACTGATCGTAATTTGTACTTGTCTACCTCTGGAAATGGTTTCTATCAATACAACCTTAATACAAAACAGCTCAAAGCTTTTAGAAACTATAAAGGCGATGACCCAAAGATTCATGAAACGAGCTTGCCAAACGATTGGATAAACTTTGTGCTATGCGATAGCGAGGGGTATGTTTGGCTGGGGCACTATAAAGGAGTTAGTTGCTATAACCCTAAGACTGACAGCTTTATCAATTTTACCAGCGAAAGCATTATTATTCCTGGCTGTATAGGTTATGTTTTGATGGAAGATGTGGCAGGTAAAATATGGGCAGGAACCAATGAAGGGCTTTTTGTATTTGATAAGAGAACGAAAGAAATACAGCAGTTTACAGTTAAAGACGGATTGCCTAATAATACAATTCTTGCTCTTTGTCAAGACGAAAATAGAAACATCTGGTTAAGTTCGTATATGGGTATCAGTTGTATGATACATGATTCTTATGATTTTATCAACTATTACGTTAAAGATGGTCTACAAGGCAATGAGTTCTTTCCGGGAGCTTATTTTAAAGACAAGGAAGGGCGTATTTATTTTGGAGGTACTAATGGGGTAACCTCTTTTATGCCCAACGAAATTGTTGATGACAAAAAGAGTTATCCTGTAATAATAACCGATTTTAGCATCTTGCAACAACCGGTTAATGCTACAACTTTGTCGGGTGGCTGTGCTGTTGTTGATACGTGTGTCTCTGATGCTAACTTATTTACCCTTTCTTACTACGACAATACGTTTAGCTTATCATTTGCAACTATGGCATTTGATAATACCAATCAAATCATCTATAAGTATCGCATGAAAGGATTGTATGACACCTGGATTTCTACTGCTCCGGGACAGAATAGGGTGAGCTATAATAATATTCCGCCGGGACGTTATACGTTTGAGGTATATGCCGCTAATCGCGGTATCAATCCTCCTGTACGTGTCATTGATATTGTGATAACTCCGTCTTGGTACCTCTCTTGGTGGATGTATCTTATTTATACTTCTCTGGTTATCTTGTTGATTGCCGGAGTAGTCAACCACATCCGCATGCGTTTGCGTCATCGTAATGAGCTTGTCGAACGCAAACATCAAGCTGAGATTCATAATGCTAAACTGCAATTCTTTATCAATGTGTCGCATGAAATTCGTACACCAATGAGTTTGATTATAGCGCCTTTGGAGAAGTTGCTTAAGATGAATAGTGGTGGTGAGGTTCACCGCAGTTATCAGTTAATCTATCGAAATGCACAACGAATATTGGGGCTTATCAATCAGTTAATGGATATTCATAAGGTAGATAAAGGACAAATGAATGCTCTTTTTGAAGAGGCTGATTTAGTTGCATTTATTCAAGAAGTAATGGAGTCTTTTGATTATATGGCTCATAAAAAGAGTATCAACTTTAGTTTTCAACATCCCGGACAACCCGTAATGGCATGGATTGATGGGGATAACTTCGATAAAATCTTGCTAAATATTATTTCTAATGCTTTTAAATATACTCCTGAACGTGGAACTATTGATATTGTGTTGACCACTGGAGTTGACTCAACACGTAGTGATGCGTTAAGCCGATTTATCGAGATAACAATTACTGATAGTGGTATCGGTCTCGAAAAGGATAAGATTGAGCGTATCTTTGAGTGCTTTTATCGGATAGATAATCAAGTTACTCATGCAGCTACCGGTACTGGTATCGGATTATATTTGTCGCTCTTATTGGTGAAGCTTCATCATGGAGTGATTAAAGCTGAGAATAGACCAGATGGACAGTCGGGAAGTTGTTTTGTTATTCGTTTGCCTCAAGGATGTGCTCATCTAGACGCTACTCAATTGCAAACTGAATCTTCGTTGATTTTGGCCAAAGCTAAAAGAACAGATCATGACATAATAGATGCTTTGATGAATAATGATAAGGCTATTACTACTAAGGCTAAGAATAATATAAACATCTTGCTAGTTGAAGATGATTCCGATATCTGCGAATATTTATGTAACGAGCTGTCTGCTCAATATAAAATAAGGATATGCAATAATGGTAAAGAGGCTTATGATAGTGTGCTAAATAATAAAACTGATTTAGTTATCAGTGATGTGATGATGCCCGATATGGATGGGATAGAACTTTGTAGAAAGATTAAGAGTAATATGACCATCAATCATTTGCCTATAGTGTTACTAACGGCTAAGGCCAAAGCTGAAGATAGAATAGAGGGAATGGAGAGTGGTGCGGATGCATATATCGTCAAACCATTTAATATGGAGGTACTTCGTAGCACAATCGCTAACTTAATTCAAAGTCGACATTTGCTAAAGGCTCGGTTTAGTGGTGCGCAAGAACAAAAGCAGAGGGTCAATAAAATAGAGCTGAAATCACCTGATGAGGCTTTAATGGAGCGATTTATGAAGATTATAAATGAAAACTTATCTAATCCGGAGTTGAACGCAAATATGCTGGCTTCGCACGTTGGGTTGAGCAGAGTTCATGTGCACCGCAAGATGAAGGAGTTGACCAACCTTTCTACTCGCGATTTTATTAAGAATATGCGACTGCGACAAGCAGCAACTTTGCTTCGAGAAAAGAAATTAGGAATAACTGATGTAGCTTATGCTACGGGTTTTACTACCATTTCTTATTTTTCGGCTCTGTTTAAAGAGACCTATGGAGTTACTCCCAAAGAGTATCGACAAAATGCTTCAGAAATAGATTAAGCAGATGCTCTTTGATGATTATCTGCTTTTCTCTAACACCAAAAGACTTTCGGGACCCATGTTGAAAAGTAAATCAATAATACTTAAGTTGGGTAAGAATCCGTTTTTGTCTTCAAAGACTTGATAATAGGGAACTGCCTTGAAGGTAGGATCGGCCACTTGAAACTTCTTTTTAGGATGGATTGCTTCGCGGAAGTCGTGTTCATTTGCTGTAAGATCCATTTTATACTCGTGAGTATAGGATACCGTGGGCTGAATATCAACAAGATTGCACACCAATTGACGTAACTCTTCGTTAAAATCGACTAAGAAATCAAACGGTTTTTCATAAAATGGGCGAAAATCATCTTCGTAATATTCAAAGAATGGGCTGCTATTGTATGCCGAGGTGATTGCATTCCAATGTAGATGACGCCAATTGCCATGATCAGAGATACGAATATCTTTCATCGCACATTTTGCATGGGCTGGTTTTACGGTTGGTATGGTTAGCGCTATCTCTCCGTTGGTGCTACCAATGGTGCAACGGTTACGATAAGTTTGTTTCATATAGTGATCATATTGCTCAATGAATACCTGATTGTAATTCAAGAGCTTTACATAATAAGAAACGGGTGCCAAATAGGCTGATGATAGATATGCAATTTCCATATTGATGAAAGTAATTTGATAACACGCTACTGTATTTTGTTGAAAAAACGTTCCCATCTATATCCTTCGAATATACCGGTATTGGGCGTTTTTGAGAACCAGATATACTCGGCTTTACCAATAAGATGATCGTGAGGTAGAAAACCAAACAATCGCGAATCGGATAGGTTGATGGAATTGTTTGAGACAGTCCAATAGTAGTTCTTAGTAAAGGTAAATTCGGTTGTTGGCAAACCATCTACAAACAAGGTGTCGTTCTTTACCTCGGCCTGATGTCCTTCGTGCAGTAAGATGGTATTCATCAGCAATGTGCGGTTCCATGGATATACCTTTAGTGTCTGTCCTTTTGCTGGTATCACAAGCGGACGAATGCAAGTGGGTACACCCGGTGTAAAAGGATGAATCCAACGCTCACCCTCCATATTGAGTTCTAGTTGATGGTAGACTTCCCAAGGTAATGTTCGGACTTGATACACTGAATCTATATCAATCACAACCTCGGTGTTGATGGCAAACCGATTGATTAACGAATCCAATACTTCCTCTTTATCAATGGGATAATAAAAGAAATAATTATGGTCGTAAAGAGCCGATAGGTTAATGGGGGATTGGGTAAAAACAGAATCAACAATCAGGGTATCACCCGGAAGACCAATGCATCGAGTAATGAACACCTCTTTCTTATCAATCACTGTCGAGGGGTTGGCCGGATTGTTAAAGACTACAATATCTCCTCTTTCTACCACCTGTTCTTTCCAGCGTTGATAGGGAAACTGTGAAAGAAGTGGTGCTCTTAACCCATAGCTCCACTTATTTACTAAAATGCGGTCGCCACAAAGCAATGAGCTCTCCATGCCTTTAGAAGGAATATAATATGAAGTAAATGCAAAACAGCGGAGCAACAATACGAATATTGCTGCTCCAACTAATGCTATAATCCATTTAATTCCTTTTCTCATCGAATTATCCTACCCATTTAAATAGACGGTTCCAGCGAATTTTACCGTTGAACCAGCCTCGATCTTTATCTAATGATAACCATACCACAAGTGGTTTACCCACTACGTGATCTTCGGGCACAAATCCCCAATAACGTGAGTCTTGCGAATTATGTCTGTTATCACCCATCATCCAATAGTAGTCCATACCAAATGTATATTTAGTTGTCTTCTCACCATTGATATAGATCTCACCATTCTTTACTTCAAGTTTGTTGCCTTCGTAAGCTACGATGCAACGTTCGTAAAATGGTAGGTTGTCCATTGTAAGTTCTATCGTTTCACCTTTGGCCGGAATCCAGATAGGACCATAATTGTCTACTGTCCAGTTAGTATATAGGTTTTGTGGGTATAAATCGTGCATTGGCTCTATATCAATAGGCTCAATAGTGCTAACCAAATCTTTGCGAGCCAATAATTTATCGTGTGCTGCTTTAGTCAATGGCAGTGCAAACAGTCTTGCCCCTGGTTCATATCCTTGTATGTCTTCCATGCTCAAACCTAAGTCGTCGCGCAAAAAGTCGATAGGTAGGGTTTTTCCTGTTCCATAAACTTTATAAAAGAACTGAATATCTTCGGGATTTTCTTGTTTCTTACCATCGATATAGATGTCACGATTGATGATTTGTAAAGTATCACCAGGCAGTCCAACTGCACGTTTTACGTAGTTTTCTCTACGATCTACCGGACGATAGATAATCTCTCCATAAAGCTCAGGATGCTGTTTGATGTATTGACTTCCTGCCTTATAGTAAAGGTCGTACACCATGTGTTGTTGTTCACGGCTTAAACTGTCCATCTCTACCCGGTTAGGGTATAATTGACGTCCTTTGTTGTATGCCATATTGGTAAAGAAGTCTGTTTGTTGATAAACAGTTGATACCGTGTCTCCTGCCGGGAAGTTAAACACCACAATATCGTTCATCTTCACTTTGCCAAACCCTGGAACACGTTTATATTCCCATTGTGGCCATTCAAAATACGATTTAGTGTTGGTGATAGGCAACGTATGTTGAGTTAGTGGCATTGATAGTGGAGTGTTTGGCACACGAGGTCCATAGCTCATTTTGCTAACAAACAAAAAATCACCCACCAAAAGAGACTTCTCAAGTGATGAGGAAGGTATTTGATAGTTTTGAAAAACAAAGATATTGACGAAGTATACCGCAACTAAAGCGAAAACGATGGCATCCACCCAGCTCATCACAGTACGAACGGTTTTATTTTTACTCTCTTTCCAGAAAGCCCAAGGTATCTTTTTAGTAATGTACAAATCAAAAATAAAAGGAACTACAATCAAGCCCCACCAGCTTTTTACCCAAAAGAGGAAGGCTAGGTACAGAACGATTGCAATGGTACATTTTATCCATTGAGCACGAGTTGCTTTTCTCATGATAATCGGTTTAAATATTTTAGTTTATGCTTTTAGAAAAGGGAATAAGTCGTCCATACCCAAATAGCCTTGATGATTGGCAGTAAACTCTGCAGCAAGCACAGCGCCCAATGCAAACCCACCACGATTTTTGGCATCGTGAGTGATAGAAATGCTATCCGCGTCAGAGTCGTAACGAATGGTATGAATACCGAATATTTCCCCTTCGCGGATAGAATGAATCGGTAGTTGATCCGAAGTTGAGGCTTCCTCTTTTACCCACGATGTTTTACGTTTTAGGTTTTCTAGCACACCTTCAGCAAGGGTGATAGCCGTACCACTTGGCGCATCTAATTTATGGATATGGTGCGATTCGGTCATGGTAACATCATATTCAGGAAATTGATTCATAATTTTGGCTAGATACTTATTAACCGCTGAGAAGATAGCTACTCCTAAACTGAAGTTAGACGACCAAAAAAGAGTCTTTCCTTCTTTCAGACAAAGATTCTTAATCTCTTCGCCATGTTCGGCCATCCAGCCGGTGCTACCCGATACAAGTTTAACACCTGCATTAAACGTACGAATATAATTGTTGTAAGCAACCATTGGATTGGTAAACTCAATGGCAACATCTGCCGAACGGAATGCTTCCGAGTTGAAATCGTCTTGGTTATTGATGTCGATGATAGAAACAATTTCATGTCCGCGACTAAGGGCTATCTTTTCGATTTCTTTGCCCATCTTTCCGTATCCTATTAATGCTATTTTCATTGTCTTACTTACTAATGTTCAAAATATTAGTCGCAAAGATATATAAAATTATTACATTTGCTGCACACATTAACCGAACTTTCAATATGGAACAACTGCTGCACTATGTATGGAAACATAAGCTTTTTCCATTGCATACGCTTAAAGCGATGAACGGACAAACAGTAGAAGTGATTGACGTAGGCTTGCACAATACTCATGCCGGCCCCGACTTTTTCAATGCTAAGCTTCGAATTGACAATACATTGTGGGTAGGCAATGTCGAAATTCACATCAATGCATCCGATTGGTATCGGCACGGTCATCATGCCGATGCTACTTACGACTCTGTGATATTGCATGTTGTGGCTTGTTGCGATAGCGAGGTTTGCAGAACCGATGGGCAGCCTATCCCGCAACTGCTTCTTGAATGTCCCGGTGTGGTGCGCTCTCATTATAAAAAGCTCGTTAAAGCCGATGTCTCTCCTGCCTGTCACTCCATACTCTCCCAGTTGCCTAAGCTTACCATACATGGTTGGATGGCTGCTTTGCAGTCGGAGCGATTTGAGCAAAAAACCGAAGTCATTAAGGCTCGTGTGGCTGCTTATGATGGTAATTGGGAAGATGCATTCTTTGCTACATTGGCCCGCTATTTAGGCGTAGGTCTTAATGGCGATGCCTTTGAAAACTGGGCAGCTAAAGTTCCTTTTCGGTTGGTTGATAAGATACGCGATGATGTAGAACGGGTAGAAGCTTTCTTTTTGGGCATAGCCGGCTTACTTGCTGCGCCGCCTGTAGATGATTATATGGTAAAACTACAAAAAGAGTTTCAATACTTAAGTCATCTTTACTCGCTCAACGACACTATTGATGCTTCGCGGTGGAAGTTTCTTCGTTTGCGTCCCGGCAACTTTCCACATGTTCGGTTAGCACAACTGGCTTATTGGTACTGTCACTGTCGCCATCTGTTTTCTAAGATTATAGCAGCCGCTACCCTTGATGAATTACGTCAGTTGCTCGTCACCAACACTTCTTCTTATTGGCAAGAGCACTATGTGTTTGGCAAAACCTCAACTCATCGCGAAAAAACATTAGGGGTTACTGCTCAAAACATTCTTATCATCAATGCCGTGATTCCTTTTCTGTATGCTTATGGCTTACATCGCTCCAACGAGCAACTATGCGAACGCGCTACACAGTTCTTAGAAGAACTTACTCCCGAAAACAATTACATCACTCGTCTTTGGGCAAGTGCAGGCATAAAAGTGGTTACCGCTGCCGATAGTCAAGCTATCATTCAGCTTCACAAAGAGTATTGCGATAAGAAGAAATGCCTTTATTGTCGTTTCGGATTTGAATACTTACGCAGAAAAGAGTGAAATCGGTAAACTTCTTCTATCTTTGTTCGTTGATTTAATAAAACATTGATACTTATTATGATACCACGCTTTTACCTTCTTGTCTTATTGGTTTTTACGCTGATGGCCTATACTCCTACGCGTGCACTAAATTCACCTCCCTCACCCGAGGAGACCTTCGATGTGTTTTTAGTTAAGTTTACCAATAGCGCGGCATTTCAGCTTTCTCGCATTCAGTTTCCTTTAAAATCGCCCATCATATTGTTGGCCGATGATGGTGAAACAGAAAAGAGTTTTCCTTTCACTCAAGAGAAGTGGCCTTTGCTCGAAGAGGGGACTTTCAAAACGGAGCGACTAGAGCAAGAAGATGGTAGTGTTTATCTATCGCACTTTGTAATCGATGAGGATAAACAGAAAGTCTTTGAAGCAGGATTCGAAGAATCGGAAGTTGATTTGCGCCTCGAGTTCCATTTGATAAACGGCAAATGGTATATGGTAGATGGCTATACCGGATGGTATGGTTTCGACTTGCCTGCCAGCGAGCTAAAAGAGACCGTAAAGCAGGTACAGGAAGATAATAAAATATTCAAAGAGCTTCATCCATAGCCTACAAGCAGGGTAATTGAACATTTATTGTATTATTCTGTACGATTTAAACCTCTCTTTTCGCCGAAGAGAGGTTTTTTTGTATCTCACATTTTTGATAAACACAAATATAGAATTCTAACTGTCGATAATGAAGATTCTTTTACTAAACTTTAAACTGCTTTTTGGTCTGCTGCTTTTATTTGCAGCTTGTTCTCACCCTTCTGATCATAACTACTACTTAAATGGTAGTATATGGCATGCCGAAGATGACTCTGATGAGCTATGCATCACTATTTTAGGTGATACATTAGATATCGTTTCACCGGGAGGTATGACACTTTGGTATAGTAAGCAGCTAAAAGGAAATTATGAAATAAGCTATGCTGCTTCTATGCCTATGCAAGGATCAGAGGTAGACCGTTTGAGTGATTTAAACTGTTTCTGGGGTGCTAAAGACCCACTTTATCCCAATGATATATTAGCTCGTTCTCAATTTAGGAATGGTACCTTTAGCAATTACAATTCGCTCGACTTATTTTATGTAGGTTATGGCGGGAACTATAATTCCACAACACGATTTAGACGTTATTATGCTGAATTTTATGAAAAGAACGATTCTTTGAACAAACCTTTGATTGAAGAGTATACTGATGCCGAAAACTTACTCGAAGCCGGCAAATGGTATCACATTGTGATAACGGTTACACAAGAGATAACCAGTTATACCATAAACGGTAAAGAGCTGTTCTGTATTCCTATTCAGCCCGGCGACGGTAATGGCTATTTTGGCTTACGTTTATTTCAGAACCACACTCTGTTTACAGGCTTCAATGTGAAGCAATTATAAGAATAATATACAATAACTATGAAACAACTTTTATTAAGAAAGAGTCTTATTGGTTTGTTTATCGCTTTAGGTTGCTGCTCGGTGGTGAATGCACAATTTGTTACCCACGAACGCCTACTCTCGTTTGAGGAAAAGGAGGTACCTAGTTGCATAGAAACTACAAAAGGTGAAACCGCCCTTTCGGGTGCTCATTTTAAAGACGGAAGTCACTCGTTGCAATGGAGTTTTCAGCCGGCAGGTACACTCTCTTTTAAGAAAGATTTGATGTTTGAACCTAAGGATCCTACGGGAAAAGACCTTTATCTATCGGCTTGCATCGTGTGGATATACAACGAGAACCCCATTGATGATGTAGTGCGCTTTGAGTTTCTGAAAGATGGCAGGGTTTGTACTTCATTTCCTTTCGGTATAAATTTTAAAGGTTGGCGTGCTGCATGGGTATGCTACGAACGCGACATGGAGGGAACTCCTGAAGTAGGTATGAATGAGTTGCGCATCACGGCACCTCAAACACAGAGTAAACTCTATATCGACCACCTCATTACTGCTTCCAAAGTAGATGCGCGTCAACAAACTCCCGACTTTCAAGTTCCTTTTGTTAACTTAGGTACTAAGAATCACTGGTTGGTTATCTATGAGCACTCTAAGTTGCAACCTACTATTCCGTTGACTGCCATTAGCGATAGTCAGCTCGCCGATATGCAACGCATTGAGAAGCGATTCCGCGATCAACTTTACACACCGGCCAAGCTGACCGATAAACGCATGGACAACTTGCGCAAGAAGTTCGATTACTATCAAATATCCTACCAAGACGGTCAGATTACCGGACGTCCTATTTTCTTGGTGAGAGCTGCCGAGGCTTACGAAAGAATGATAGACGGATGGAACAAAGATATGTTGACTAAGCTAGGTTATGAGATGCGTCCTTACTTCGATTTGATGAAGCAAGTTGCTTTTGCCTATCACGATGCACAGCAACCCGAGGTTCGTCAAGAGTTGCGTGATATGTTTATGGCGATGTACGATCACATCACCGATCAAGGGGTGGTTTATGGTAGCTGTTGGGGCAACATTCACCATTACGGGTATAGTGTACGCAGTCTCTATCCCGCCTATTTTATGATGAAAGATGTTCTTCGCGAAGAGGGCAAACTTACGCAAGCCGAGCAAACGTTGCGCTGGTATGCTATCACCAATGAAATCTACCCTGAACCTACCGAGACGGGAATTGATATGGATACCTTCAATACGCAATGTCCCGGACGTATAGCTAGTATCTTGATTATGGAAGATACTCCCGAGAAGCTGCAATACCTCAAATCTTTTTCTCGTTGGATAGACTTTGGTTGTCGTCCGGCATTGGGGTTGAGCGGTTCGTTCAAAGCCGATGGAGGAGCTTTCCATCATCGCAATAACTATCCTGCTTATGCCGTAGGTGGTTTGGGTGGAGCTACACAGATGATCTATTTGCTCAGTCGTACCGGTTTGGCTGTATCTCCCGAAGCTCATGCTACGGTGAAAAACGTGCTCTCTACCATGAGTTTCTATTGCAATACTCAACATTTTCCTTTGTCTATGTCGGGTCGACACCCTGATGGAAAGGGTAAACTGGTACCGATGCAATTTGCTATGATGGCTATAGCCGGCACACCCGATGGAAAACAAGAGATTGATGAAGATATGGCAACTACATACCTGCGTCTTGTAGCCGGTGGTGGTGTAAAAGATAAAGAGGCTGAATATGTGCCTTCGTTTACCAATGCCGAAGAGGGAGAGATGATTCAACTCTTTAGCGATAAGGGAATTAAAGCTGCTGCTAGTCCGCAAGGCAATATGGCTCTTCCATCGGGATGCCTCTCGGTGCAACGGGGCGATAATTGGTCGGCAGTGGTGCGCGGACATTCGCGCTACCTATGGGCAGCCGAGCACTATTTGGGGGCTAATCTATATGGCAGATACTTAGCACACGGTAGTATGCAGGTTCTCACTGCTCCTGAGGGTGAGGTGATTACTCCGGCTACGAGTGGTTGGCAAGAAGCGGGTTTCGATTGGAACCGTATTCCGGGTACAACTACCATTCACTTACCTTTCGATTTGCTTAAAGCAAAAGTCTACAATGTAGACCGATTCTCGGGGATTGAAGAGATGCTTTACTCCGACGAAGCCTTTGCCGGCCCACTGTCGCAAGGTGGCACTCAAGGCAACTTTGGCATGGTGCTTCACGAGCACGACAAGTACAATGGTACTCACCGAGCTCGTAAGTCTTACCACTTCTTAGGCGATAAGATTGTCTGTTTGGGCTCGAACATCGAAAACCTAAACAGCGAATACCCCACCGAGACTACTCTGTTTCAATTGGCAGTGACCGATGAAAAGGGGAAAAACTACTGGGACAACTATCAACCCAACAAGAATTATTGGATTGACCACCTTGGTACAGCCTATTATACCCCGCAGGAGGTACTCTTCGAGAAAAATTTCCCACAACAATCGCGGGCTCAGAAAAATGGCAAAGAGACTAGCGGCGATTGGGTGTCGCTGATTATCGATCATGGTAAAGCTCCGGTTAATGCTAGCTACGAGTATGCAGTGCTACCTAAATGTAGCAGTGATAAATTGCGTAAGTTCGCCAAGAAACCAACTTATCAAGTTGTTCAACACGATCGCAATGCTCACATTGTGCACGATAAAGCCTTAGGGCTCACCTCGTATGTCTTGTTCGAAACACCTACAACAGACTTTGAAGGATACGGACTGGTGCAGCGTGTAGATACCGCTTGTTTGCTGATGGTGCAGCACGATAAGCATCACGCTCTATTGACAGTAGCACAGCCCGACTTGGCTCTATATAGTGGCCCGAGCGATGAGGCTTTCGATGAGAACGGCAAGCGCAAAGAGCGTAGCATCTACTCTCGTCCGTGGATTAACAACGACAATGGAGAAATTCCTGTCACTGTTACCTTAAAAGGAGAGTGGAACGTGCCTGAAGGCGCCGATTGTACCGTTGTGTCGGTTGATAAAAAACAAACCATCTTGCGCTTTGTGTGCAAAGGTGGTGTAAGCAAAGAAGTTAGTTTGTTAAAATAAAGAAGAGTGAAGGTGTAGTTGGAATTGCGGTATAGGTTCAGTTCGTTTTGTTTTAAATCCGAAGTTCTTTCTGCACCTTTATGATAACCTTATGTTTGTATGATGAAATATCCCATTGCCCTATTGGCGTTTGTATTGCCGATATCAGTTTTTGCCCAATTCAACGGATTTGAGTCGGGAATACCACAGTCATTTACTACCTCACCCGCATCAGAACTGTCCATCAGCGACACTTACTACAAAGAGGGTGAACAGAGTTTAAAGTGGGACTTTACCCCCGGCGCCCAACTCAACATTGCCATTGATCCGCTAACGCTTGACGAGCAACAAGCTCAAAACTATGGCATCTACTTATGGATGTACAACGAACGTCCGCAGCAAGACTCACTTCGCTTTGAGTTTTTAGACCATAAAGGCGATGTAGCGCGCTGGTTCACCTATAAACTTAAAGCAGCCGGATGGCGCGCTTGCTGGATTGGGTTTGAACACATGCGTGGCGACAAGTCGAACAACCAGATTGCTGCTTACCGCATTGTAGCACCGCAGCGCAAAGGTAGTGTGTGGCTAGACCGCATCACCTTCCCAGTGACCAAAGTCAATCAACGTACCACTCCCGACGAACAAATGCCATACAACAATTCGATGAGCTATCGCGACTTGTGGCACTGGTGTCGTGTGTGGCAGTGGGAGCAATATGCGTATGACTTATTGCCTCATAAGAAGCTGACTAAAGCACAGAAAGAAGACTTAAGAACTGTGGAGCAACGTGTAGAGGAGTATGTACAAAACGATAAACTACCCAAAGCAGAGACGACTCAAGTAAAGAAGGCGTATGCCATTTTTAAGAAGGCCAACATCCGCCGAGTGGGTAGCGGCTTTAGCGGTGCACCAATAGTAGCCCCCGATGAGCTGAACCGCAAGAAAGGCGAACTCTCTTGGAACGATATTGAAGCGATGTTGGCTGGTTTTGCTTACGATGCTTACTACAATCACTCAAAAAAGGCTGCCGAGAACTACTTTACCGTATTTGAGTATGCTATGAATCAAGGTTTTGCCTTTGGTAGTGGCATGGGCACAAACCACCACTACGGTTATCAAGTACGTAAGATATATACCACTGCTTGGCTGATGCGTCATGCCATTTATAAGCATAAGAAATGCGATGATATCTTGCGAACTCTTCAGTTTTGGGCTGCATTGCAAGAGACACGTCAACCCTACAAATACGGACGAGATGAGCTGCTCGACACATGGCATACGCTGCTGATGGCCAAAACCATATCGGCATTGATGATGCCCGATGAGTGTCAGCGCGAACGTGCGCTTCGCTCTCTTTCGCGCTGGGTATCTACCTCGCTAAGCTACACACCGGGCACCATTGGAGGAATTAAAATAGATGGTACCACCTTTCATCATGGTGGTTTCTATCCGGCCTACACCACTGGAGCTTTGGCTACTCTGGGGCAATATGTGGGTTTCACCAACAACACCTCGTTTGCGGTAGATAAAGCGGGCCGTAACGTGTTAGAATCGGCTTTGATGGCTATGCGCAACTATTCTAATCTGCATGAGTGGAGCACAGGCATCGGCGGTCGTCACCCGTTTGGAGGTTCAATGAAAGCCAACGA
This sequence comes from Bacteroides sp. UBA7335, assembly GCA_002471185.1. Classification (GTDB taxonomy): domain Bacteria; phylum Bacteroidota; class Bacteroidia; order Bacteroidales; family Bacteroidaceae; genus Bacteroides. Next base: position 101,801 of record DKPL01000021.1, read on the forward strand.
TGTGGCTGCGGTAGGTTATTTGGCTTTGGCAGACTCTACCGAAGGAAAGCCATTCAATGTAGCACTTGCTGCCGACTATCTAAGGTTAAACCACGGTGAAACGAACAACCTCTCAACCTATTTTACTCAGCAAGGTGTTCTTCCGGCAGCTGCTCCCCAAGGCTTCTTTGTCTACAACTACGGCTGCACAGGCATCTTTCGTCGCAACAACTGGATGGTGACACTCAAGGGATACAATACCGATGTGTGGGGTAGCGAAATCTATGTTCGCGACAACCGCTACGGTCGTTACCAAAGCTATGGCTCGGTTCAGATTATGGGCAAAGGAACCCCTGTGTCGAGAGCGGGTAGTGGGTTTGTTATTGATGGCTGGGACTGGAACAGACTGCCCGGAACCACCACCATTCACCTGCCTTTTGAACTGCTCGACAGTCCGCTACCGGGCACTACCATGGCACACTCTTCCGAGAACTTTGCCGGTGCCTCGTCACTTCAAGGTAAAAATGGTGTGTTTGCCATAAAGCTCATGGAGCGTCGCCTGAAAAACTTCACTCCCGACTTTGTAGCACGCAAGTCGGCATTCTGTTTCGACAATCGAATGGTTTGTTTGGGGAGTAACATTAATAACTCGAACGAACAATATCCTACCGAAACCACATTGTACCAGACCGAATATCGTGGAGGAGACACGTTGAGTGTGGATGGTGCATGGCTATGCGATGGCTACGACAACTACTATAGAGTGGCAGAAGGCACCGTAAAACATCAAGTGGCAAAACAACAGTCGCTACACGAAAAGAGTCGTAAACCTACCGAAGGCATCTTTAGCTCGGCTTGGATTGACCACGGCAAAGCCCCTCGCAATGGCACTTACCAATATATGGTATTAATTCAGCCTACTGCTGAAGAGCTGAAGTTGCAAACTCCCGAGAATTGCTACGAGGTGTTGCAACACGATAGCGTGGCACACATCGTATACGATAAACCTACCGGCATCACTGCCTACGCTGCTTTTGAGTCGTTGGCACCCACTACGGATAAACTGTTGACTGCTATTCCTGCTGAAACACTATTGATGTGGCAGCCGCAAGAGGATAAGATTGTGATGAGCGTATGCGACCCTAACTTGAACATCGAAGAGAAAGCTTATACTACCAAACAACCGTCGCGCCCCATCGTGAAACGATTGATGCTAAAGGGAAATTATCAGCTGGTAAACACGGTGCCTGGTGTGCAAGTGGTGCCGGGAGCTGCACAAACCGAACTTATCGTTCACTGTCAGCACGGACAGCCTGTAGAGTTTCTCTTAGAAAAGCGTTGACTATAGCTGGTTATTCTCTTGTAAATAGCTATCTGTCGGGTTAGATAAGGCTGATGTGCTTATTAAATAAGAAGATCTAGTAGTAACAACATGGGGATGTTTTACTTCACAACATGGGGATGTTTTGCATAACAACATCCCCATGTTTTATACAACAACATCCCCATGTTGTTGCAATCAAAGCTATATTCTTCATCAGCTCACTATATATTTCTAATCTCTTGCAAGTAGCTATCCATGTGCCTACTCTTTTGTATCCGTTTTGCTACTTTACTATTAATAGCCATTCCCGCATACTCCCAAAAGGTTTTCATCTTATTGAGCAATTGAGCTTCGCCGCCCTCAATCTGCTGTGTATATTGATTCAACACCTCTTGATGCAACTGCAACAATCGCCTTCTAAACTCCTCTTCCGAGAGCTTTCGGTCTTCTTGATACTCTAGAGCCAATGCCGGATTAGCAAGCAGTCCTCTACCTATCATTAACCCACTGATGCCTTTAAATCGGTCGGCTATTCGAGCCATATCCTCTAGTGTGTTCACATCACCATTGTAGATCAGTGGATGGCGACAAGCATTGGCAAACTCCTCAAACGCCTCTAAGTTGACTTCGCCCTTGTATTGCTGCTTACCAATGCGCGGGTGCAAGGTGATTTGTGTCAGCGGAGTATCATTCAGAATAGGCATTAAAGCCTTCCATTCATTCGGGTTCTCCCATCCCAACCTCATCTTGACCGAGAAGTCTATTTCGGGATACTTACTGACCACCTCGAGCAAAGCCTTAACTTCATCGGGGTAGGGCAGTATGCCCGAACCGTTGTGGCGCTTAGCCAACATCGGGAAAGGACACCCCATATTGATATCAACTTTGTGGTGATCATGCTCTATAAATAGTTTAAGTATCGCCTCAGCTTTGGTAGCATCGTTGGCAAACAGCTGCACCCTAAGTTGCGGTACCCGATTGTTTATGGGGAGTATCTCTCGCACATCCTTATTGCGGAACCCCTCCTTCTCGTAGCGTACAAATGGAGTGTAGTATTCGGCTATTCCACCAAAAGAGATGGTGTGAGCATTGCGGTAGGCAGCTTCGGTATATCCTTGTAGCGGTGCCAAGTAAATGGGAAGTTTGGGAGAGTCCATATATTCAATCGGTTTATATTTGCAGACAAAAGTAGACAATCTACCCCAAATAAAAGGCCTCGTCTGCCTTAAATAAAAGGTCAGACGAGGCTCACAGGATAGTTTAGTTAGAATCAGGTCTTAATTTATGGAGTTTTTTTCGCTATAAATGCCTTGTCGGTGTGTTGTGCTTTTATATTTTGTAACGACATAGCCAGCTCTTTTGTAATCTCCGGGTTCTGTTTTGCTACGTTCTCTTTTTCGGTAGGATCATTAGAAAGCAAATAAAGTTGAGGCTCCGGATCATTGCCAAGCTCCGTTTTGGTCCAAAACTCAATGGCATCCTCACTGCTCGGTTCAATGTATTTCCATCCTCCCTTTATCAGCGTTAAAGTGTTGTTTAAGTTCTGCTGTACAATATGTGTACGTCCTTCGCTCGATTTACCCAACAAAACATCTAAGTGCTCTTCGCTATCAGGTGCCGCCCCATCGGGAAGTGTTTGATTCAGTAGACTGGCAAACGAAGCATACACATCGATTTGTGAAAAAGGTGCTGCCTGCTTAGTCGGTTTGACTACCGCCGGCCAGCGAATGATAAACGGCACGCGGGTACCTCCTTCGTAAGCACTATATTTTCCACCACGGTAGATACCCATCGGAGTATGTCCGTTGAGCAGCTCATAAGCCATGTCTTGATAGCCATCGTCAATCACCGCTCCATTGTCGCTGGTAAATATAAATAGAGTATTTTCGGCAATGTTTAAGCTATCCAATGTATTCATAATCTCGCCAATGGTCCAGTCGAGCTGCAAGATAACATCTCCACGCGTTCCCAGGCCACTCTTGCCTGCAAAACGTGGGTGTGGCACTCGTGGCACGTGTACATCCTGTGTACCCATATAGAGGAAGAAAGGCTCATTTTGATGTTTGGCTATAAACTGTTTCGCTTTGTCGGTGATAACATCGGCAATGTCTTCGTCTACCCAAAGAGCCGATTTACCACCCGTCATCCAGCCAATGCGAGGAATGCCGTTGATGATGGTGTTGTTGTGTCCTTGACTCGGTTTTAGCGTCACCAACTCAGGGTTCTCTTCGCCTGTAGGCCAGTTGCCTACTTTCTCGGTATAACTCACCGTAATCGGGTCGTTAGGGTCAAGGTTTACCACTCTACCATTCTCTACATACACACAAGGTACGCGGTCAACAGTAGCAGGTATCACAAACTCATAGTCGAAACCAATATCTTGTGTGTTTGGCGATATCTTCTTGTTAAAATCAGTTCCCCCTTTAGCACCCAGTCCTAAGTGCCATTTGCCCACAACTCCTGTAGCATATCCCGCATTTTTTATCATATTGGTCATGGTATAGCAGTTTGTGTCGATAATCAATTCAGAGTTACCCGGAGCAATGCCCGTATTGGTTTGGCGCCAAGGATACATGCCTGTAAGCATGCCATAGCGCGAGGGTGTACTAGTGGCCGATGTGGCATAAGCATTGGTGAACTGCACACCTTGTCCGGCCAATCGGTCTATGTTGGGTGTATTAACTCGGTTGGCACCATAGCAACTTAAGTCACCGATTCCTAAATCGTCGGCAAATATATAAATGATATTGGGTTTTTGTATGTCGGCATTTCGTTGCTGTTTCTGACTCATACTGCCACAACCACTAGCAATAGCTGCGGTTGATAAGAGTGAGATTTGAAAGAGGGAGGTTTTCATAAACTATATCGATTTGACTTGATTCGAGCTCAAAATTAGTACTAATCTAAACAGAGGTAGAGCAAAATAGTACGCAAAGAGTGCCTAAAACGTATTAATAAGAAAAATTATTGATAGGTAGTTAAAAGCTCGCAAAATATTAGTTTGAATGTACCGTATCTCTATTTAATCTCTATTTTTGCAACCCCTAAAAACAATAAAATTGACTTATATCAACTAAACTGACGCCTATACTTAACTAATATTATCAGTAAACCATATCTGATAATAAGGTTTTTAAGAAGCTGAAGAAGGAAAAACGATTTCTTCTAAAAAAATAAGGAAAGTGGTTGAAATAGTACATTGTACTAATTTGTACTTATTCTGAACTATTAACGATGAAACGGTTCTGTAATATCATATACATTTGCCGCATATCAACTTAACTGATCTTATCGAAGAATCAACCTTTTTAAAACTTTAAATAATCGTGATTTATGAAACGAAAAACATTTATTACCTTTTTAGCAACAATCCTACTATCTGTTTTTGGAGCGATAAACGCACAAAACAATCATGTTGTTAGCGGTACTATTGTAGATGCTCAAGGCGAATCTCTGCCAGGAGTTAGCGTTCTTGTAAAAGGTACTACTACCGGTACTGTTACTAATCTAGATGGACAATTCCAAATTAATGCTACTTCTTCTGATGTTCTTCAATGTACCTTTATTGGTTATAAAACTATTGATGTACGCGTTGGCAGTCAAAAAACACTTCATATAAAAATGGAAGAAGAGAGCCAATCGCTTGCTGAAGTTACTGTAGTAGCTGTAGGTTATGGCGATGTACGTCGTAGAGACTTGACCGGATCTATCGGTAAAGCCAATATGTCCGACATCACAAAAGTTCCGGTAAGCAATGTGGCACAAGCCTTAGGTGGACGTGTGGCCGGTGTACGTGTTACCTCAAACGATGGTGGTTTAGGCGACAACTTCAGCATCGTGGTGCGTGGAGCTGGTTCGCTTACTCAAAGCACTGCTCCTCTATATGTAATCGATGGATTTCCACAAGAAACTTCTAGCTTAAGCTCACTTAACCCCAATGATATCGAATCAATCGATGTGTTGAAAGATGCATCAGCTACTGCTATCTACGGATCGCGTGGAGCTAACGGGGTTGTTATCATCACCACCAAATCGGGTAAAGAAGGAAAAGCAAGCATTGCTTACAATGGTAGCTTTACACTGGGTAGAGTTAGAAATAAAATGGACTTGATGAATGGTTATGAATTTGCAGTTCTTCAGCAAGAAATTATGACTGAAGAAGAGTTTAATTCTTCTTATTTAAAAGATGGAAAGACATTGGAAGATTATAAATCATTGCCTACCTATGATTGGCAAGACGAAATATTCCGTACAGCTTTCAGTCAAACTCATCATGTGTCGTTGAATGGATCAACCGATAAAGGACTTAAATATGCATCTTCTTTGTCTTACGACAACCAACAAGGTGTGATTATCAATTCAGACTTAAACCGTTACCAAGCACGCGTTAATTTGAGCCAACGATTCAATAAACGATTGAAAATTGATGCTAGTGCAAACTTTGCTAGCAACGTGCAAAATGGTCCTAACCCTTCTGAAAACACCACTGCTATGTCTAATGCTTGGATGTATAGTGTTTGGGCATACCGTCCAGTATCTCCATCAGGATCAAACTTGCTTGAAGAAATTTACGATAATGATATCGATATGTCAGAAGATTATCGTTTTAACCCGGTATTGTCGGCTAAGCATGAACATCGCAGAAACATTACTAATACGCTTCAAGCAAATATTGGTGTGGAATGGGAAATCATCAAAAGCTTGAAACTGAAAGTAACTGGTGGATACAACGGTCGCGATATCAAAAAAGAAGAATTCAACGGTTCTAAAACAAAAACGGGTAATACTCATCCGGCAAATACGCAGAGTAAAGGTATCAATGCTCGTCTTTCGCAATACGAAAACCGTAGCTATTTGAACGAAAATACTCTTTCTTATCAACTAAATAAGAAAGGACACAGTATGAATGCGTTGTTGGGTTTGACTTTCCAAAGAAATACTCAATTCAATCACTCTGCTTACAACGAAAATATTCCTAATGAGTCTTTGGGTATGTCGGGTATCGGAAAGGGTTCTACACCTACGATTACTGCATCAAAAGGTGAAAGCACTATGATGTCATATTTCGGTCGCTTAAACTATAACTACGACTCTCGCTACTATTTTAATGTAACAATGCGTGCCGATGGTTCGTCTAAATTCCCTAAAGCTAACCGCTGGGGGTACTTCCCTTCAGCTTCTATCGCATGGGCTTTCTCTCGCGAAAAATTTGTTGAAAACGCATTGCCTTGGTTATCGAATGGTAAAATTCGTGCAACATGGGGATTGACAGGTAACAACCGTGTAGGAAACTACGACTACTTGGCTCAACTGGTAACTAGCGACAACGTATACAAATATCCATGGGATAGCTCTTTCTATCGTGGTTTCGTGCTTAGCGCTCTTGCAAATAAAGAGTTGAAATGGGAAACAACTGAACAGTTTGACTTCGGGTTGGACTTGGGATTCCTTGATGATCGTATCAACTTGTCTCTTGACTACTATATCAAAACAACCAAAGACTTATTGTTGAACGCAGACGTACCAGGAAGTAGTGGTTTCTCTACAGCTATGCTTAATGTAGGTAAGCTTCGTAATAAAGGTTTGGAAATAACTTTAGAAACAACTAATATCTTGACTGAAAGCTTTACTTGGACTTCAAACTTTAATATTGCTTTCAACCAAAATAAAATTGTATCGCTTACTGAAGGCAAAGGACAAATGCTTAACTCTGTAAACTGGGATAATGCTTATAGAGGTATGTATGCTTACATTAGTAAAGTAGGTGATGCTGCAGGACGCTTTTACGGATTTATTTATGATGGTACTTACAAAGAAGCTGACTTCGATATTACAACCGATGCTGCCGGTAAGAAAACATATACACTAAAAGATGGTATCGCTTGGATTTCTAAAGATTGTCAACCAGGTGACCCTAAATTTAAAAACGTTGATGGTAGTGAAGATAATAGAATAACCGATGCTGATAAAACTGTAATTGGCAATGGACAACCAAAGCATACCGGAGGTTTCTCTAATAACTTCTCTTACAAAAACTGGGATTTAACTGTGTTCTTGCAATGGAGCTGGGGTAATGACATCTTAAATGCAAACCGCATGGTATTTGAAAATGGTGTGAATAAAAAAAATACCAATATGTTTGCTTCGTATGTAGACCGTTGGACTCCTGAAAATCCTAATAGCGATATGCCAAGAGCAAAAGCTAACAATTCTAAGAACTATAGTTCATTGTATGTTGAAGATGGTTCGTTCTTGAAGCTAAAGAATATCTCATTGGGGTATAATTTCCCAAAACAAATGCTTGCGAAGGCACACATCTCTCAGTTTAGAATATATGTGGCTGCTGAGAATATTGCTACATGGACTAAGTATTCGGGATCTGATCCTGAGGTTTCTACTCGCAACTCGGTCTTGACTCCGGGGTTCGATTGGTCAGCTTATCCAAGATCGTTTAATACTTCGCTAGGTGTGAACTTAACTTTCTAACTAAACCATGATAAACTTTAATAATATGAGATTAAAATATAATATACTTAAAAAGGCTTTCTGTGTGATTCTTGGAGTATCATCTTTGACTGCTTGTGATTTCCTAGAAACGGATCCTTATGACTTTGCTGCTCCTGAGACTTTTTATAGCAACGAAACTGAGTGCACTATGGCCTTAGCTGGCGTGTATTGGAGTCTTGCTACTCAAAACCTTTATGGTAATTTCTATTCATGCGAAGTCTCTAATGTTGATGATTTAAGCTATTACACTCGTACTACCAATACTGCTGGAAATACTTGGAGTAATGAACATACACCTAGTAGTGAAAGAGTATGGACTACTTGGCAAGAACTTTATATTGGTATCAAAAATGCGAATATGCTTATTGAAAATGTAGATAAAGCATCTATGTCTGACGAGCTTAAACTTCGTATCAAAGGTGAAGCTAAGTTTTTGAGAGCTTACTATCATTTCTTACTTGCACAAGCTTACTATGATGTTCCTTTACGTAAAGAGGTACTTAACAACATCAACCAAACTAGTATTGAGTCTACTCCTCATGCTGACCTTATCGATTGGGTTATTGCTGAAATGGAAGACTGTATCTCGATGGTTGATAGTGAAAAATATGATGCAAAACCCGGTCATGTAAAGAAAACAACGGTTGAAGGTATGTTGTCGCGTGTATGTTTATGGAGAGCTGGTTATCCATCAAATGGGGGAAAACCTTTCTATGACAAAGCTGCTAAGTATGCCAAAGCTGTTTACGACTCAAAAAAACACGATTTGAATCCAGATCTTTATGCTATGTGGACAAATATGGCTCAAGATAAATACGATACTAAATACAATGAGTCAATGTGGGAAGTTGAGTTTGTTGGTGATCGTCAAGGAAATAACTATACAGAGAGCCGTATCGGTAATGTTATTGGTAACGCTCAACGTAATGGTAATACAAACGGTAAGGGATATACTTATGCGTTCTATGCAGGTACTTTAATTTTGTGGGACTTGTTTGAAGAGGGTGATAACCGTCGTGACTTATCTTTGGCACCTTATTGGCTTAATGCTAGTGATAAGGTTTTGCAATGGAGCGACAAAGAAATCGTACAACGCCGTTGTGGTAAATTCCGTCGTGAGTGGGAACTTGGTGATTATAAAAATAAAAACTGGACGCCTGAAAACTATCCAATCTTACGTTATGCCGATGTGTTGTTGATGCTTGCTGAAGCTGAAAATGAAGCAAACAATGGTCCAACTGCTTTGGCTTACACTGCAGTAAATAAAGTTAGAAGTCGTGCCGGTATCAAAGAAGAAATTAGTGGTCTTTCTTATGATCAGTTTAAACAACTCATTCAAGACGAAAGAGGTCGTGAGCTTTGCTTTGAATCTCTTCGTAAATACGACTTAGTAAGATGGGGTATTTATGTAGAGCGCATGAGTGTGGATTTGTATAATGCTTCTCAAGATGCACGTTGGGCTAAGAAGGCAGAAACTACCGATAAGACTGGTGGTCAATATACAAATGCTGCTGCAGTAGCAAAACGTACTACCGAGCAACACCAGTTCTTACCTATTCCTGCAAAAGAGTTAGGGGTAAATACTAAATTGGAACAAAATAAATACTGGAAATAATCATTTGCTTTAGCTGCACTCTACTTATTATGTAGGTAGAGAAAATAATTCCTAAACCCTTGTAGTTCTTTCTTCAAGAGGTTTAGGAATTTTTTATATACTCTTTTTATTAAAATAGGGA
>DKPL01000021.1:111530-114671 GCA_002471185.1 Bacteroides sp. UBA7335
GTAGGAGATTAGTTATCTATTTCTCTTTTTGGCTTTAGTTATCCATATATCTTACTTATTATTCTATCTTTGTTGTAGATGTCTTTATAGAGCATCAATCAATAACCAACTTTATTTGTTATTGCATTAATAAACTGTAGCAAGATGGTTGCAGTCTATTCGTTAACTAGCTAAAACAACTTTAATAAATTAGAATATGATGACACTTACCTCAGTAAACAACTTACTAATAATGCCACTTCCCGATATTATTGGTTATATTGCTTCTATTTGTATGGTATTTGGCTATTTGCCACAAACCATTCATACCATTCGTACTCGTAAGACCGATGATATTGCGTTGGGCACATTCTTATTGATGGGTATTGGGGGATTCTTCTTTGGGCTTCAAGGCTTTTTATTGGGCAATCTTCCTTTGTTGCTTACAAACATAGTAACCTTCACATTGAGTGCCATTATTTTTGGAATTAAGATGTACAACGATTATTTCCACATCAAAGATAAAGATGTAGATAAGATGGAGGAGGATACAAAGAAAGATGCGTGAGCTTAGCCAATTATTTCAATCTTTACAATAGAGAGAATACATCAATCCCTTGAATATAGAACACCAGAATCCGTATATATGGCAACCTCAAAGGGGAAGAAAGTATATAATTAAAATTATTAAGCAGAGTAAAAAAGAGACATCTTTCCACCTTAAAAGTTAAGTTTTGCTGTTAATATAGGGGAAGTATTATATTTCAGCTATGATATCGCTTTGTTTTATGCAATCCTCGATGTAATTATCCATTGTTGAGAGCTGTTATAAGATTTTAAAACATAAATATAGGAATAATGAATTTATATTTTGTAACTTATAGAGAGTAGATACTCCCTACCTCTAACTGGCAGCACTCGAGATTGGAAATTCAATCCATTATAATACGATATGCTGTAGGTTCTATTATTCAGAATATTATCAATTTTAAAATTTAAGTTCACTTGTTTTAATACAGAATATTGTACTTCTGCATTCATAAGATTAAAATACTTAAATTGATCTGGTTGTACTTCGTTAATATAGCTATTGTGCGTTAGATTAATGCTAAGTTTCTTATGCGGAATAACAAATAAACTAATATCACCGCTTAAATTCGTTGTTGTAGATGATAAATAGTTGTTGTTTTGCCAATTAAGATTACCGTTGATATTCGCTACCATTTTCAGCCATTTAATTTGTTGATATATTATATTCATGGATGAAGATAATGTATTAGACTTATTCTTTGTGGCCACTCCATTTTGCATTAGCCAATAGTTGTATGAATTATAGTCCAATGATAATTTTAGAGACAAGCCAATGTTTATAAATGTCTTGTCAGCTGTGAAGTTGGTATAAAGTAGTTTAGATGTATTTTTATATGGGACTGGCTTTATTTGAGTATAATCACTGTTATAAATATAATCTCTTAAATATGAATTGTCAGTAGAATTGTAGTTGACTGTAAAGTTGCAAAAAAACATTGATGCCAAATGTTTGTAGTTAACTGATATCGATGAACGGAATGTTTTTCTTGCATAGATTTCATCAAAACCGTAATATAGTGTTCTGTAATCCAACCAGTAAGGAGCCGCAGAATAAAAAATATCTGATTCATTATATTTATTAATAGCTAATAGTCCCTTAACTGACAAATATTGATTGAACTCCTGGTTAATTGTAAAGTTGGGTGCAATTGTTACATACCCAGATTCTGTGTTGCTATTGCCTGCTGGGTTAATGTTCACTTTATTGTATGCAATAGGAACATCTATCTTAAACCTTCCTTTATCAGAATACCTGTAGCTTAGTACAGGAGAAAATGCAGCACTCAACTCTTGATTAATTGATTTCGTATTTACCAAATTGTTATAATCACCTAGATTCCAATTGTTCTTTTTATAATTGAATAGCAAATTAAAGTCAAAAGAGTGTTTCCCAAGTGGTAGAGTGGTAGACACTTTATTTTTAGTCAGTATATTTTTAGTTTTATATTGCAGTTCATTATTATTCATATTATCATTGGTCATATTTAGTAATGACATTTTCTCATGATTATAATAATAACGAACAAATGATTTTAATTGATATATTAATACTGATTTAGGATAACTTATCGAGAGCGAATTCTGGAAGTAAGTTGGTTTATTTTTTATTTCTTGATTAATTTGCTCATCATTCGATATCATATCTCTGTCTTGATTTAATATAGAAAAAGAACCACGACTTTCATTTGATATGTATAAATGATTAGAATTTAATTCATATGTAAGAATTGGCACATAAGTTTGAGTATAATCTTTGATTTTGTTTTTCTCATTTAGCTCAAATGGTACATCACCACCATATTTGTATTCATATTCTGTATTTTGATTTGAATGATCGATATAACCCATTAGATTTATTCTGAAATTCGATACATCATTTATTTTTATAAGGTTATTAACTCCCCAAGAGTAAGATTTATTGAATAGCACTTTCTCTTTGAGGAATGAGAGAATTGAAAATAATGATGTTCTGAGTATTGTAGAAGGCAAAGGCTCATAAAAATCGATGTTTGATATATCGATATGCTCTTTAACCTCATTTGATAAGTCCGTACCAAAGTTGCTCATTTTTGCTGTGACGAGCAGCTGGTTTTTATTACCTATTTGGGTAATAAACATTTTATTTTCATATACATTAGGTTTAATGCCTCCTCCTATTTGAATTTCTCCAAAAGGCTTAATCTTATAGTCCTTATTTAGTTTGATATTTAATGCTGCTTTATCTTCAAATACTTTATCTTAATTGCTCGCTCCCTTTTGATTATTTTCCATTAACTCTATTTGTGAAACAGACTCAATAGGAAGATTTTTAGTTGCTTGATTATAATTACTACCGAGCAGGTCTTGTCCCTCAATATAAAACTTGCTTATTGATTTACCTTGATAGCTAATTTGACCATTCTCACCAACGTTGATTCCCGGTAATTTCTTCAATATATCTTCAATATATTTATCTTGGGTACTTGCAAAAGAAGCCACATTGTATATTAAAGTGTCATTCTTTTGTCTGATAGGTGGCGCTTTCACTACAATCTCATTTAGCAATTGTACACTTGGTTTCAAAAAAACTTT
>DKPL01000021.1:114879-115904 GCA_002471185.1 Bacteroides sp. UBA7335
TTTAGAGTGCTTTTGCTCAAGTCATTGTATCGAAGTGACAGTTCTTCATAACCTAGTAGATTCAAGGAAACTAGTACAGCTGACTCTTGGCTAATTGTTATTTCACCATTATTATTCGATGTAGAGAAATCTATTAATTCATCTTTTTCATTAAGTATTTTACAAATAACATTTGGGATAGCAATATTTTCTCCATCTTCATAAATAACCATTTTTACTTCTTGAGCGTAGAAGTATAAAGGATAGATAATCAAATAAATGAGTATCAGGTTTCGTCGTAAATCCATTAGGTATGATTTATTCTAATTCGATTGGATTATATGGAAGAGGCTGAACGGTTGCTAGAACTTCTGGGGCAATAGTTATCTTTTTTCCTGTGTTCATTAATGCTTTTGCAGGATTAGCGCAATAATTCTTATAGATTTGAAATGCATTCTCTCTTTTAGTTTTAATAATATTGCTTCCAGTCCACTGATAAATAGGATCAAAATCCTGTCTTTGCTCCAATCCACTTAACATAAAAGAATGGTTATTATTAGTGTCATGAATATAGAAAATTAATCCAGGCAAATTGTTGAATTTATATGGACCGTATGGTATTGGTATATCCTCAGAAAACCAAGCAATATATGATCTTCCTTTATAATTTGTAGTTGCTTTAACGCATTTATAACCTAAGATTAATGTGTCTGAATTAGTTATTGTCCACTTGAGTGAAGGTATCTCTTCTGCATATTGATATCTCTCAGTTAATATAATGTTTTGTTGATTTAATATCTCCTTATCAACTTTATTAATGACTAGATTAGACTTGAATTTAATGGCTCTACCTAAATTCATTAAGGATGGCATATACTCCATTTGCGCTAAACCTAGTTTTGCAGATACGTCATTAACTGAGTCACTCCTAAATCTGTTGTAGTCAATAAATCTATTATATTTATCTCCAATCTGTAACAAAGTAAGAGTTTCATTAAATATATTAAGATCCATCGAATCTGGCATATAATAATATGAATAATAAA
>DKPL01000097.1:0-312 GCA_002471185.1 Bacteroides sp. UBA7335
ATTTGCCAAGTGATTGAGTAGCTCCAAACAATCATCCAGGACAAAAACATTACTTTACGAGACTCTAAAAGTAATGTTTTTGTCCTGGATGATTGTTTGGAGCTACTCAATCACTTGGCAAATGATGAGAATGATAATGAAGATATTGATAAGGAGCAAGTCGAAATGATTCGCTCTGCTGTAGATCAATTATCGCCACAACGCAAAAAGATATTTTCAATGAAGCTCTCTGGAGAATACTCTAATCAAGAAATTGCAGATAAATTAAATCTCTCGGTTAACACCATAAAGTTTCAATATAGCCAATCTTTG
>DKPL01000097.1:500-9258 GCA_002471185.1 Bacteroides sp. UBA7335
CATAGCCAATCTTTGAAGCAAATAAAAGAGTTGGTTAGAGAGTGCGCCCTCACAATACTGCTATAAGTGCATATATATCTTAAAATAATCTCCCCAACTTAATTTATTGTATCATGCCTTTTGAGGTCGTTGTCAAACCCTTGGAACATCGCTTCCAAAGGTTTGGCAATATTGTTTCTAACCCTTGGTACTATCTTATTTAGTTGTTGGTAAAATGTTCAAAAGCTCTTAGTGATAGAGCTTTTATTGCAATTGGATATTTTTTTAAAAAAAAAGTCATTTTTCTATAATACTTTTTATTACTCCTTGTGTACTATATATAAAAGCACATACTTATGTCGAATAAATATAGGAAAACAGATTCTGAAATCATAAAATATATTGAGCAACATATGGAGGAAGATATCCATAAATTGCTTAAAAACGAAGAGCTATCTCTGGGAGGACGCTCTATCCCCGAATTTAATGAATTTGGTGTATACGAAAAAATCATCGGAAAGATAGAAATAGAAAAGAAAAGAAATTTATTTTCAACAGCCAAATGGGCTTGTGCTATTGCTCTCGTTCTTTTTAATATTGGTTACTTCACTTATAACTATATAGCCGATCACTCAACAGTATATCATGAAGTTTGCACGGCTCGTGGTGAGAGAATCATTGTTCTTTTGCCCGATGGAACTAAAGTGTGGTTAAATGCTGATTCAAGACTTGTCTATCCGGAACGGTTTATTGATAATGAACGTAAAGTTGCATTAGAAGGTGAAGCCTACTTTGAAGTGATAAAAAATAGTGATAATCCGTTTTTGGTTCAAGCGGATGAAATGAAAATCAGAGTGACAGGAACTAGTTTTAATGTATCTGCTTACCCAGCCGACAAAAATATAGTTACCACTCTTGATGAAGGGAAAGTTTTTATAGGACATTATGCTAAGCGCTCATCACAGTATGAAATGAGTCCGGGACAAACTGCAGTTTATGAAAAAGGAAGTTCGAAATGTAAAATATTGACCGATGAATATTACAAAGACGCTTCGGGGTGGAAGGAGAATCGTTTGTCATTTAGAAACACTCCATTAGATGATGTTTTAACCGAATTATCTCGACAATTTGATGTAACGTTTGAAATTCGTGAAAATAAAATATCCTCTTTTACCTATAACTTTGTTTGCAAAGGCAATGACTTAGGGTATATATTAAAAATGATGTCTTCGATTACCCCTATCCAATTTAAAGAAATTTCAGAAGGAAAATATATAGTTAAATAAAATCATAACCTTAATAACTAATTTAATAACTCTAACAATCCTAGTAACCAATTTATAATTCTAATAAATCTAATAATAAATAAGTAATATCTTATGAGAAAAAGTAACTTTTTTTCGCATGCCAGAAAATGGTGTGTGCTGTGCGGACTATGCCTTTTAATTCCACTTTCCGTATTTTCGCAACAGCAACAAATCTCCGTAGAAATTAACAAAATGTCTTTGACTAAGGCTATGGACCTTATTGCTAAAGAGGCTTCTATGAATGTAGCTTATAGCAAAGAGTTTGTTGATGCTAATCGAATTGTGTCTTTAAAAGTGTCTAATGTAAAATTATCAGATGCTTTGTCGGCTTTGTTGAAAGGTACTGATATTGGTTATCGTTTTTTAGATAACAGTATCCTTCTTTACAATAAGTCTGAGCAAAAGAAAAGTGCTGTCGACCAACAACACAAACAAATTACAGTAACCGGTAGAATAGTAGATAAAGCTACCGGTGAACCTATTGTTGGAGCTACTATTAAAACTCAAAATGCATCAATCGGTACAATCTCCAATTTAGATGGAGATTATACCATTAATGTAACTCCCGGTACTACACTTTTATACTCTTGCATTGGTTATAATGACTTAAAAAGAGACATTAATCAAGCTGGAGTTTTTAATATTGCCATGCAAGAAAATACCATTCAGCTTAACGATGTGGTAGTAGTAGGATATGGTGTTCAAAAGAAAGTTAACCTAACCGGCGCTGTAGCAGCTGTTAAAGGTGATGAGTTAGCAAATCGTCCTATTGCTAATGTTGGAAGTGGTCTTCAAGGTATGTTACCTGGTGTATCTATTGTTCAACCATCAGGACAACCCGGAAATAGCAAAATGTCTATTGTAATACGTGGTATTAGTACATTAAATAGTAAAACAGATCCATTGATTTTGATTGATGGGGTTGCAGGTGGTGATTTAAATTTGCTTAACCCAGATGATATTGAGAATATTTCAGTATTAAAAGATGCTGCTTCTTCTGCTATCTATGGTGCACGTGCAGCCAATGGTGTAATTTTGGTTACAACCAAGCAAGGTAGTCAAAAAGAAAAAACAACTGTTAGCTATTCAGGCTATGTTGGTTTTCAGTCTCCAACTGCTTTGCCCGATTTAGTGAATGGTCGTGAATATATGGAGTTGGCCAACGAGGCATATATTGCTGCCGGTTTCGGAAAACTATATCAGCAAGATGCTTTCGACTCTTATGATAGAGGAGACTCTCCCAATGAGTATTCGAATACCGACTGGGTGAAAGAGGTCTATAAAAAAACAGCTATGCAAACAGGTCACAATGTGAGTGTACGCGGTGGTACTGAAAAAAGTGGATATTATATGTCTTATGGATTTCTTGATCAAGATGGTTTAGTTGTAGGCGATCCTTTCTCTTCTAAAAGACATAATGCACGAATTAGTGTAAATACCGACCTTTACGATCGTTTGAAACTAAATGGTAATATTAGTTTTGTTGATTTTTACCGTAGAGAAAATGGTGTATCAGGCACAACCGGTGTGTTTAGAACTGTACAACGTGTTTCGCCACTTTTACCTGTAAAGTGGAAAGAGCAAAATCAAGATGGTCAATGGGTAGATACCGACCATTATGCCTATACCTCATTGCTTAACCCGGTAGATATTGCTTATAACTCAGGTTATAATAAGAGAAACTCTCGTACGCTAAATGCTCAGATTAATGCTACACTTAAGATTATAGATGGCTTAAACTTGAATGGGCAATATGCTGCAAACTTCTATACTCGCGATTCAAAGGTATTTGTGCCTGCTATGAATCGTTGGATGTCTGACGGTACCGAAGATCCAGGTAATAAACTTAGAAAAAACTCTATCAGTCAGTCGCATCTCAATACATTAACCCAAACACTGAATGCAACTGCTACTTATCAAAAGACAGTCAACCGCAATGAGTTCACTCTTTTGGCTGGATTTTCGCAAGAGTGGGCACATACTAACTCATTAAGAGCGGGTCGTAAATCGATATTACTCGATGGAATTGAAGTTATTGATGCCGGTACAGACGAAATTACCAATGGTGGTAGCGCCGAAGAGTGGGCATTGAGATCATATTTTGCTCGTTTGAATTATAATTATGATGAAAAATATTTGTTCGAGGCAAATATTCGTTGCGACGGAACGTCACGTTTTGCCAAAGAAAATCGTTGGGGTTACTTCCCTTCATTCTCTGCAGGATGGAATTTCTCAAAAGAAAAATTTATGAGTTTTGCCGAACCGGTGATGCAAATGGGTAAACTACGTGCATCATGGGGTGAACTTGGTAACCAAAATGTAGGTGATAATTATTATCCATATCTAGTTGCCATTGAGTCTGTAGATAAGGCTTATCCTATCGGAAATCAGTTGAATACAGGTTTCAAACAAATCGCTTTAGGAAACAAAAACATCAAATGGGAAACCATTCGTATGTTGAATATCGGTATCGATTTATCGATGTTTAACAATCGATTGACAGTAAGCGCAGATTGGTTTAAGAAGAACAATAAAAATGCACTTGTTCGTCCTTCTTATCCTTTGGTTATCGGTGTATGGCAAAAAGACAGTGGTCGCGACTACCTTCCTTTAGAAAACTTAGGTGAAGTTGAAAGTAAAGGTTGGGAACTTAATGTTAGTTGGAGAGACCAAATTGGTAAAGTGAAATATAGAGTGTTCTTTAATCTATCAGATGCTAAAAATAAAATAGTTGACCTAGGTTCAAGTGCACCGGTATTGGGCGATCAAATTCGTAGAGTAGGCGACCCTATTGATGCATATTATGGATATATGACCGATGGTTTAGCACAGGTTGGAGATTTTGAAGGCAAAGATAGCTTTGGAAATTATGTAAATCCATCGTTTGCAGTGATAAAAGATGGTGTAGCAGTTCAACCAGGCGATATCAAATATAGAGATATTAGCGGTCCTAACGGTTCTCCCGATGGTATAATCGATGACCATGATAAGGTAGTCATTGGCGATAAAACTCCTAGATACTCATATTCTTTCAAAGGCGAGTTAGATTGGCAAGGCATTGACTTCTCATTCTACATTCAAGGAGTAGGCAAGGCCAACGGTTACTTAAGTGAAGAAGCAAGACATTGTTTTATCAACGATTATTCAGTACCTAAAAAATCACATCTTGATCGATGGACGGTAGATAATCCCGGTGCGTCTTATCCACGTTTGTACTATGCACAAACTCACAACCGTCGTTTCTCGAGCTACTGGATTGAAAATGCTGCGTACTTGCGTTTGAAAAATGTTCAACTGGGTTACACTTTCCCACAACAATGGGCAGCAAGATGTGGAATCAGTCGCTTAAGAGCTTATGTGTCTGCCGACAACTTATTTACAATAACTAAATATTTTGATGGATTTGACCCTGAAGTACAACAATCATCAGGCGATACTTACCCACAAGTAAGAACATACGTATTTGGATTGAATTTGACTTTTTAAACTAAACACCTAACATCACTATTATGAATAAGAAAATAAAATATATACTGGCTGGTTGCTGCTTAATGACAACAATGAGTTGTAGCGACTTCCTTGATCGTTACCCCTTGGATAAAGCCGTAAACGAAACCTATTGGAAAACTGAGGCTCAACTTAGAGCTGCTATGCTACCTTGTTATGAAGGACTTCAGTACGACTTAATTATTAACCTAGGCGAAGCTTGTGCCGAAACTGTGATTTGGGGAGATCCTACATCAGGATTGAACAAAGTGAGTGGTGGTACTAGCAGTGCGCAAGATAACTTCCCTTACTATAACTATTGGAGAGACCTTTATGGTCATATCTTCGACTGCAATAACTTTCTTGATAACTATGACAATGCTACTATACCTCAAGAGGTAAAAGATGTGTATGCTGCTGAGGTCAAGGTTATTAGAGCATTGCAATACTTTTGGTTAACTTCTGTATGGGGTGATGTTCCTTTAGTTGATAAAGTAATTTCATCAGAAGAAGCCTATGGTCCAAGAAACTCTAAAAAAGAGGTTGTGGATTGGATGATTGAAGATCTAAAATGGGCCGCTGAAAAAATGGATGTAGACATTCACTCAGGCTTTAACGTCGGTCGTATTGACCGTTGGGGCGCTTTGGCTCTGATGGCAAGAGTTGCTTTGCAAAACGAACGTTGGGAGTTGGCCGAAAAAGTGTCTAAATACATATTAGATAATAGCCCTTATGGATTGTACGATTACGAGAAAGTGTATCAGCTTGAAGGTAATGCTGAAACGAATCCGGAAAACAAAGAATCTATTATCTATAGCTTGAATGTGAAAGACATTCGCATGTGTAATATGACTAATTATACATGTACCCCAGTGAACTATATTCGTTTGAATGCCTCTAAAACGTTGGTTGATGCATTCCTTTGTTCTGATGGTAAACCCGCAGTACCAGGATTAGAATATTATAAAAGAACAGATATATCAGTTTCTTCACTTTCTAAATATCCGGTGACACGCTATGCTGACTATTTTGAAGACAGAGACCCACGCATGAAAATGACTCTTTATACACCAGGTGATGAATGGCCGGGTGGTGACGATGGTGATGCTGGAAATCGTGTGAACTTGACTTACGGATTACCTCGTTTTGCTCCTTTACAAGGTAATAACAATAATGGTGCTAACACAAAAACAGGTTTTTACTTCAAAAAGTATAACACTCCCGAATTGGCTGGTTTAACTAATCAAGACCATAATAACATCAATGTGATTCGCTATCCTGAAGTTATTCTTATTTATGCTGAGGCTTTATTCAACTTGCAAGGCGAAACACTGACACAGCAACAAATTGATGCTACTATTAATTTGCTACGCGATAGAGTAGGTATGCATCCTATGATTTTATCTGAACTACAAGCTTGGAATATGGATTTAAAAACAGAGTTAAGACGCGAACGCAGAATAGAGATGTCATTTGATGGTATGCGCTATTTCGATATTCTTCGCTGGAAAGAGGGATTCCGTTTGGGACGTGCCGTGACTAGCTTAAGCTTGGATGTTTGTATGAATGAGTTGGGAGGATGTCCTTATGTAGACGATCAAGATAAACCTATTCTTGATGAGTTTGGTGATGTTGTTTACGATAAATCAACTGTAGAAGGAGGATCTCGTAATTTTGATGAAAGTAAACACTATTTGTGGCCTGTTCCTTATCAAGAAAGATTGAAAAACCCTGCTCTTGGACAAAATCCTAATTGGTAAACTATTATCGTTATTATGATGAATAAAAGCATATATGCCGCTCTCTTATCTATAATTATTCTCTTCTGCGCTTGTAGCAAGGAAGAGAATAATCAAACCGGTCCTACACCGGGCGATGGTTCTACTGAACCACAAGAAGTCACCATCAAGGTCATGAGTTATAACATCAAACACTGTTCTCCTTATGTTCCTGGTGTAGCCGATCCCGAAATTGATATTCAAGCTACAGCAAATGTGATTAAGGCAGCTGAACCGGATATCGTATTAATTCAAGAAATTGATAGAAATACCAAGCGCAGTAATGGAGTAGATCAAGTTGTTGAATTGGCTAAACTATCGGGGTTTGTTCACTTCTACTTCTCGAAAGGTCAAGACTACCAAGGAGGAGAGTATGGAGATGTAATTTTCTCGAAGTTCCCATTGCGAAATACTGCAACTTATGATTTACCTCGAGTTGAGATTCCGGGTACATATGTGGGATTCTGTGTGTTGGGAAGAGCCACTGTTACTGTTTCGGGAAAGGTGATAACTCTAGCAAATACTCATTTGGCTACTACACAAGAGAATCGAGATTTGCAACTTCCATTTATTAACGCAAAGTTGCAAGATAGCAAATATCCGGTTATACTTGGAGGCGACTTTAATGCTACTCCCTATAACTCTACCATTAGTACTTTAGATAGTTATGGATTTGTGAGAAGCGGGAAGGGATTAAATCAATTCACTATTCCATCGATAAATCCTAATAGGGAGTTAGACTATGTTTGCTTTCGTCCGGCCGAAAAGTTTGAAGTGACCAAACATCAGGTGATTACCGGAACAAATGCTTCCGATCATCTACCGGTATTATCAACAATTACAATAAGATGAAAAGATATTCAATATTGATACTATTCGCAATACTTGCGTTGAGTTCGTTAGGAGCCCAACAACAAGACACTTTGCGATTGAGGGTGATGACGTATAACTTACGGTTTGGTGAGTTGGCTTCACTCTCTCAGTTAGCCGAGCACATTAAGGCTTTTAAACCCGACTTTGTGGCATT
Source organism: Bacteroides sp. UBA7335 (assembly GCA_002471185.1). Classification (GTDB taxonomy): domain Bacteria; phylum Bacteroidota; class Bacteroidia; order Bacteroidales; family Bacteroidaceae; genus Bacteroides. The sequence goes on from DKPL01000097.1 coordinate 8,078, forward strand.
GCAGGAAGTTGATAGTAAAACTTATCGCGAGAATGCTCCTGCTCAGAATGGTAAAGACTTTATCACCGAGTTGGGCTATCTCACACAGATGTATCCGCTTTATGGTAAAACAATTGTCTATAAAAATGGATATTATGGCATTGGCATTTTATCTGCTCATCCCTATATAAAAGTTGAAAAAACAATGTTGCCTCGTCCGTTACAAAAAGAGCAACGTGCATTGCTGCAAGGTGATTTTGAAGTCAATGGAAAGGATACAATTACTTTTGCTTGTACTCATCTCGATTACTTTGCTGAAGATACACGTGTGTTGCAAATTGAACGTATTGTCGATATCTTAAAAGAGTCTTCTTATCCGGTTCTTTTGGGAGGCGACTTTAATGCACGTCCCAATTCTAAAACTATTTTAGAAGGTATGAGAGGGTGGCAACCGCTAACCAATGATGAACTAACATTCCCAGCTCATAAGCCAACCATTAAAATAGACTATCTATTTGGATATCCTAAAAATGTGTGGCGTGTAGTAAGAACTCAAGTGATACAATCGCACTTGTCCGATCATCTTCCTATAGTAACCGAACTTGAACTAATTAGAGAAACTAAATAATTTCTTACCTATGAATATCTTGAAATACTCTTTAACCTACTTTTTTATTCTGCTTGCTATTTTCTTAGGTCAGGCGGTAGATGTGTGTGCTCAAAATAATGCAAAACAAGTTACTTTAATGACTTACAACATTCAAGGACACTCCATATTGAATTCTCGCCAACTTGAGAAAACTGCTACTGTTATTAATAGTGCTTCGCCAGATGTCGTAGCTGTTCAGGAAGTCGATCAACGATTTGTGAAAGACTGTGCTGAATTGTTAGGAACAAAAACTGGGATGAAGTCTCGCTTTTTGATTACTCATGGTAGTTATTATGGCATTGTTTTATTAAGCAAAGAAGAACCGTTAGGAGTAAAAACACACTTAATCCCAAGAGGAGCAGGTGGCGGAAGTGATAAGGCCGATCCTGACGAGAACCGTGGGATTATTATTGCAGAATTTCCCGATTATTACTTCTTATCTACTCATTACTCTTTGAATGCTAATGATAGAGATGTGGCAACTGCATACATTATCGACTTTGCCAAAGGGGTAGATAAACCCGTGTTTTTGGGTGGTGACTTAAATGTGAAA
>DKPL01000097.1:9435-10029 GCA_002471185.1 Bacteroides sp. UBA7335
TGACTTAAATGTGAAAGAGAACTATCGTGCTATGGTAACTTTCAAAAATAATGGTTTCACTATTTTGAATGATACAAAACAACCGACTTATCCATCTACTGCACCTGCCGATTGCATTGATTATATCTTAGGATATAATAAATCTTCATCAACCTATCAGGTCGTAGAACGTGGCATTGCCAATCAAAGTGATATTGATTTAGCGGCAATTTCAGATCATCTTCCCGTATACGTAAAATTAGAATTTTCTACTCCTTCGGCAATAGATAAAGAAGAAGTTAGCCCGGTGTGTCTAACTAAAACAAATCAAGGTTATCGTATCAATGGAGTGGTAGGAGAGGCTATCGTAAAGCTCTATTCAACTACTGGTCAATTGCTTGTCAATACTCTCATTCAAGACAATGGTGAGCTTTTATTATCAAATAATGACACAGCGGGAGTTTCGGTGTTATGGTTAAAAACAGCTAATCGCGTATATACTTATAAATTAATATTCTAACTCTAAGTTTTTATCTAAAATAATATTTATTAATCACTTAAAATTGTATTGTTATGAAAAAACAAATTTTACTTTCTACTATGTTGAGTTTTGCA
>DKPL01000097.1:10198-10456 GCA_002471185.1 Bacteroides sp. UBA7335
TTTCTACTATGTTGAGTTTTGCAACATTGACCATGTTTGCAGCTGATCTTATCGTAACGAGCCCCAGTGGAGATCCGTTGGTGGAAGGATCATTCCCTAATATTATGGCGACTGCTCAAACAGACGACGTGATTAAGTTTGATCTTGAAACGGATGAAATTGCTGAGTTTGATGTAATAACTATTGATACGAAATCGTTGACGATTGATGGATTAAATGCAAAAACAGGAAATAAGGTTAAGTTTACCGGTGCAAAAC
>DKPL01000097.1:10628-30565 GCA_002471185.1 Bacteroides sp. UBA7335
GGTTAAGTTTACCGGTGCAAAACAAACGTTATCAATTAAAGGAGCAGGTACTATTGCTATTAAAAACAGTATTTTCACGGGTAAAAATAGTGCGCAAGCTATTTTTGTGCAAAACGGTACAACTTTGAATGTAATGAACTGTGAATTTATCAAAAACTATCATAGCAGTGCCGGTGGTGCCATTGGTATTAGCCAAGATGTTATTTGTACAATCCAAAATACTCTGTTCGATGGCAATTCAGCGAAAGGTGATGGGGGAGCTTTGCGTATTTATAACAATGCCAGAGTAACTATTGAAAATTCAACTTTCAAAAACAATAGTAGCTCTGCATCAGGGGGAGCTATTTATATGTATAGTACAAACAATAAAGCTGAATCGGCATTTGCATTGAATATTACCAATTGTACATTTGTAAACAATCACTCTGGAAATCGTGCAGGTGCAATTTACATTTATTCACGCGATACTACTAAACCGTTGGATAATGTGAAAATTGTAAATAGTACAATCACTGCTAACTATTCAACTAAAAACTTAGGTGGTGGTGTGTTTGTATGTTCAAATACCGGATGCTCAGCAAAATTAACGATGGTAAATACTATTCTTGCCGGTAATACCGGAGGATTAGTTGATGGCGCTTATTTCGTTCCTACTGATTTAGGTTATTGGAAAGGTGACTTAAAAGATGGTGTTGAGATTGAAAGAAACTACAGCTGGGAACTTAAAAACAATATCTATTGCAAGGCTTACTCTACAGCTGATGATACTCAGTTGAATAATGTAGATCAATCAGCTCTTTTCAATAACACTAACATTAAGGTAGCAGAGTTTAAATCAAGCAAAATCTTTACTTCGCTTTATAAGTTAGACAATACTGTATTCCCTGATATTGAAGGTGACGAAGTATGGAGCCCGGTACTTACAACTGGTGCAATGCCTGTTGCTACTCTTTGCGAAAACAGTATTGCTATTGCTAAAGGTACAGCTACTCATGCTGATGTAACTATTCCTACTGCCGATCAATTGGGCACATCTCGTCCTGCAGCTCCTGCTATTGGTGCAGTAGAGTATGGTACTGCTAGTGGTATTATCAACACAAGTAAGACTGAAAATAACATAAAGATTTGGAACGAAAACAATACAATCTTTGTGGAAGGTGCTGAAGAATATGCAACAATTGCTGTATATGACTTAACTGGTAAAATGGTTTACGAAGGCCAATTGACTCAAGGAGCAGTAACTCCTCAGGTTGAAAAAGGCATATACATTGCTAAAGTGGCTTCAGCAACTGCTAAATTGATTATCCGATAAGTTGATGTAATAATACAGATACTTATTTTTCTATACCGGTATCCGGAACTTTTTCATCTCCTGGATACCGGTTCTATTAACGACTTTAGATATTTTTTATTTATGAAACACTCTCTTATTCTCTTATTCTCTTTTGCTTGGATATGCATGGTTAGTTCGTGTAAAAGTTCGTCCGACGCTACTCAAATGATTACTAATGCGCGCAGTGTTATTGAACGACAAATAGGTAGTAAAGCCAATGATATAGAACTTTATGCAATGGATCTGTCAGATGGCAAAGAGACATTTAAAATCGAAGCAAAAAATGGAAAGTTAAAAATTGGTGGTAGTAGTCCTGTAGCTATCTGTTATGCTTTTCATACTTATCTTAGAGAGGGTTGCCAATCGATGAAGACCTGGAGTGGTCAACATTTGAACTTGCCTAAGCAGTGGCCTGATTATGAAAAAGAACAAACTACTCCTTACGATAAAAGATACTTTTTGAATGTATGTACCTTTGGGTATACTACCCCTTATTGGGATTGGAATCGTTGGGAAAAAGAAATAGACTGGATGGCACTCAGAGGAGTGAATATGCCGCTGGCTACGGTTGCCAGCGAAGCAATAGCCGAAAGAGTATGGTTGCGTATGGGATTGACAAAAGAAGAGGTTAGAGAGTTTTTTACTGCTCCTGCTCACTTGCCTTGGCACCGTATGGGTAACTTAAACACATGGGATGGACCATTGTCTGATAATTGGCAAGCTGGACAAATTGCTATGCAACACCAAATCATAGATCGTATGCGTCAATTGCAAATGGAGCCAATAGCACCAGCATTTGCAGGTTTTGTTCCTATGGCTTTTGCTCAAAAACATCCTGATACTAACTTTAAACACCTCATGTGGGGTGGTTTTGATGATAAATTTAATGCTTATGTGCTTCCACCCGATTCACCTTATTTTGAAGAGATCGGAAAACTTTTTATCGAAGAGTGGGAAAAAGAATTTGGAAAAACAACTTACTATCTTTCTGATAGTTTTAATGAAATGCGCTTACCGGTGGCCGAAGGTGATGTTGAAGGAAAGCATAACCTATTGGCACAGTATGGTGAGTCTATACATCGCTCTATTCAGGCTGGAAATCCCGATGCAATCTGGGTTACACAAGGATGGACATTTGGCTATCAACATGACTTTTGGGATAGAGAAAGCTTGCAAGCTTTATTGAGTCGTGTGCCCGATGATAAGATGATTATTGTAGATTTAGGTAATGATTATCCAAAATGGGTATGGGGAACCGAACAAACGTGGAAGGTACACGATGGCTTTTATGGAAAAAACTGGATATTCAGTTATGTGCCAAACTTTGGTGGAAAAACACCTTTGACCGGCGATCTTAATATGTATGCTTCTTCGTCTGCCGAAGCATTGCAATCTCCTTTGCGTGGCAACCTTATTGGTTTTGGATCGGCGCCAGAGGGATTAGAAAACAATGAAATTGTATATGAACTGCTTGCTGATATGGGATGGACTGATCAGCCTATTAATCTAGATGAATGGACTGCAAGTTACTGTGCGGCTCGTTATGGCGCTTATCCCGACTCTATGAAACAAGCTTGGGATTTGTTTAGAAATAGTGCGTATAGTTCTTTATACTCATATCCTCGTTTTACTTGGCAAACTGTAGTGCCCGACCAACGTAGAATTAGCAAAATCGATGTTAGTGATGACTTCTTGCAAGGTGTACAACTTTATTTATCTTGTAGTGATTCACTTAAAGCTTCTCAACTGTATGTTAATGACGCTATTGAATTGGCCGCTTTTTATGTTGCTGCCAAAGCTGATAAAATTTATGAGAAAGCATTAAAAGCTGATGCTGAAGGAAATCAATTGCAGGCACAAGAGTATTTGAAACAAACTGTAAACCTGCTTCTTGAGGTTGATCAATTGCTTGCTTCTCATCCAATTTATCGTTTAGAAGAATGGGTGAACTTGGCTCGCAACAGTGGTACAAATGCTGAAGAAAAAGATGCTTATGAAGCAAATGCAAAACGACTAATTACTACTTGGGGAGGAATCCAAGAGGATTATGCGGCACGCTTCTGGAGTGGACTGATAAAAGATTATTATGTACCTCGTATTAAACGTCACTTTTCTAAACAACGAGACGATTTAGACCGTTGGGAGGAAACTTGGATTAATACACCTTGGAATAATACTACAATAGCTTACTCTAACCCATTGGCTAGAGCAAAAGAGATGGTAGATCAAGTTAGTGGTATTGAATAATAAGGTCACGTATTGATGACTGATAATTTGGTTATTACTGTCATGCGGTTGATTATGATTGACTTAGTGGACAGTAATAACTAAATAAACTATATATTTATTGATTTTAAATTGATAAACTATGAAAAAGGTAATTCTTGCATTCGACTCTTTTAAGGGATCGGTTAGCTCAATAGATATTGCAGAGGCTTCTTCTAAAGCTATTCTAAAACAATTTCCAACTTGCGAAATTCACTCTTTTCCTGTAGCTGATGGTGGAGAGGGAACTACAGCAGCCATCTGTTCGGCGTTGGATGTGAACGAAGTCTTTTGTTGGGCGCATAATCCACTGATGAAACCTATTGAGGTTGCTTATGCAATAACTCAAGATGGCACAACGGCCATTCTTGAAATGGCAACAACTGCCGGACTACCCTTGTTAGCTTCTGATGAACGCAACCCACTGCTTACTACAACTTTTGGTACAGGAGAGGTTATTGCCGATGCACTTGCAAGAGGTTGCCGAAACTTTGTCATGGGGATTGGAGGCAGTGCTACTAACGATGCCGGTATAGGGATGTTGGCTGCTCTTGGAATACGTTTTTTGGATAAAAATGGCACAGAACTTAGTCCATGTGGTGAAAACCTAATTCATATTGCTCATATTGACGAATCGAAAGTTAATCCATTATTGTGTGAAGCCTCTTTTACCATTGCGTGCGATGTAAATAATCCTTTTTTTGGAACTCATGGCGCTGCGTTTGTATACGCTCCACAAAAAGGAGCTTCGCCTACAATGGTTGATGAACTAGACAATGGTCTTAAACACTATGCACATTTACTAAAAGACTTAAAGAAAGTAGATATTTCTAATATTCCCGGAGCAGGTGCGGCAGGAGGAATGGGAGGTGGATTGCTTCCGTTTATTAAAGCTGAACTAAAGCCCGGAATAGAAACAATTCTTGATCGGCTACATTTTCGTGAGGCTTTGCATGGAGCAGACCTAGTTTTGACGGGCGAAGGCAAACTGGATGCACAAACCGCTATGGGAAAGGCTTTAGGGGGAATTCTGAACTTAGCTAACGAAGTAGGAGTTCCTGTAATAGCTATCGGAGGTGGAGTTGAAACTGTAGACCAGCTCAACGATATGGGATTTGCCGGAGTATTTTCCATTCAACAAGGTCCTATTACCCTCGAACAAGCCATGAAGAGTGAAGTAGCATTGAATAATATTGAAACTACTGTCACTCAAATCATTCGAGTAATACGTCAATTTAACTCAACTAAATAAACACAAATCTAATCTAAGTAGAATATGACAGCTATTGGAGCATTAGTCGGATTGATTGTATCTGTTGTACTAATCATAAAAAAAATATCACCAGCTTATAGCTTGATATTTGGAGCTATTGTAGGCGGACTGCTAGGCGGACTTTCGCTTATTGAAACGGTATTGGTAATGACAGATGGAGTGAAAGATGTAACTCCGGCTATAATTCGCATATTAACTGCTGGTGTGCTATCGGGAGTTTTAATAAAAACAGGAGCTGCTATTACCATATCCAATGCTATCGTGAAAGTTTTGGGCGAAAAACGCGTGTTTGCAGCTTTAGCTCTTGCAACTATGCTGCTTTGTGCAGTGGGTGTGTTTGTGGATGTGGCTGTTATTACAGTAGCCCCAATCGCACTGTCACTGGGCAAGCGATTGCAAATTTCGCCTTCGGTACTATTAATTGCTATGGTAGGTGGCGGAAAATGTGGTAATATTATTTCTCCTAACCCAAATACCATTATTGCCGCTGAAAACTTTAATGCACCTTTGTCATCGGTGATGTTTGTTAATGTATTGCCTGCTATTGTCGGATTGCTTTTTACCATTTTTGTAGTTAGTCGGTTGATCCCTAATAAATATACTGGCGACTTAAAAGTCATGGAAGTGGAGGATACTGCAAATCTCCCATCATTGAGTGCTAGCTTGATAGCTCCATTTGTGACTATTGTTCTTTTATCGTTCCGTCCTTTATTCGGAATTACTATCGATCCGCTTATTGCATTACCAATAGGAGGGTTGTGTGGAATTTTGTGCATGAGACAATGGAAGAATATATTGCCAAGTATGGAGTATGGGTTACAAAAAATGTCGGTCGTTGCCATCTTATTGGTTGGAACAGGTACCATAGCCGGCATCATTAAAAACTCTACTCTGAAAGATTGGATTTTAGATATACTTGGCCGTTCACATCTTGATGAAGTATTGATAGCACCTATATCGGGCACCTTGATGTCGGCTGCAACAGCTTCAACTACTGCAGGAGCTACTCTTGCGTCTGCCTCTTTTTCACAAACTATTTTGGCCGTGGGTATATCGGCTATATGGGGGGCAGCCATGATTAATGCAGGTGCTACGGTACTCGATCACTTACCTCACGGTTCGTTTTTTCATGCTACAGGTGGGGTTTGCGAATTATCATTTAAGCAACGCTTAAAACTAATTCCTTATGAAACTCTGATTGGAGCGGTGTTGGCTGCATCATCAACTTTGCTCTGTATAGTGTGGCAGTAGATATTTCGTTTTTAATGAATTTATAATATGACAAGCTCAAAACGTCTTTTATCGCTCGATGTACTACGAGGCATCACAGTAGCTGGCATGATATTGGTTAATAATGCCGGCGCATGTGGTTATTGTTACGCACCATTGCGTCATGCCAAATGGGATGGGTTTACACCGGCCGATCTGGTATTTCCGATGTTTATGTTTCTAATGGGAATATCTACCTATATCTCTTTGCGAAAATACAATTTTGATTGGAGAGCATCTGTTGCGAAAATCGTAAAACGCTCTTTACTCTTGATTGTTATTGGACTATTAATGAGGTGGCTAATCGAAGGTTGCGAAACTGGGCAATGGACTAATTTGGAGCATTTACGATTAATGGGGGTAATGCAACGTTTAGGAATTTGTTATGGGATAACTGCTTTGTTAGCCTTATTCGTAGCTCATAAACGTTTCCTCTCAATTGCTATCGGACTACTTATTTTCTATTTTCTGTTGCAATTACTAGGTCATGGGTTTGAGAAGTCTCCAGATAATATAGTTTCTAAAATTGATTTTGCAGTTTTGGGCGCTAATCATATGTATTTGCAAGGCAAACAATTTGTAGACCCTGAAGGTGTGTTAAGCACTATACCTGCTATTGCTCAAGTAATGATTGGCTTTGTGTGTGGCGGCATGATTGTAAATCATAAAGATAATGGTATGCGTATGCAAAAGTTATTCTTAATGGGTAGTTCACTGCTGTTCGCAGGTTTTATGCTGAGTTATGCTTGTCCCATAAACAAACGCTTATGGTCACCCAGTTTTGTGTTGCTGACTTGTGGTATATCAGCATTAATGCTGGCTATGTTGATTTATGTAATCGATGTTAAACAACAAAAAAACTGGTCATTGTTTTTTCAGATATTTGGAGTCAATCCACTTATTCTTTATGTGTTTGGAGAGGTTTTTGGTGATTTGCTTCGCGTGTGGGGAGTCAATCAATATCTCTTTCAAACTCTATTACAACCTTTGTTCGGAAACTACTTAGGTTCATTTAGTTATGCAGTTTTATTCCTATCGCTAAATTGGCTTTTAGGATATCTATTATTTAAGAAACAAATTTATATTAAATTATAACCTGATGATGAAGAAAAGCATTTATCTTTTTTTTACTGCTCTATTCCTCTCTTTATCGGTATTTGGTGCCAATAAAGATGTGGAGGCTATGCAATCTCTTGTGAAACGTCTGATTCCAGGCTATGCACAGAGTTTTCAATTTAAAAAAATAAAATCGACAAATGGAAAAGATCGCTTCTGTATTGAAACGACTGTTCCCGGTAAAATTACAATTAGTGGAAATAATGCCAACTCCATGGCCATGGGGTTAAATCATTATCTTAAATACAATTGTTTGAGCACGGTGTCTTGGTATGCTGATATTCCGGTAGAAATGCCCGATACATTGCCGATGCTGAAAGAACCTTACTGCGCAGATGCAAAGGTTGATAGACGTTTCTTCTTAAACTATTGTACTTATGGCTATACCATGCCTTTTTGGCAATGGAACGATTGGGAACGCCTGATTGACTGGATGGCATTAAATGGTATTAATATGCCATTGGCCATTACCGGACAAGAGGCTGTGTGGTATAAAGTATGGAAAAAACTGGGTTTGACTGATGAGGAAATTCGCTCTTACTTTACCGGACCAACTTACCTTCCTTGGCATCGTATGGCCAATATCGATGGCTGGAATGGACCATTGCCGATGGAGTGGTTGGAACATCAAACTGAACTTCAAAAAAAGATATTGAAGAGAGAACGAGAACTAAATATGAAACCTGTACTTCCTGCTTTTGCGGGACACGTACCTGGTGCTCTCAAACGCATTTACCCTGAAGCTAATATTCAAAACTTAAGTAAGTGGGCCGGATTTACAGAAGAATATCGTTGCAACTTTCTAAACCCTGAAGATCCATTGTTTGCTAAAATTCAAAAGCACTTCTTGCAAGAACAAACTAAACTGTTTGGCACTGATCATATTTATGGTGTAGACCCATTTAATGAAGTTGATCCTCCTAGCTGGGAACCTGAGTACTTGGCTAAAGTGTCTGAAGATATGTATCATACGCTGACTGCTGCTGATCCAAAGGCTGAATGGATGCAAATGACTTGGATGTTTTATTTTGATCGTAAGGACTGGACTGATCCACGTATTGAGGCTTTGTTAACTGGAGTTCCTCAGGGTAAGATGGTGCTTCTTGATTATCATTGTGAAAATGTAGAGCTTTGGAAAAATACAAATAAGTTTCATGGACAGCCTTACATTTGGTGCTATTTAGGCAATTTTGGTGGTAACACAACTTTAACTGGAAACGTAAAGGAAAGTGGCGCTCGACTTGAGAATGCTTTGGTAAACGGAGGAGACAATTTATGGGGGGTAGGCTCTACTCTAGAGGGGCTTGATGTGCAACAGTTTCCTTATGAGTATATTTTTGAAAAGGCGTGGACTCCACATCTTAACGATGAGGCTTGGGTAGCTGCTTTGGCTTATAGACATGCAGGACAAGAATCGGCAGCGGTGCGCGATGCCTGGAGTGTTTTGTTTAATGATATTCATGTGCAGGTTCCTAAGACTTTAGGAGTGCTTCCTAACTTGCGTCCTGAGTTAAATAAATCGAATAAGCGTACGGTCATTGACTACTCAAATGAGCAGTTGGCTGTTGCTTTTCAAAAACTGCTTGAGGCACCGGATGCTTCGCGCGATGCGTTGCAGTTGGATATAATCACTGTGGGCAGACAGCTTTTGGGCAACTACTTTTTGACTGTTAAGAATGAGTTTGACCAAAGCTATGAGGCAAAAGATATTCCTGCTATGAATGCACGCGGTGCTGAAATGATGGAGATATTAAATGACTTAGATCAGCTAAATGCTTATCACAGCCGTTGTTCGCTCGACAAATGGTTAGAAGATGCTCGTGCTGTTGGAAATACTCCACAGTTGCAAGATTACTACGAGAAGAACGCTCGTAACTTAATTACAACCTGGGGTGGCAGCTTGAACGATTATGCTAGTCGTACTTGGGCAGGATTGATAAACGATTATTATGCAAAACGTTGGGCATTATACATTGACGCTCTAACTCAAGCTGCTATTGACAATACCTCTTTTGACGAAGAAGCATTTAAGGTGGCAGTTGGTGAATTGGAAAACAGTTGGGTAGAATCTACAGATCCGATTGTGGTAGAGCGTGGTGATGATTTATTAAAATATGCTCGCTACTTGCAGGGTAAATACAATCGTAAGGTTGCTGCTAAATAACCTGAAGAGTGAATCTCTGGAACTCAAACTTCTGTATTCTTTGTAAGTAGAATATTTTAGTTCGGAGTAAAGTTATAACATAACAACTTAATAGTCTTATTGTAAGTGCATCTTAGAGCGTTTTTTAAGATGCACTTACTCTTTGAAATTACCTCTTATAGTAAAAATAATAAACTGAAAGTTTTGAAAGATTGCAGTCGATTTGTAAATTTTGTGTGGTAATAGCGTTTTTTGAAGCGATGTTGTTCTGCTTAATGTGTTGTTTATGAGTAATTTATATTTGGTGAAATGTCCTGAAAATTCCATAGTGACTTTTGACCCAAAACTAACTAACTTATCGCCAAAACAAAGAGACTTTTGACTCAAAACAAAGAGACTTTTTACCCATTACTTACTATCTAATTTTTAGCACAAAGTAATTAGTTAAAATAGTATACAATGCAAGTTCTTATTCTCTCATTTAATAGTTGCTGCTTATAATAATAGCAATCAACTTAGTTCGATTTTAAGATTAAGTTTTATACTAAACGAATCTATCACCTTAAAGATTTTTTTAATTAAATTGCTTTCTTGCTATAAAATAAATGGGTTATATCAGGTTGATTTTTCTAGATGTAGAAATGCGATGAAATAATGCACCTATACAATAAGAGCCGGTGATTTTACTACATCACCGGCTCTTATCATTGATAACCTCTATTTATTTCTTAATTCCGATTAACTCATCCCAATTGTCACTAAGCGCTTGCATAGATGGATAAAGCAAGTTCGCTCCTTCATCTAATAATGCATGGTCGGGTAATGGACCGGTATTTACAGCAATGGTAAATATTTCAGCAGCTACTCCGGCTTGCACTCCTAGTGGGGCATTTTCAATGATAATAACTTCATCTCTTTTAAACCCTCCTTTTTCAAGAGCCATCAAGTAAGGTTCGGGATGAGGCTTGCCATGTTTTACATCATACGCCGTAACCATTAATTCTTTTTTAAAGGTTTTAGGGAAATAATGCTCCAAACGGTCGATTAATGAAAGCTGCCCGGAACCGGTTACAACCATTGGCACAAGACCGGCTGCCTTTACCTTTTGTAATAACTCCCAAGCACCCTTCATTGGCGCGGGTTCCGGATAGTTATTAAACTCTCTACTTTTATCTTGATAAATATTCTCAATTTCCTCTTTTGAAGCATCTCTACCATATTGGCGTTGACAAATCAAATTGATTGTACCCGAGCCAGTACGACCTTCGTGCATATAAGCTTCTTCTTTACTTAAATCATATCCATATTTCTGCATGATTTTGTGCCAAGCCGCTGCATGGTAGGGCATTGAATCGAACAGTACTCCATCCATATCGAACAGTACTGCTTTTAGTTTTATATTGTTAGGAAGCATCATTTTGTTTATTACCTATTGATTTTTGGGATGCAAAGGTACTGGTTTTTAAATAGCATTTTGTCTTTTATAATGCAAAATGTCTACTCCGAATTGTTTTTCACAGCTCATGTCTATTGCTCCTTTTAGGTAAGGAGCCGAAACTCCTTCTTCTAAAAATAGATTGGAAAGTTCAACAAAGGCTTCATCCCATATTTCGGCATCAATAAATGATTGTAATAGAATAGCTCCTCCTTCTATCATCAATGAATGTATGTTTCGCTGATAAAGTAGTGTTAGTACCTCCGATATAAAATTTTGATTGAAGTCGACTTTTAGATATTCTATATTATTACATCTTTCTTCTCGTATTGTATTAAGAATAATGGTAGGCGCTTCACGATTATATATAGCTGCATCATTAGACACTTCTAGCAATTTGTCAATAATGATTCGGGTAGGGTTATTGCCATACCAGTGGCGCACGGTTAATGACGGGTTATCTAATAGCGCAGTATGGGTGCCTACCATTATCCCGTCAATTTCTACTCTTCGTTTATGAACAAGTAGGGTAGTGAGATCGGTAGACAATTTGGCAGCCTGTCCCGAAGTGCGTTTTTTGTCGATAAACCCATCAGCAGATTGCGCCCACTTTAACGTGATATAAGGACGATGCAATGTGTGAGCCGTAATAAATGTACGTATTAGGTTTCGACACTCTTTTTCCATTACACCTACAATTACTTCGCGGTTGGCATCACGCAATTTTCTGATGCCATTGCCTGCAACTTTAGAAAATGGATCTTGGCACCCGATAACAATTCGTGGAATTTCTTTTTCGATGATTAAATCGACACATGGAGGAGTCTTTCCATAATGCGAACAAGGCTCTAAACTAACATAAATGGTAGAACGTTTCAATAATGATTGATCTTTGACAGAACGAATAGCATTGACCTCGGCATGTGCTTCTCCACATTTACGATGATACCCCTCTCCAATAATCAGGCCATCGCATACAATAACTGCTCCCACCATTGGATTTGGCGAAACATGACCCAATCCATGTTGTGCTAATTCAATGCAGCGTTGCATATATTTTTCTTCTCTTTCCATTTAGTCATTCATTATAATATTTGTACTTTTGTACCACTAATAATTATTTCTCTGTCATGAATAGAATATCGACACATATTAAACAGACCCTAAAAGATATTTATCCACCTAATGAAATCAAAAATCTTATGATGATGATTTGGTGTGATCTTTTGGGCAAAGATGCACTCGATATTTATTTAGGCAAAGATACCAATTTATCAACTACTGAGACATTGCAACTCGAAAACATTTTGCAACGAATGGTTCAACACGAGCCCATTCAATATGTGTTTGGGCATGCAAACTTTTGTGGCCGTTCATTTCAAGTTGCTCCCGGAGTACTTATTCCTCGACCTGAAACCGAAGAACTAGTAGAGCTAATTGTTAATGAAAATGAAGTTGCTCAACCATCAATACTTGATGTTGGTACCGGAAGCGGTTGCATAGCTATCTCTTTATCTTTGATGCTTAATGAAGCCAAAGTGACGGGTTGGGATGTGTCGGAACTTGCCATAGCTCAAGCTACCTCAAATAATGATTTATTAAAAGCTCATGTGACGTTCGAAAAACATGATGTGCTTAAAGAAAATCCGACAGATTTTTCTCCACAATTTGATATTATTGTTAGCAACCCTCCTTATGTGACTCTCTCTGAAAAGAGTGATATGGAGCGTAATGTTTTAGATTGGGAACCCCATTTGGCCTTGTTTGTAGCAGATGATGATCCATTGATTTTTTATCGACAAATAGCAATGCTGGGAGTCTCTTTATTGCGAATAGGCGGCAAATTATATTTTGAGATAAACAGAGCATTTGGAAAAGAAACGATAGACATGCTAGAGTCATTGGGCTATGAACATTGTAGAATAATAAAAGATATTTGCGGTAATGATCGCATGGTTAGTGCAAGTAAAACAAGATGATGATAACTGAAGAAGAAGCATTAAATAGGCTAACTGCATATTGCGCAGGAAGTGAACATTGTAAGTGGGAACTTCAAGAAAAAATGCAGCGTTGGGGTATATCTTTCGATACCATCAAACGAATCCTAACTCGTCTGGAGTCAGAAAAATATATTGATGAAGAAAGGTTCTGTAAGGCATTTACAAACGATAAGTTTAAATTCTCAAAATGGGGGAAACTAAAAATATCGCAAGCTTTATACTTAAAAAAGATACCTCAGCCTGTAATAACTAAATATTTGGACGAGATTGACCAAGAAGAATACTTAAACGTACTTGCCAATTTGATAAACTCCAAACGAAAAAATATTCGAGCCAAAGATGATTTTGAGTTAAACGGAAAACTAATACGCTTTGCCATGAGTCGTGGGTTTGAATTTTCAGATATTAAGCGTTGTATAGCTGTTTGTGAGTACGATGATTAATCAAACGAAAAAATAAAAGGAATCTTCTTTTGTGTTTCGTTCTATTTTCTATATTTTTGCACTTAAATAATTACCAAGTTAGTTTAGTTATGAAAACTTTAGAGAGATTGTTTGCAGAGAAACTGCTAAAAATTAAAGCGATAAAACTGCAACCGGATAATCCATTTACATGGGCTTCGGGATGGAAATCGCCTTTTTACTGCGACAACCGCAAAACTCTTTCCTATCCATCACTCCGTACATTCGTAAAAATAGAAATAACTCGTTTGATTTTAGAAAAATTCGGGCAAGTTGATGCTATTGCTGGTGTTGCAACCGGAGCTATTCCTCAAGGTGCATTGGTAGCCGATGCTTTAAACTTACCTTTTGTATACGTTCGTGCTACTCCTAAAGATCATGGTTTGGAAAACTTGATTGAAGGTGAATTGCGCCCGGGTATGAAAGTTGTAGTGGTAGAAGATTTAATTTCTACAGGTGGAAGTAGTCTTAAAGCAGTAGAAGCTATTCGTAGAGATGGTTGTGATGTTATCGGAATGGTAGCCGCTTATACCTATGGATTCCCACTAGCAGTGAAAGCTTTTAAGGACGCAAAAGTTCCTTTGGTAACTCTTACTGATTATGATGCTGTGATTGAAGTTGCACTTCGTACAGGATATATTGAAGAGACTGATGTGGATGCTTTGAATGAATGGCGCAAAGATCCTGCACATTGGGAGGCGGATAAATAAACATTTTTGATATTAAAAACATTATTATAGAAAAGAGCCATTCGGACAATGACTGTCCGGATAGTTCTTTTTTGTATTTAATAACAATAACTATAAGCAATATGACAAAGTTTGAAAGTGACGTAAAGGTAATCCCTTATCCTCAGGATAGAGTTTACAGTAAGTTATCTAATCTCTATAACCTAGAGAGTGTAAAAGATCGTTTGCCACAAGATAAAGTTAAAGATGTAATCTTTGATTCAGACTCGTTGAGCTTTAATGTTTCTCCCATCGGAGAAATATCATTGAAAATAGTAGAAAGAGAACCAGATAAATGCATCAAACTTGAATCTACCAAGTCGCCAATGCCTTTTAATATCTGGATTCAAATAGTCCCTGTAACTGAAGAGGAATGTAAAATCAAAGTTACTTTGGGAGTTGAACTCAATCCATTCATGAAAACAATGGTGCAAAAACCTCTTAAGGATGGATTAGAAAAAATGGTAGAAATGTTGTCTATGATTCACT
Organism: Bacteroides sp. UBA7335; assembly: GCA_002471185.1. Taxonomy (GTDB): domain Bacteria; phylum Bacteroidota; class Bacteroidia; order Bacteroidales; family Bacteroidaceae; genus Bacteroides. The sequence continues at coordinate 25,141 of DKPL01000097.1, forward strand.
ATTAATAAGGTATGGCACAAAAACTTTGGGAAAAATCTGTTCAGGTTAATCACGAAATAGAACGCTTCACAGTAGGAAGAGATCGTGAAATGGATCTCTACTTAGCAAAATATGATGTGTTGGGATCTATGGCACACATCACTATGCTCCAAAGTATCAACTTGTTAACAAAGGATGAGCTTGACATATTGCTTGCTGAATTAAAGAACATTTATAGTGAAGTAGAGCAAGGTATCTTCGTGATTGAAGATGGTGTTGAGGATGTTCATTCTCAAGTGGAGCTATTGTTAACTAGACGACTAGGTGATGTTGGTAAAAAGATACATAGTGGCCGTTCGCGCAATGATCAGGTATTGCTCGATTTGAAATTGTTTACACGAGCAGAACTTAAAAAAGTTGCAGGATTGGTTAATGATCTTTTCACCGCTTTATTAACGCAAAGTGATAAGTATAAAGAGGTTTTAATGCCCGGATACACTCACTTGCAAATTGCTATGCCATCTTCGTTTGGGTTATGGTTTGGTGCGTATGCAGAGAGTCTGGCCGATGATATGTTGTTTTTGCAAGCTGCCTTTAAGATGTGTAACCGCAATCCGCTAGGGTCTGCTGCCGGATACGGATCTTCATTTCCTTTAAATCGTACCATGACTACTGATTTGTTGGGCTTTGATTCAATGAATTATAATGTAGTATATGCACAAATGGGACGGGGTAAACTGGAACGTAATGTTGCATTTGCTTTAGCTACTATTGCAGGTACTATTTCTAAATTAGCTTACGATGCTTGCCTATTCAATAGTCAGAACTTTAACTTTGTGAAGCTTCCCGATGAATGTACTACGGGATCTAGTATTATGCCTCACAAAAAGAACCCTGACGTTTTTGAGCTAACTCGCGCTAAGTGCAATAAGCTTCAAGCACTTCCTCAACAAATTATGATGATTGCTAATAATCTGCCATCGGGTTATTTCCGCGACTTACAGATCATCAAAGAAGTGTTTCTTCCGGCTTTCAAGGAGTTGGAAGATTGTTTGAAGATGACTACTTATATAATAAGCGAGATGAAGGTGAATGAACACATTCTCGATGATGATAAGTATTTATTGATTTTTAGTGTTGAAGAGGTAAATCGTTTGGCTCGCGAAGGTATGCCTTTCCGTGATGCTTATAAGAAAGTAGGGCTGGATATTGAAGCCGGAAAATTCTCGCACGATAAAATAGTTCATCATACGCATGAGGGTAGTATTGGAAATCTTTGTAATGCAGAGATCGCTCAATTGATGCAGCAGCTGATTGAAGGATTCAACTTTAAGCGAGTAGAAACTGCTGAAAACAAATTGCTTCAACGTTTATAATGGTCAGTAAAGTTAGTAAACTAGTAGTGTTAATGGTGTGTCTTGTTCTCAATGCTTGCGATAAAGCATACGAGTCGAGTATACCCTCTGTGCGATTTAACTTAAACTATAGTGTTGCACATAATCCTACTATAACAACTCCCGGCTATTTTGTAAAGGTGACTAAAAATGTCAATGGTATAGCTGTTGGATATGCCGGATTGATATTAGGTAAGTCTTTGTTTTTCTCGGAACCCGGCGATAATAACTACATCTGTTACGATGCAGCTTGTCCGGTAGAAGCACAAAGAGGAGTTTCAATCAACTTACTTGATGAAGGTTTAGGCAAAGCAATCTGTCCACAGTGTGAAACCGTTTACGATTTAAATAATAATGGTTTTCCCACCGGCGAAGGGAAAGAATACTTGAAGCGTTACCCTGTAGTGGTAAATGGAACTACATTGACCGTACAAAATTAAAGTCGATTTAATATAATAAAACCCAAAAGGTGTAGAATTATTCTACACCTTTTGGGTTTTACTCTACACTAATTCCACGGTTTGTAAATGAGTGGATAATGCTAATCTGTTGCATATTAGGGTGTTGTCTATTATTCCTCTTTCTGGCATTCTATTTGGTACTATATAAGAGTAGGGCACACATTTATAGTGTGAGTCTCTGAAATAAAAAGTTTATAGTATCAATTAAAAAAGAGAATTATGAAAAAGTTTATTTTATCAGTAGCAATGTTTGCATTTGTATGTAGTGGTTCATTCGTAGCTTTAGCACAAGATCCGGTTAAACCAGAACAAGCTCCAACAGAGCAAACAGAAAATCAAGATTCAAAATGTGAAGAAGCAAAAAAAGAAGAACCTCAGAAAGAAGAATCGAAAACAGAAGAACCTGCACAAGAAACTTCTACAACTGAAACTGCTGAATAAGTTTCTAAACAAAAAACATCCCTACTTGTCTATTCCAGGGATGTTTTTTGTTTTTATATTACTCTAAATCATAGATTTTTAATTTGTTATAAAGCGTCTTTCTGTCGATGTTAAGAATACGAGCTGCTTTGCTTTTATTATGATTGGCTTGTCTTAATGCTTCAATAATCAACTCTTTTTCGACACTCTCATTTTTCAACATCAAGTTATTCGGTTCTTCTTCTATTGTGATATCAAGACTCGATGTTGTAATTGTAGAAGTCGGTTCCAATAAAGTAGCTCGCTTTATAATGTTCTTCATTTCACGAAGATTTCCCGGCCATGAGTAGTTTTCTAATCTGGTTATAGCTTCTGATGAAAACCCACTAATGGTTTTGTTTAACTCTTGATTGGCTTGATTTAAAAAGAAATCAGCAAAAAGCATAATATCCTCTTTACGCTCTTTTAGCATTGGCATTTTTAGAGTAAACTCGTTGATGCGGTGAAATAAATCTTCTCTGAATGTACCTTTTTCAATCGCTTTACTCAAATCTTCATTCGTGGCCGATACCAATCTGATATCTACAACAATTTCTTTTGTTGATCCTACGGGACGTATTTTTCGTTCTTGTAAAGCGCGCAGTAGTTGAACTTGAATTTCATAACTCAAATTTCCGATTTCATCTAAAAAGATTGTTCCGCCATTTGCAGCCTCAAAAGCTCCGGTTTTATTTGCTAAAGCTCCGGTAAATGATCCCTTCAAATGACCAAAAAACTCAGAAGCTGCCAATTCTTTAGGGATTGATCCACAATCTATTGCAATAAATGGCTTGTCCTTTCGTGAACTTAGTTCATGGATCCTTTTGGCTACATACTCTTTTCCTGTGCCGCTTGCACCATTTATAAGTACCGACATATTTGTTGGTGCTACCAGCGAAACGTAAGAATAAAGTTGTTGTGCTACTTTGCTTACTCCTTCCAAATAACCAGTTGATGCTTTCGAAGGTGGAGTTTGGGTAGCAGAAGCTGAGGTGTTCTTTGGGCTGACTTTATGCTCTAATGCTTCTTCTATCTTCTTTAATAGTTCATCAGGATTTATAGGTTTTGACACGTAGTCATAAGCACCAAGTTTCATGGCTTGCACAGCAGATTGAATCTCTGCATAGCTAGTCATTACTATAAAAGGAATAGCTTGTCCTTTGCTATTTAGCCATACAAGTAGCTCTGTTCCATCGCTATCTGGCAATCGTAAATCTGATAAGATTATATTGGGACAGTCACTTTCGATTAGCTTTTTGGCTTTACTAACGCTACTAACTGTAGTAGCATCAAATCCTTTCTTATTTAGCCAAGATTTTATAATTGTTCCGAAAGTGATGTCATCCTCAACTATTAATATACGCTTCATGTTACTTATAATGACAGTTTGCTTTTGGCAAAGGTAATTCCTTTTAGATGAAAAATGTATATTTGCAAACTTAAATTAAATAAAAGCCTTAACAGATGAGCTCTTTTCGTTTTACAAAACTAAAAATAGTTGTAAGCTATACTCTCTTAATGATTGTATTGTTGTCGGGACTCTTTTTTATCCGTCGCGAGATGAGAAATTTATCTGCCTCAGATTCGCACGAAGAATTAATGACCGATAGTCTATTGATGCTATTGAATAGAAAGGATCAAAGTATCCTTCAATTAATTCAGTTGATGAACAAAGAAAACAGTCAAACTCTATCTACTGCAGACTTTGAGCGGCTTGTTGCAGAGCAAGACTCTGTATTTACTCAACAGCGAGTTCAGCGCAATGTTGTTGCAAAATATGACACAATTATTCAACAGCCTACAAAGAAAAAATTCTTTAAGCGTGTAGCCGAGGTATTTGCACCTTCAAAGCAAGCCGATACTGCTGTACACTACAATACCACTTATGAAGTAACGGTTGATACACTACTCGAAACTATCAATCCTGCGGACTCTATTCATCAAAGACTACGCCAAGCCAATCAAGCCAATTTAAAAAAACGAAAGGCTACCATTCGTCGCAATAGTGCCTACTTCAAAAAACTCAATATCGACCTGACTGCACAGATGGATACTATAATGAAGGGGTTTGAGAATAACTTAATAAACCAAGCCAAGGCAATGTCTCATCGCGAACAGATGGTACGACAACGCTCATCAAGTATTTTAGGATATGTGGCTTTGGGTGCTATTTTGCTTATTATCCTCTTTATGATAATAATTTGGAGAGACTTAGCTCGCAATAATCGATACCGAAAAGAGTTGGAAGATGCAAATAAACGTGCGGGTGAACTACTTGAAACTCGCGAAAAACTAATGCTTACCATTACTCATGACATAAAAGCTCCTTTGAGTTCTATTATAGGTTATATCGATTTAATGAATCAACTTTCTATTAATGATAAAGAAAAAGAGTATTTATCTAACATGGAGAGCTCTTCTAAACATATTCTCAAACTAGTCACTGATTTATTAGATTTTCATCGCTTAGATCTTAATAAGATGGAAATTAATAGAGAAAGCTTCAATCCTTATTTGTTATTTGATGAGCTTGGTAATAGCTTTTCTCCATTGGTACATTCAAAACATCTTTCGTTTAATGTTTCTTTATCGTCAGATTTAGATGGCTATTTTATTAGCGATTCGCTTCGCATTCGCCAAATTGTGACTAATTTGTTGAGTAATGCTATTAAGTTTACTAGCAAAGGAGAAATTAGCTTGACTGCTCAATACAATTCTTCTATGTTGGTAATTAGTGTAAAAGATACTGGAATTGGAATGAAGAGCAATCAAAAAAAGATTGCTTTTCAAGAGTTTACTCGATTGCCACAAGCACAAGGGCAAGATGGGGTTGGCTTAGGATTATCGATTGTGAGCAAGCTGGTTGCTTTGCTCGAAGGGACCATCAATGTGAAGAGTGAAATAAATGAAGGAACTGAGTTTATTATTAAAATTCCTATCTATAGACTTCAAGGAGAACCTGAGAACAAACAAACGACTCCTTTGCATTCATTATCTATATTAATAATTGATGATGATAAAGTGCAATTAGCACTTACTCGTGAAATGCTCTTGAAACAAGGTATTCAGTCCACTTGTTGTACCCAAGTAGACGAAGTGCTTGATGAGCTTCGTGCTAATCGTTTTGATGCA